>JADBKO010000042.1 GCA_014896355.1 Bacillota bacterium
ATATTCGGCCTGGTCCCGGCCATGCAGGCCTCGCGCATCGATCCGGCCGCGGCATTACGGGTGCAATGAGGAGGACGGCAGCGATGGAACAAATTCGCCAGGCTTGGCGGTCCTTGTGGCGCAGGCCGGCCCGCACATTGGTCACTCTTCTGCAAGTGGCCCTGGGTGTGGCGGTGATGGCTTCTGCTCTCTCGACCTTGTTCATCTCGAGGCAAATGGTCCAGCAGGTGGTGAACAGCCTGGGCCAGGACGTGTGGACCGTGACGGCAGGCAAGCAGGAGACCTGGCCCGGCGGCATGATCAAGAGCCGTTCGGAGCAGCCCCTCTTTCGGATGGACGACGTGAACTGGCTCAAGAATGCGGCCCGCGGCAGCGTGCTGGCTGCCAGCCCCTACCAGCCGCAGCAGGTGGTCCGCCTGGCGGTCGGGGGACGGGACTATGTGGTCCGTTCCATCGCCGAGGTCGGGGCGGACTATGCACAGGTGGCAGGCTTGAAACTTACGGCCGGGAGTTTCTTCACCCCGGCGGACCAGGCGCAGGGCAACCGGGTGGCGGTCCTGGCCTCTTCCGTGGCCAAGGCGTTGTTCGGCAAGGCCAATCCCGTGGGCCAGGAGGTGGTCATTGCCGGCCCCGTTGTGCCGCCGGCGGCGGCGGAGACGGCACCCCAGGCTCCCCGGGCGTCCTTTCGGGTCATCGGGGTCTTTGAGGCTGCAGGCAGGACGGGTCTGGCGGACGCCCTTTTGGGCGGTGCGGACTACGTGCTGGTCCCCTATGGCGGCGCCCTGCCCAGGCCGACGGCCGGCGGCGCGGTGCTGGCGGGGCCGGGCCAATCTGCCAGCAGCCCAGGGTCGGAAGGGCCGGGCTTCTCCTTCAGCCGCATTCGCCTGCGGGCGTTGCCGGGCAAGGCCGCGGATGCCCGCCGCGACGTGGACGTGTTGTTGCATCAGAGGCTGCAGAACAGGCTTGACCAAGGTGCCGGGTTTATTTTCGAGAAAGCTTCGGACCAAGCCAAATGGCTCATGCAAGCCATCGATGTCCAAGGGATCTTCCTGGGGGTGCTGGCCTTCCTGGCCTTGGTGGTCAGCAGTATCAGCATCCTGAGCGTGTCCATGGTGGGCATTGTGGAGCGAACCCGCGAGTTTGGGCTGAAGCGGGCCTTGGGAGCCACCCGGGGGCGCGTGCTGCGCGGAGTGCTGGCGGAATCGGGTCTGCTGGCGTTCCTGGGCGGCCTGATCGGGCTGTTGGCGGCCCTGCCTCTGGCCCGCCTGGCCTTGACCACGTTCAGCCCCGTCCAGTCGGTGGTCGGAGAAGTGAAAGCTCCGCTGTTGGATCCCGGCGCGGCCCTGATTGCACTGGCCATCGCCGTGGTCCTGGGGATGCTGTTCGGCCTGTACCCGGCCCGACGAGCCGCGGCCATTTCCCCGGTCGAGGCGTTCCGCGAGGGCTGAAGGAGGACGGTACCGCATGGGTGAGGAGAACCGGGATCTACAGAACGCAGGTGCAGGCAATGCCAGTGGACAAGACGCCGGCGGACACTACAACCGACCGATTTTCACCCGGGGCACGGGGAGCCCAGGGCCATCCGGGGGAGGCACGCTGGCCCTACGGGGGGCACGGGCGCCGCTGCTGAGCCAACAGGGGCGCTTCATCCTCTACCTGCTGGCGGTCCTGCTGGTGATGGGCGGTGTGGCCTACTACTTCGCCGTCTATCGCCTGCAAGAAAAGCCCTATTTGCTGCGCAGCTACCAGACAGCCCGGGTGGAGGCGCGCAATTTCCGCCAGCTGGTCAATGGCAACGGAACCTTGGTCCCCGGCCAGCAGTTTACCGTGCGGGCGCCCGCCATCGCCGAGGTGGATACGGTGCGGGTGCAGCCCGGCCAGGATGTCCAGGAAGGCCAGGTGCTGGTGCAATTGGCGTCCGCGGACCTGGAAAAACAGGTCCTGCAGGCGGAACGGGCTCTGCAGCAGAGCCGTTCCGACCGGGACCAGGGAGCGCTGGCGGCCCAGACTGAGGAGCAGAAGCTGAGCCAGGCGCTGGAGGCGGCCCAGGATACCCTGGCCAAGGCCCAGGCCCGGCTGCCCGGGATCGAGCGTCTCTATACCCTGGGCGGAGCCTCCCGGCAGGAGCTTGTGGACGCCCGGGATGCCGTGGCCAAGGCGAAGCGGGATGTGGAGGCGGCGCGCCAGGCGCTGCAGCAATCCCGCGCGACCCGGACCCTGGCCCGACAGGACGCAGACCGCAGAGTGCAGGGCGCCCAGCAGGATCTGGAGCTGGCCCGCAGGCAGCTGACTGAGTTGACCGTGTGCTCCCCCATCGCCGGACGGGTTCTGGAGGTCCAAGCCCGTCCCAGATTGCGGGTGAATCCGGGCGACAGCCTGGCCATCGTGGCCGATGTGGCCCACCAGCAGATCAAGGCCAGTGTGGATGCCCAGGACGCCGGCAGCGTGGCAGTGGGCCAGCCGGCCACCATCCGGGTGGGAAGCGCGGCTTACGCCGCCGTGGTCAGTGAGGTGGCACCGCAGGCTACCGGCAATTCACAAGGGTCCACGGTGGAGGTTGTTCTAAAGATCCCCCAGGGGGTCCCGGCCACGTTGCGGCCCAACACCGCCGTGGGCATAGAGATCCAGGTGGGGGAGAAGCGGGACGCTCCGGCTCTGCCGCGCGGCCCGTACTTGACCAGCGGCCAAAGCAGGTTCGTCTATGTGGTCAGCCCCGATGGACGCCGCGCCCACCGCCGCCAGGTCTCGTACGGCCTCATCGACGGGGATTACGTGGAGGTGCTGTCGGGCCTGAGCAAGGGGGAAGTCATCATTTACAGCGACTACGATGAATTCGTGGATCGCAAGGAAATCCAACTTGCACCCGAGGGAGGCGTGCCCTACAAATGAGCAACAGCAACCCGCTGCCTTTGATCGAGCTGGTCGAGATCGGCAAGGTCTACTATGCCGGCAAGGTCCCGGTGGTGGCCCTGCATGACGTGAATCTCCGTATCCAGCGGGGCGAGTTCGTGGTGATCATGGGACCCAGCGGGTCCGGAAAGACCACCCTGCTGAACGTGCTGGGCGCACTGGATCGTCCCTCTGCCGGCCAGTATCTGCTGGAAGGCGTGGATGTTACCAAGGTCAATGATAAAGAGCTGTCGCGCGTGCGCAACCAGCACTTCGGCTTTGTATTTCAAAGCTACAACCTGTTCCCGGAATTGACGGCGGAGGAAAACGTCATGGTGCCCATGATCTACGCCGGCGTTGCGGGCAAGATCCGGCGCTCGCGGGCGCGGGAGCTCCTGGCGCAGTTCGGACTGGCAGACCGGATCCACCATCTGCCCACCCAGATGTCGGGCGGTGAGCAGCAGCGGGTGGCCATCGCCCGGGCTTTGGCCAATGACCCGTCGTTGATCCTGGCGGACGAGCCCACCGGCAATCTGCCGTCCGCCCAGGGCGAGGAGATCATGAAGTTGCTTTGCCAACTGAACGATCAGGGCATGACCGTGGTGGTGGTGACCCACGACGCCCGTATTGGCGGCTATGGCAAGCGCCTCCTGCAGCTGAAGGACGGAACCATCATTCAGGATGGGCCGGTGGCGCAGCGCTTCCAGCCGGTCTCCGTCGCAGTGTGATGGGAGGAATAGCCTTTGCGCAGGATCATTGTAGGGAGCGACGGGAACCGTGAAGACTGGACGCGGGCCAGCCGGCACTGCGGGGGTGGTAGCACCCGGTGCGCGGTGGTGGCCATTGCCTGCCTGGCGGTGGTCATCGCGGCTTGGTCATTCGGCGCCGGAGCGGCCTTGGCCCAGGAAGCCCAGGTCCCGGTGGCAGCCGGGGCAGGCGGCGCCGCCCCCAAGGCAGCGCCGGGCTTATCCCTGGCGGATGCCATTCAGCAGGCCCTAGCCGCTTCCGTCTCGGTGCAGTTGGCGGAATTGGACGTGCAGTTGGCGGAAATGGATGTCACCGCCGCCCGGGTGGAGGTCGAGCAGGGAGGCTCACGCAAGGTTCTGCGCCAGGCGGAAGCAGCCCTGCAGACTGCGCGGGACAGCCTGGCCGCCGCCCGGCAACAGGTGGCCATCCGCGCCCAGGAGCAGTACTACGCGGTGCTGCGCGCCCGGGAGCTGCAGGCCATCCAGGAGCAGGCCTATGCCCGGATGCAGCGGCAAGAGAACGTGGCCAAGGCCAAATGGCAGGCGGGCCTGATCTCGCGCCAGGACTATCAGGAGGTCGCAGATCAGCTGGCGGATAACCAGCAGCGAGTCCAGGATGCCCGTGCAGCCACGGCCCTGGAGGAGTGGAAGCTGCAGCAAATGCTGGGTGGGCAGACGCAGGCGCCGGCGAAGGGCGGCCAGCAGTCAAAGGAGGCGCCGAGATCGCAGGCGCAGGTACAGCCTGCACCCCTGGTTCTGTCGGGCCGCTTTCCTTATGAAGCCCCGGGCAAACCGGAGGAACTCTCCGTGGAGAAGGCTGTAGCCACGGCCTTGAGCCAGCGCAGCGACGTGCAGCAGGCGGTGCGGAACGTGCGGGCGGCCCAGGCGGACCTGAAGGTCGCGGACAATGATTACACGCCCCGGCAGGAAACGGAAAAAGCCCGCTTGGCGTTGCAAAAGGCGCAGTTGCAGGAGATCTCCGCCCGTCAAAAGGCTGAGAACGAGGTCCGGCAGGCTTTTCTGCAGCTGCATCAGGCGGCCCACAAGGTGGAGCAGACCCGGCGGGCGTTGGTGCGGGCACAGTCGGCGGAAAAGATCGAGCGCGCCCGCCAGGAGAGCGGCATGGGCAGCCTGCTGGACGTCTTGGCAGCTGAAGGAGCATTGGCTCAAGCCCAGCTGGACGCTGCCGGTGCGGTGTGGGATTACAACCTGGCCCGGGCCCAGTTTTGGCAGGCCTTGGGCTGGGTGCCCACCGGAGCAGGAGCTCCGGCCACCGGTGGGGCTGGCTCTTCCACGGGTGCAGCGGGGGCAGAAGGGACGGCCGACGCCGCTGGTGCGGCTGGGGCCGAAAGAGGAGGCGAACGGCATTGAACAGTGCGACTTTAACACGGCGGATAGCTAGGGTGGCATTCTGGGCTGCAGCGGCTCTCCTGACCGCCAGCTCCGGGCTGCTGCGGCCGGAGTGGGCGGAGAGTGCGGAGCGGCAGGCGGGAGCCGCTGCAGAAAGGCCCGTGACGTTGGCAGCCGTCCTGGACTGGGGCAGCGCCCATGCCCCCGCGGTTTTGGAGGCCCGGCACCAGTACCAGCTGGCATTGGTCGATTACCAGGCGGCGACTGCGGCCGTCGGCCTCAAAACGTCTGCCAGTCTTGCCGCCAGCCAGACCGGGCAGGAACCGCTGGAGCCGTATGCATCTTTGACCCCCGCGCTGCAAGCCTCTCTCCAACTGCCCTGGGGCCTGCAGCTGAAGGGGAGTGCCAGCACCGGCGTCGCGACAGGAACGCTTCTCTCCACTGCGGCGCCTGGCGGCATGTCAGACAGCGGCGGGCCCGGGGGCGGGCTGGGGACGTCTACGCCGGCCCCTTCAGCGTTGGGCCCCCTGGCGGCCGGCTCCCAGCGTCCCGTGAGTACCGCCTTGGAGCTGAAGCTGGAGTACCCTCTGTTCCAGGCTGCCCCTGGCAGGGATCTGGAACGGGCCCAGCGCTGGTTGACGTTGGCGGAATCTGTCCGGGCTGAGGCGGAGAACCAGGCTCTGGTGGAAATCGTGGGCCGTTTTTTCGCCCTGCAAAAGGCCCGCGACCAGTTGGCCCTGGCGCAGGAAGAGACGTCCCTGCGACAGCAGGCGTACGAGGCGGCGCAGAAGCGGTACCAGCAGGGGGCGGGCCCGTACAGCGACGTGGTGCAGGCTCAGGAGCAGTGGCGGGCGGCGGAGCAGGACCAGTACCTGGCTGAGAAAACGGCGCTGGCCGCGGCCCGCGATCTGGCGGACGCCGCAGGCCTGCGGACAGCGGGCTCCGACTTGGGATCGCCCCTGGCCTTGCTATCCCTGCCTCTGGATTCCGGCCTGCCTCTGCCCGCTGGCTGGGAACAGGAGCTTGCGCCGCTGGCGCGGATCGCGTCCGGGACGGATCCGGATCTGCTGGCGCAGATCTGCCAGCGCCAATCTGCCTGGCAAAGCGCCAAACTACGCGAATCCCACACCCAGGCCGATCTGGACACGTCCCGTAATCCCTGGTTCGGCAGTCTGTTCGCCTCCGCTTCCGCCACCGACCCTGACGGACCGGGCGCAGGGGCGCCCCTTCAGACAGGTTGGTCCGTGGGGGCTGTGGTGGGACGCACCTTGAGCGACCCGGTTCAAGCTGCGCAGACGGAAAGGGCGCGCCTGGCCCTGGAGAAGGCCAAGGCTGACCGCGAAGCACTGGAAGAGCAGATTCTTGCGAAAGTGCAGACGGCCCAGGATGACCTGGATCTGGCCCTGCGCCAGGAAGAAAGCGCCCGGGCCGCACTGGCCCGCGCCGACGAATCGGCCCGCAGCGCCAGCGCGCGCCTGAAAGCCGGGCTGGTGACGGACCTGGATGTGCGCTGGGCAGCCTTAAACGTCCAGAAAGCGCAGGCCGCCCTCGCCGCGGCGTCCCGCGCTGTGGTCCTGGCCCGCCTGCGAGCAGGATCAGCCTTGGGGATTCGCTGGCCGTTTGTCGTTACGCAAGCCGTGCGATGACCGAATTAAAGGTCATGGGACCCAGGCCTCCTCCGGCACGGTGCCAGAACGCCTGCGGATCTGCCAAAGCACACGGGCGGATCATGTCTTCTGCAACAGCCAGGCATGATCGTGGCACCCCCCGACAGCATGAGTTCCTCACGGAAGCCAGGATCGAAAGAACTCCGGGCCGATCCAGATCGGCCAGGGCCTTCCATGCCCGGCTTGTGCAGCTGCAGCCGCGGATGCGCCGGGCTGAGGCCGGTGGTACGCCCATTGGTGCAGGGCCAGGCCGGAGCCACACTGCGCTCTTCCGCTGTCACCGTACCGTCTGCGGCCTTGGCCAGGTCCAGGGCCACAGTCAAGGCACGCAGGGCGTACGATGAGCCATCGAACGGAACCAAGATGCGGCGAAACATGGATTTCACCTCCCTCCGGCTTCTGTCTTAGCCTCACGGACAGCGGACGTTACCACCTCGGCGGGTTTGTTCTCTGCTTCCTTCGGGTCTGCCGTGGCTCCGCCGAGCCTCCCCACAGGCAATGAGGCCTGGTGCAGCGCCGGGCGGAAGTAGGTCTGGGCGATCAGTGTCGGAACGATGGCGCTCAGGATCACCACAGTCACGAGCACGCTATACTGGCCTTGAGTGATGATGCCGTGCGTCAGCCCGAACATGGAGGAGATGGTGCCGAACGTCAGCCCGGTAGACATCAGCAAGGTGGTGTACATGCCGTTGCGGGGGCCGAAGTGATAAGCAGCGGTCAATGGCCAGACGCCCACAAACTTGCTGGCCATTTTGACCAGCAACAGAACGCCGATGAGGGCGGCACCGGCGATCAGTCCTCCTGGGGTGACGAACAGCCCCGCCTTGATGAAATAGAAGGGGGTGAGGAGGGCGAAAGTGGCAGACCGGAGGCGCTGCATCAGTTCCCGCCGATCCAACAAGGTCCCAGCCAGGGCTAGTCCCACCAGGTACGCGGGCAGGACGGCTTCGCTGTTGCTCATGGAGGCCAGTCCACCCAGGCCAAAGAGAATCACTAGAATGAATTTGATCTCTAGCTCGCTGACTTTGCCGCCGAAAACCCGGAAAAACCAGCGCCCGCCCTTGGGCAGCAGAGCCAGCGCCCCGGCGGCCACCGCCACAAACAGGAACATCCACTTGTTGAAGGTCGCGAAGAACAACCCGAGGGCCAGGACGGTTCCCAGATCGGTGATAAAGCAAGCCGCCAGGATCACTTTCCCCAGTTCAGTGCTGTTCAGGCCTGTCTCCACCATGACGGCATAGACCACCGCCACTGACGTGGTGGACAGCGCCACGCCGGCTAACTCGGCGGCACGCAGGTTCCATCCGGCCGCGTAGTAGGTGTATAGGAACGCAGCGAGGAACGGAAGCAAGAACGAGAGTAGGCCGATGCTCAGGGACTCTTTGAGCTTGGAGCGGAGTACGCCGGGATCAATGTCTGCGCCGGCCAGGAAGGTCAGCAGGACGCTTCCGAGCCCTGCTAGAAAGTCGATCCAGGGCGCCGTGTGCAGGCCTAAGAAGTTGCCGGCCGTGAATCCGGCGGCAATTTCGACCAGCGATACGGATACGCCGAGCCCCACAGAGCCGAGCCCTGCGGCCAGAGCCACGCCCATCCAGGCGACGGCCATCAGCCAGGTGTTCATAGAAAGCCTCCCGTTTACATGGGGGACCGTATTCGAGGCTTCCAAGCGGCCGCAAGGACCGGTACGTCGCTGCTAGGGCCGGCAAAGAAAAAGCCCCTACTCAAGTCCCCGTGTCGGATCTGAGTAGGAGCTATCGGCCGATTGCCCGTGACGCAACCCGGCGTAAGGCGAGCTCCACCGCCGTATGTGACTCCAATTCTACCGGCCCCGATCCGCGCTGTCAAGGGGACTGGCGATCCTCCCCTGGGGAAGCAGGTACAGCCCGGCGAATGCCGGGGCTGCCAGCATTGCGCCGAAGGCGAACGGGGCCGCAGGCGAAATACGGTTCCACAAGGCACCAGCAATCACGCTTGCGGGCAGCGCCATGGCCTTCGCATTTCACTTCGTTGCGGCACTTCCGGCCCGCTTGCGCATTTCGGCCAGTTCCTCCTTGAGCGCCTTGTTTTCGTTGTGGACAGCCCCCGTGCTGCGTTCCCATTGCTGCAGATCGCGCAAGGCTTCGTAGTACTTGAAGCGCAGGGACGCATACGCCGCTTCGCTTTCGATGAGGCGTGTTTTCAAGGTGGCGATCTGCCCCCGAAGCAAGTCGTTCTCGGTGTGAAGCTTCTCGTTCAGCTCCCTGAGAGCGCGGTTTTCCGCGCTAAGAGTTTCCTCTAGGGAACCAGGAGGGAAAGGAGTGCTCGGCGCAGGGGGTGCCGGTGGCCCGCCGAACGGCGGGCGCGGTGAAGGTCCAGAGGCCGGGCTCTCACCCATTGCCCCCGCGTTTGTCGCTGCGCCTTGCAGGATCCGGCGCAGCCAGGCCAACGGGGTACTGGTCATGCGTGATTCCCCCTTGACGCCAACGATCCGCGTAACAGGTTCAAAGCCTTCGCCACGGCCGCGACCGCCTTGGGATCTACCGGTTGCCTCCGCTGCCGGTAATCATACGAACGGATGAACGCCTCGACACCCTGGCTGATCTCTGCCAAGACCGCGCGTTCCTTGTTCGCCAGAGCTGTCAGGAGCTGTTGCCGGCGCGGAGGACGAAGGTGTGCCTGGGCCACCTGCGCAAAGGCGGAAAGATGCGCCAGGCACATGGGCTGCGCCTGCTGGAAGACGGCTGTAAATCCTGGATTTTGGCCGAACAGCTCCGCCGCTGTGAGCAGGAAGCGTTGGAGTTCCTGTTCCACCCATTGGCATGCCGGACAGGTGTCCACCTGGGAAACAGCCGCTAGATTGCGCGTTGCCAGCAACTGCTGGGAACGCTTCAGCAGGGTTTGCAAGGTTAAGGCCAACCCCAACCGGTCGGGGTACCTCTCCAGACGAGTCAAGTGCTCCCGGCAAAGCCCCTGATCCAGAATGCGCCCCTGGTAGGCGTCGTCCATGACCATTTCATCATAATAGTGGGCCACAAAGTCCTCTTCCAAGCTGGCCTTCAGGGCGCAAAACGGGCAAGCCTCGCGCTGTTGAAACGCATCCATGACCTCCCAGCTACTGATGTCCAGGTGCGCACCGGAAACCGCAGGCGCGTCTCGGTTCGCCTCTTTCATCTGACCCAGCCTCCCCGCCTTTCAGCTCCTCGTCTCTCAGATCCGATATGCCCGCCCCGCACTCTGGCGGAGGCGCTCTGCTGTCCCGTGCCACCGGGCCTCTCCGCCGCCTTGCCGCTGATCCCGAGCCTGTTCAGGGCCTGCTGTGCCTCCCGACGCAAGAACGCGCTGCGCGCCTGTAGTAAGGGCACCAGAGCCAGGAGAGAGCGCTGGTCACCGATCTCCGCCAGAGCCCGGACAGATTGCCCCCGCACAGGCAGAGGCATGTTCTCGGCGGTGGCGGCCTGGAGCAGGGCAGGGGTAGCCGCCGTGGCACCGATCCTGCCTAGGGATTCTGCGGCCTGCCGCTGGAGAGCGGGGTCTCCGCCGTGCAACAGAATGCGGCACAAAGCGGGCACCGCATGCTTGCTCCGCTTTTCGCCGAGCACCCACGCCGCCCGCACCCGGATTTCGGGGACCGGATGATGGTTCAGCGCGTCCAGGAGCTTCTCCTCATAACTGGGTTCGGGATCACCGGTCGCTTGGTTTACGCCGCCCCTGGCCGGTCCGTCGGCCGCCTGGCCGGTGTCGCAGTGGCCAGAAGCGGTTGAGCCGCGCATAAGGATGGAAGCACACGACGGGCCCGCCTGGGAGGCCTCCAGCTTCCCCAGGGCAAGTCCGCAATTCCAGCAAACTTCGGCTGTGGGAGGATTCTCCTTCCAGCACCGCGGACAAAATCGCACCAAGCTCGTTTGCCTCCTCTTCCGGCCAAACAAAAAAGCCCCTACTCGGCCCGAACAGGCCTGAGTAGGAGCTATCAGCCGACTTGCAAGCCGGACGTTGGGCGAGCTCCATCGCCTTCCTTATTAAAATCGTAGCAGCGTCGGGCCTGATTGTCAAGGTGCGGAGCGACGGGTGAGTCCTGCGCCGCGCCCCGCGGTCCCTGGACAGTCTCTTTGGCCGAAAGGCAGTTGCAGGACGCCGCCGCGGGTAGTAGTATAGCGGTATCGAGAGCCCAGCCTGGCAGGGCTCGTATGATCCATGTGATCTACGTAGTGCGAAGTAGTGCGAAGGCAGAAGAGAGAATGGAGGAGTCCGGTTGTGTCGTTGAATGGGCTGATCTGGGCGCCCCGCCAAGTCATCCTGAACACCGGCGGCCAAGTCTGCGACACAGTCAAGGAGCTTTTGGCCAGCAAGCCCTTTTACGAAGTTGTGGAGCACTTTCTGCGCCACCTCCAGAAGCACGAATCTCCGCTCCTGGAGCTTTTCGACGCTGCACAGCCGCGGCAGACCGAGCAGCAGCCCAAGGGCACGGAGGGCACGGAGCAGCCACCCAAGGGCACGGAGCAGCAGCCGGCGAACCCGGACCGGCAGATCGACGTCCTGGTAGCCCTGTTCCAGGCGCTGGCGGTCTTTCCTCTCCAACAAGCCGCCCGCATCGTGCCGGGAGCGGAGCGGTTTGCAGCGCGACCCAAACTGCTGCACAGGTTCGTGGAGGAGCTCTACGATTATTGGCGTGGGTTTGACCGCTTTGTGGTATCTCATGCGGAAAGCCAGGCCAACGGGCAGCCCGATGCGCGGCCTTACCGGACTTTCAACGACACGGTAGAGCGCCTGACGGATCTGGTGCGCGCCGCTTACCGGGACATCTGCGAGAACATCACCGGAGACCATCCTCGCGTCTATCGCCAGGTGGCAGCCGGGGCTCACACGGGCATCATCGCCGTGCCGAAGGAATGGGTGTGCCCGGGGGGGATCTACGAACCGCTGCGCCGGATCCCGTTCATCCGGCAACTCCTGATCAATCCGCCGTTGATCATCGATCCGCCCATGAACAAGCGGACCGGGGAATTCACCCGCGTGGAGGAAAACCCGCTGGAGGGTTGGGAACTGCGCCCGGAGGAATGGCTCTGCTATCCGGCTTTGGTGGGGCCTCTGGTGATTTTCGTCTACTTTCACCAGCGTTTCATGGGGCTGGGATGCTCGCTGGCCAACCTGTTCGAGTTGGCCGGGGATGCGCAGATTGCCCAGGGCCCCCATGCGATCTACCTTTTTGGGGCACCCGCCCAGCCCATGCAGCGGTTTGGCCAGCTGCCCACGGTCTTTCATGAGGATCATGAGCATGGCTGGCTGGTGGCGGCCGTGCCAGGGGAGGACCGCTTCGGTTATTTTGGTTATCTGAAGAAGATGGTTCTGACCCTGCACAACGTCATCATGATGCAGAGATTCGGCCGTATGCCCTTCCACGGCGCCATGACCCGCATCGTTCTGCGCAGCGGCGTGGGGCGCAACATCGTGCTCATCGGCGATACCGGCGCCGGCAAGTCGGAATCCCTGGAGGCGCTGCGAATCCTGGGAGAGCAATACATCGGGGAGCTGCGCGTGATCGCCGATGACATGGGATCCCTGGCGATCGACGCCAGCGGCGCCATCCGTGGATATGGCACAGAGATCGGCGCCTTCGTGCGCTTGGATGACTTGCAGCCCGGATATGCCTTCAGCCAGATTGACCGCGCCATCATCATGAGCCCGCAGAAGACGAATGCCCGCGCCGTCTTGCCGGTTACGACGTTGGATGAGGTCTTGCACGGATACCCGGTGGACTATCTGCTCTACGCCAACAATTACGAAGAAGTGGACGAGTCCCACCCCATCCTGGAGCGCTTTGCCGATGTCCAGAGCGCTTTGGCGGTGTTTCGGGAAGGCAAGGCCATGTCCAAAGGGACCACCACCTCCACCGGCGTGGTCACGAATTACTTCGCCAACGTTTTCGGGCCGGTCCAGTACCCGGAGCTCCACGAAAAGCTGGCGCAACAAGTCTTTACGGCGGCCTTCGCCAGGGGTGTCTTTGTGGGGCAGTTGCGCACCCGCCTGGGGATCCCGGGCTATGAAAGCAAGGGGCCGGAAATGGCGGCCCGCGCTCTGCTGGCCCAGATGGCGGCGCAGCAGGCCCGGGTCCAGCCCTCCGCCGAGGCTCAGCCTCAGGCCTAGGTCCCCGCCAAGGCCCAAAGGGAACCGAAGCTGGCGGAACGGGCCCTGCGCTTCACAGGGGGAGTTCTGCCGGCTGCGCAGCAGAGGCAGAGACCCCGAAAGGGACGGAGGAAAGCGATGCGCCCGGATTTACTCGCCTCGTTGGCACGGCAGATTGTGGTGGCTGACGGCGCCACCGGTACCTGGCTTATGGCGGAGGGATACCTGCAGCCCGGGGAACCGGCAGAGAAGCTGAACCTGGAGGCACCCGCGGCCATCCGGAGGTTGCATCGCCTTTATGTGGAAGCCGGGGCCATGTTGGTGGAGACCAACAGTTTTGGCGGCAACCGGGTCAAGTTGGGTGCAGCCGGTTTGGCAGAACAAGCCCCGGCCCTGAACGAGGCCGCCGCCCGTCTGGCCCGCCGGGCGGTGGGGCAGGACGTATGGGTGGCGGGTTCCATGGGCCCCACCGGCAAGCTGCTGCAGCCTCTGGGCGATTTGGACCCGGAGGAGGCGGAGGAGGCATTTTACCAGCAAGCCCAGGCGCTGCTGGACGGCGGAGCCGACTTGATCCTCATCGAGACCATGTCGGATCTGCAGGAGGCCGCGGCGGCCGTGCGCGGTGCACGGCGGGCCGGTGCGCCGGTCATCCTGGCCCAGATGACGTTCGGACCGGGAGGCCGGACGTTCATGGGCGTGGACGGCACTGCGGCAGCCCAGGAATTGCTGCGAGCCGGAGCTCACGGGGTGGGTGCCAACTGCGGCGACGATTGGGACGGCATGCGGCTGGCCGTGGCCCGCATGGCCAAGGAAGTGGCCCACCGGAACCAGGCTGGCGCCAAAGCAGGCGGAGACAGCCCCGGGCCGTTTGTCTCCGCCCTTCCTAACGCCGGCAAGCCCCAGCTGGTGGACGGAAAGGCCGTCTACCCCACGACGCCGCAGCAGTTCGCGGAGGAAATGCTGGACTATTTGGACCTCGGCGTGCGGCTGGTGGGCGGCTGTTGTGGGACCACGCCCGAGCACATCCGGGCGTTGGCCCAGGCGTTGAGGCGCCGGCCTGCCTGAAGACGGCAAGCAGCTGGCGCCTGGTGACCGGCCCTGGCGGAGCCGGGGTCTTAGTGAGCCGCCCGGCCGGCGTGGGCCAGCTTGAGAAGCCCCAGACTGGCCGCTTTCTCCAGCCACTCCCGGGTCACGGGGCGCCCGCCCTTGCTCACTTCCTGCAAGGGTACTTCCACCACTTGGTCGTGCTGGATCCCCACCATGAGTCCGCCCCGGCCTTCCAGAGCCAGCTGCGCCGCCCGCTGGGCAAACAGATTGTCCTGCCACAGCTCGCGTTCCGTAGGCGGCCCGCCACGCTGGGCGTACCCCAGCACCTGGACGCGCAGCTCGCGCCCGGTTTCCTTGGCCAGCAGCTCGGCGAGAGTGTAGCCCACACCTTCCAGCGGCACATTGCCAAAGGCGTCGACGCTGCGGGCGATGCGCCGCGCCGATTCCACCTGCACGCCCTCGGATGCCACCACCAGCACAGAGTGTTGCCCGGCGCTGACCCGGCGGCGGATTTCATCCGCCACCGCCTCCAGATCGAACGGCAATTCCGGCAGCAGCAGCACGTCCGCAAAGGTGGCGAGGGCGATGTGCAGGGCCAGCCAGCCGGCCTCGCGGCCCATGGCCTCCACCACCATGTCGCGCCGGTGCGCCCAGTTGCTGGGGATGCAGGAGGTCACCATGTCCACCCCGCGCTGCACCGCCGTGGGAAAGCCAATGGAGGTTTCGCTGCCGATGACGTCGTTGTCGATGGTCTGTGGTACGCCGATGGCCGGAAACCCTTGCCGGGAAAGCTCCGCCGCCACGCTGAGCGTATCATCGCCGCCGGCGGCGATGAGGACGTCGATCTTCGCCGCAGCCAGGGTGTCCAGGACTTGAGGCATGGACCCCTCTTTCATGGGGTTGGTCCGGGAGGTACCGAGAATGGTTCCGCTTTGGAAAATGAGGGGCCGCAGTTCGGATTTCTGGATTTCATGCCATTTCCCATGGGCCACTCCCCACCAGCCGCGCTCAAAACCAATGAGCGTGGCACCGGATTCCTGCAGGGTTTGGTGCAGCCGCCAGAGAAACGCGTGGATCCCGCTGGAGTCGCCGCCGCCGGTCAGGACACCGATCCGCTTTGCCGTTGCTGCCATGGGCTGGATCCCTCCTGCCAAGAATGGTGGAGGATATTTGGTCTTAAGTCACTATTCAATACGCAGGGGAGGTCTCCCTGCTGCACCAGGGGAGCGATCTGGCCGCCTGTCTTTCACAGCTCCTTGCACAGATAGATGGCGACCTCGTGGCGGGAGAGGCTGCTATTGCTGTACAGGTGGTCATGGAGGCCACAGATGGCAAATCCCCGGGCCAGATAGAACTGGATGGCCGGAAAATTGGTGCTGGGGGTGTCCGCCCATACGGCTCGGGCCCCGTGCTCCCGGGCGAAGGCCAGGGCCTGTTCCAAAAGGGCGGAGCCGATTCCGTGTCCACGGACCGGCCGGTGCACGTAGAGGCTGAAAAGGCGCGCCGTGGCGTTCCACTCGTCCAGGGCCAGCTCCAGCAGGCCGTAGGCGGCGGCCGAAGCAACGGCCGGCGCTGCGGGTGCCGCGGGCAGCCCCGTGGGAGGGAAGGCCCCGGCCGGAAAAGCTCCCAGCACCAGGGCGCCGCCGGCCTGCAGATGCGCCATGAACGTCTCCACTTCAGCCCAGTCCCAATCCGTGTAATCCAGGATGGCCGGCTCCGGCAGCCGTTCCGGCTGCAGCGTGTATGTCACGGCTGCCGGGCTTGAGGAGATCCGCTGGACCTTCAGCCCGATTTCGGACTGGTAGCCCATATCCATGCGATTCAACAGGGGGATGTCTTTCCGGTCCACGGGCCGGATCTGGAAAGGAATCATGGCCGCCCCCTCACCGAAACACCTGGATCGTCAGCCACAAGCCCCAGGCTGCCAGAAGGGCGGCCAGGGCCCACAGAGGCCACTGCACCGGCATCCTCCGGATGGCCCGGCCCCTCGTCGCCTGCCGTTCGGCGCGTTCCGGCGGTCCGGCGGGGGCGGGAAGGTCTGCGCCCAGATCCAGCAGGATGCTGCGCAGGCCGTTTGCGGCATGGAAGACTCCAGCCAGGAGGAGCAGGATCTCGGCGCCGAGCACGGCTGCGTGGCCCATCCGCGCCTGAACCTGGGCGAATCTCAAGAGTTCCAGGCCGGGATGATTGGCGACGAGATGCCAAACCAATACCACGGCCAGGATCAGGCCGGTGAGGGCCTGGGCCAGCCAGAGGGTGCCGTTTCCGCCCCAGATGCCGCCGCCGGTCCTTTCCCGGAGCGCCGCCGTTTGGCCGCGGGAGAGCTCCGGGCGCACGGCCGGGAGCTCCGTCGGGAGCTCCGGACCGGTGCCGGTCCGGCCTGCGGCAGGCCGCAGCCAGAGCCCGGATTCCGTCCAGGCGGCCCGCAGCGCGGCCAGGATGTGAAGGGCCACGGCGGCGAAGAGGCCCAGGTCCAGCACCTTGGCCACCGGATGGCCCATGGCCTGTACGAAGGCATCGTAGGACTGCGCCCCTGCCAGCAGCAAACCCAGGACCATCAGGTGCACCAGGAGATAGAACGCCAGGATCAGGCCGGTCAGCCGGTTCAGCGCGAAGGCCCACCGCGGCCAGGGGCGGCGCCGGACGTCGAACCACCGCCACGCTGCGGCGACGCCGCCCACCCGGGTGGAGCCGCGAACCTGGCTGCTGCCCACCTCCTCTTTCTGTCTCCCGCTTCGCGGGTACGGAGCCTCCGCAGGCCTGCTCGCACGTTCCGGCGTGCCGGCGGCGGCCAGCCCTGATGCAGGTACCGGCGTCGCGGCCGGCGCCAGAGCCGTGCGGGGCCCGCCCAGAGCCAGTCTGCGCAGGGCCATGATGGAGCGGGCGGGATCCAGGCCCTGCGGGCAGACATGGCTGCAGTCCAGGGCCGCATGGCACCGCCAGATACCGTGGGGGCTGTCCGCATACTGCCAGGCCTGGCCCGGGCTGATCCCGTCGGCCGATTGAAGCGGAGCCGGGGCACAGACGGCATTCCAGGCTGCGTTCAGCACCGCCGGGCCCGCATAGCCGGGGTCCGTGGCGGCGATGGGACAGGCGGAAATGCAGGCACCGCATTCGATGCAATCGGGCAGGGCCAGCAGGCCTTCTGGCGACGCGTCCGCCGGTGCGTCGCCGGGTGGCAGCGCAGCGGTGATCCAGCGGTGGAAAGGCGCGCCCGCGTCTTCCAGGCGGCGAAAGAACCCGGCGAAATCCACCACCAGATCTGATTGCAGCGGGAACCCGGCCAGAGGCTCCAGCCGGATGCGCGGCCCGCATTCCTGCACCCGGGTGAGGCAGGCCAGCTGTTCGCGCCCATTGATGCGCAGGGCACAGGTGCCGCACGCCCCGTGATGGCAGGAATGCCGGTAGGTCAGAGTGGGATCGTGATGCAGCTGGATTTCCTCCAGCACATCCAGAATGGTGGCGTCCGGGCGCATCTGCACCCGGTAAGCCTGCCAGAACGGGGGGCGGCCTGCGCCAGGTTTTTGCCGACGAATGAGGACGTGGAGCTGCCATAGGGGTTGGGTGCGCGCCGCGGCGGCGGCAGCTTCACTTGCCAATGCCCTGCACCTCCCACGGATCGGCGCGGAAACGCCGGTACGAGACGAGCGGCGTGACGCGGGTCCGGCATGGACGCTCCACGCCTAGAAAGGCACAGATTGCGTCGCCGGCGGACTCCGCCATGGCCCGGGAGGTGGCGGTTTTTCCGCCCGCCACGGTGAACAACCCGCTCTGGCCATGGTTGAACACCCGGAATCCCCGGGATATCTCGCGTCCGTCGGCAGCCACATTGTCGGCTACCAAGGGACGGCAGGCGGAATACGCGGCGCGCAGGGGAGCAAAGCGGGCAGCCGGTACCAAGCGGCTGGCCAGCTCCCGCAGCCGCTCCACATGATCCCTGGGCACAGGCACCTGGTCGGGGCTTTCCGCCACCCACGAGGTGGTTCCCGCCAGGGAGATCTGCCGTTGCGGCACCAGGATGTCGCCGTCGCCCGGCGGATGCAGATGGTTGATCACTTTGTTGGCCAGCCGCCCCTCCAGGGCCACCAGGACCCCGGCGCTGGGCACCACCGGGACCTTTACTCCGGCCAGGGCTCCAATCTGCGGCGCCCAAGGCCCGGCGCAGTTCGCCACCACGGCGGCGGGAAAGACCAACTCCCGGCCGGAGGCCAGGCTCTGCGCCCGTACCACGATCCGTGCCCGTGCGTCGCCGGCCCTGGATCGCACGCCTGCCGGGGGCGGGCCTGCCTCCAGCCCTTCCACTCGTACGTAGGTGAGGACCCGGGCGCCTGCTGCCTGGGCGGTAGCCAGCCAGGACGCCGTGAGCCGGTAAGGGTCAAAAACGGCATCCGGCACCGGCACCGCCGCCAGGATCTGCGGATTCAGGGCAGGAACCTGGTCCAGGGCCTGGCGCGGCGAAATGGGGCGTACGTCCATCCCGGCTTCCCGGCAGCCTTCCAGGAACTCCGGCAGATAATCCAGGTCTGCCGCATCCAAGGCCACGAACAAACCTCCGGTGGGCTCGATGACCTCCGGTGCCAGACGGCGGAGCACCCGGTTTTCCTCGAAGCACTCCCGGGCGGATGCCGGGTCGTGTACCACGTAACGGGCTCCGGAGTGCAACAGCGCATGGTTGCGGCCGGTGGTGCCGGAGGAGACCTCGCCGCGCTCCAATACAGTGACGGGAAAGCCTCGCAGGGCCAGATCACAGGCCAGGGCTGCCCCCGTGGAGCCCGCGCCGATGATCACCACCGGGAATTCCTGCAGTGCTCTATCCATGGTTTTCTCCCGGGCCATCCGGGCTTTCCGCGGTCCACTCCCGCGCCCGCTCCACGGCTTGCCGCCAGCGACCATACAGCCGTTCCCGCTGGGCTTCATCCATGGCCGGCTGGAAAACCCGGTCCACCTGCCTGCGAGCGGCCAGAGCCTCCGGGCGGTCCCAGAGACCGGCCTCCAGCCCTGCCAGGTAAGCGGCTCCCAAAGCGGTGCTTTCCAGGAAAGCCGGGCGTTCCACGGGAACGCCCAAGATGTCGGCCTGAAATTGCATGAGAAAATCGTTGGCGCTGGCACCGCCGTCCACCCGCAACCTGGGGATCCGAAGCACTTCCGCCCGGGCTCCGCCGGCGTGGTCGGGCTCCCCGGCCTGGGCGGCGTCGGCTTCCATGGCTGCCAACACGTCGCGGGTCTGGTAGGCAATGGCCTCCAGCGCCGCCCGTACAATATGGGCCGCCGTGGTGCCACGGGTGACACCCACCAGGGTGCCGCGGGCCCGGCTGTCCCAGTAGGGTGCCCCCAGGCCTGTGAAGGCCGGCACCAGGAACACATCGCCCGTGTCCGGAACGCTGGCCGCCAGGGCGGCGGTATCGGCAGCATGCCGTACCAGATGCAGCTGATCCCGCAGCCACTGTACCACGGCGCCGGCCACGAAGACGCTGCCCTCCAGGGCATAGGTGGCCCGGCCGGCACGGCACCAGGCCACCGTGGTCAGCAACCCGTGGCGCGAGGATATGGGTTGTGCCCCGGTGTTGAGAAGGAGAAAACATCCGGTGCCGTAGGTGTTCTTGGCCGCACCGGGAGCGAAGCAAGTCTGTCCGAAAAGGGCTGCCTGCTGGTCCCCCGCCATCCCCAGGATGGGGATCGGCGCGCCGAAGAGATCCGGGTCTGTGGTCCCGAACCGGTGTTGGGACGGATACACTTCCGGCAGGACCGGCCGGGGGATGGCCAGAGCCTCCAGGAGTTCATCGTCCCAGTCCTGCGTGTGCAAATTGAAAAGAAGGGTGCGGGAGGCATTGGAGCAGTCAGTGGCATGGACCCGGCCGCCGGTGAGGTTCCAAAGCAACCAGGCGTCCACGGTTCCGAAAGCCAATTCCCCGCTTGCTGCGCGCCGCCGGGCCCCGGGAATATGGTCCAACAGCCATTTGAGCTTGGTGCCGGAGAAATAGGGGTCCAGGACCAATCCCGTCTTTTGCCGGAAAAGCGGCTCGTAACCGGCCTGGCACAACTGGTTGCACAAGGCGGCAGTGCGGCGGCATTGCCAAACAACAGCATTGGACACAGGCTGTCCCGTGCGGCGGTCCCAGAGCAGGGTGGTCTCCCGCTGGTTGGTGATCCCGACGGCCGCCACGGATCCGGGGTCCGCGCCCAGTTGCGCCAGAGCTTCGCGGGCCGCCTGCAGCTGGGAGTGCCAGATGTCCATGGGATCGTGCTCCACCCAGCCGGGCTGGGGGAAGATCTGCCGGAACTCATGCTGGGACTGGGCACACAGCCGGCCGCTGCTGTCGAAAACCATGGCCCGGGAGCTGGTGGTGCCCTGGTCCAGAGCCAGGACATACTCAAACCTTCCCCGGCAGGCTGGACCAGAAGGTTGAGGAAGGGATCCTGGTGGCTGCCCCCGGCCGGGTGGTGGAAGGCGTCGGCTATCAAACCCTGGCCGTGTATGCGGGTGGACCGGCGCCCGTATCCCCGCTGGCCACAGCTGTGCCGGACGGGCAGGGCGGGATCGTCCTGGAGAATGAGCTGCTGCGGGTGACGGTGCTGGCCAACGGTGCCCTGGGCTCCGTTTATGACCAGCGGGCCCGGCGCGAGGTGCTGGAAGGGGAAGGGAACCAGCTGGTAGCCTACTCCGACCGGCCGGCCACGTTCGATGCCTGGGATGTGGACGCCGACATGGAGCTGTCCGCCCGTCGCCTGCAGGCCGTCCGGCCTCCGGCGGTGCTGGAAGCCGGCCCTGTGCGCGCCGCCGTCGAGGTGGTTTACCGGCCCGAGGGCGACGCAGGCGGCGCCGTCCTGCGCCAGCGCTACCTTTTGGTGGCGGGATCGCCTCGCCTGGACATCCGCACGGAGATCCAATGGACCGGCAGACGTACGCTCATCAAGGCCCTGTTCCCGCTGGCGGTGCGCTGCGCGGAAGCCACCTTCGAAACTGCCTATGGCGCGGTCACGCGGCCGACGCACCGCAACACGTCCTGGGACCAGGCCCGCTTCGAGGTGCCTGCCCACCGCTGGGCGGACCTGAGCGAAGGCGGCTACGGAGTGAGCCTGCTGAACGATGGCCGCTACGGGCATTCTGCCCACGGCAACGTGCTGAGCCTGACCTTGCTGCGCTCCCCCGTCTACCCGGATCCTTTTGCAGATGAAGGGCCACATCATTTCACGTATGCCCTCTACCCCCACAGCGGGGATTGGCGCCACGGTACGGTGGACGAGGCCGCGGCTCTGAACTCGCCCCTGTTGGCGGTCTGGACTGCTGGCGCGCGGCCGCCGAGCGAGGGACAGCCGCAGCTGCCGCCCGAAGAAGTGCTGCTGGCCGTGGATAGCCCGGCGCTGCAGGTGGGCAGCCTCAAGCTGGCGGAGGAGGGCGACGGGCTCGTGGTGCGCCTGTACGAGGCCCATGGTTCGCGGGGCAAAGCCCGCGTAGAGACGGGTCCGGATCTGCCCTTCCGCCGGGCCGAGACGGTGAATGTGTTGGAAGAAGAAGCAGCAGCGGTGCCCGCTGCGGGCACGCCTGCCGCTGCCAGCGCCAGCCGCGTGGGTTTCGCGCTGACAACGGACTACAAGCCCTACCAGATCCTGACCATCCGGCTGCAGCCATAAGGGGCGCCTTCGATCGTCCGTTGTGAGCCGTCGGCCTTCAGCCGTAAGGGAGCCGTAAGGGGACGCCCTCAGCTCCAGGCCGCCTCCAGCACTTCCAACAGCTCCTCCTGTGTGGCGGGCCGGGCCGGGATGCCGTACGCGGGGCGGTTGGCCATCTCGTGTTCGGCGATCCAGCGCAGGTCTGCCTGCGTCAGGCCGGCCTGGCGCAGGGATTCCGCCATGTCTACCAGGGCAAACAGTCGGGAGAGCTGCTTCCGCACCTGCCGGATCAGCCATTGGGCTTGCCGGTCCTCTCCGGGGAGGTTGGGACCCTCCGGGCGCCCTGCCTCCCCTTGCCCGGGCCCGGCCGGCGCGGGGCCCCTGCCTGCGGGGCTGGCGGCCTGGAGCCCCCGCAGCGAGTACTTTCGGCGCACCGTGGTGCCGCCTGACAACAAGTTCGCGGCGCTCAACAGCGCAGTCTGGTCGGGCGTCTTTCATCTACGTGCCCAGGGCCCCCTTCCATCTCGAACTTCATCAGGCGGTTCATCTCCACGGCATATTCCATGGGCAGCTCCCGGGTGAAAGGCTCGATGAAGCCCATGACGATCATGCGCACCGCCTCTTCCTCCGGGATGCCGCGGCTCATCAGGTAGAAAAGCTGCTCCTCGTTGACCTTGCTCACAGTGGCCTCATGCTCCATGACCACCTGCTTCTCCAGGACTTCGCTGCGGGGCACCGTGTCTGAGCGGGACTCCGGGTCGAAGATCAGGGTGTCGCACTTGATGTTGGATTTGCTTCCCACGGCACCCGGCGAGAAGTGCGCCAACCCCCGGTAGGTGGTGCGGCCGCCGTGATGGCTGATGGACTTGGACACGATGCGGCTGTAGGTATGTGGCGCCGCGTGGATCACTTTGGCGCCGGCATCCTGGTGCTGGCCGCGGCCGGCCACGGCGATGGAGAGCACCGTGCCCCGGGCGCCCTGGCCCATCAGGTAAATGGCCGGGTATTTCATGGTCACTTTGCTGCCGATGTTGCCGTCCACCCATTCCATGAGGCCGTCCTCGTACACCAGGGACCGCTTGGTCACCAGGTTGTAGATGTTGGGCGCCCAGTTTTGGATGGTGGTATAACGAATATGGCCACCCCGCTTGACGATGATCTCCACCACGGCGGCGTGCAGCGAATCGGTGCTGTACAGCGGCGCCGTGCAGCCCTCGATGTAGTGGGCGGAGCTGTCCTCCTCGGCGATGATGAGGGTGCGCTCAAACTGGCCCATGTTCTGGGCATTGATGCGGAAATACGCCTGCAGCGGCGTGGTGGCCTTTACCCCGCGCGGCACGTAGAGGAAACTGCCGCCGCTCCAGACCGCTGAGTTCAGGGCGGCGAACTTGTTGTCGCCCGGCGGCACCACGGTGCCGAAGTACGGGCGCACCAAGTCGGGGTACTCCCGCACGGCGGTGTCCATGTCGCAGAAGATGACCCCTTCCCGCGCCAGCTCCTCCTGCATGTGGTGGTAGACGACCTCCGACTCGTATTGGGCCGAGACGCCGGCCAAAAACTTGCGTTCCGCTTGCGGGATGCCCAGGCGCTCGAAGGTGAGCTTGATGTTTTCGGGAACCTCGTCCCAGGTCTTGCCCTGCCGCTCCGAAGGCTTGATGTAGTAGGTGATGCGGCTGAAATCCAGGCCGCTCAGGTCTGCGCCCCAGGTGGGCATGGGCTTCTTGAGAAAGATCTCCAGGGCGTGCAGGCGGAAATCCCGCATCCAGGCGGGCTCGCCTTTCACCGCCGATATCTCCTCCACGATCTCCCGGCTGAGCCCTGGGCGGGTGCGCACCACCGGCTTTTCCGGGTCGCGGAAGCCGTAACGATATCCCTGATCCAGACCCAGTTCAGACAAGGGACTGGCCATTGCGATCCCTCCTATTTGGAACCCGGTCGTCCATCATTTTCCTCGTTCTGGACCTCGTTCCGGGCCGGACAGGCCTTTTCCCCGGCCTGCGAGAGCCCTTTTTCCAGAGCGTCCCAGGCCAGCAATGCGCATTTGATGCGCATGGGGAATTTCACGACACCCTGGAGGGAGGCCAGATCGCCCAGGTTTTCCGGCGCCGGCCCTCCCTGCAACATCTGGCGGAAATTCTCGGCCATCTTGAGAGCCTCGGCCACCGGTTTACCCCGGACGGCTTCGGTCAGCATCGAGGCCGACGCCATGCTGATGGAGCACCCACGGCCGGTGAAGCGGGCCTCTTGGACCCGGCCGTCCTTCACTGCCAGCTCCAGGAGCAGCTCATCGCCGCAGCTTGGGTTGTGCAGCGCCACCGCCACCGACGCGTCCTCCAGATGGCCGCGGTTGCGGGGGTGCTGGTAATGGTCCATGATGACCTGGCGGTACAAATCATCCAGAGACACGGCGGAAATACTCCTTCGCTTTGGCCAGAGCCGCGGCCAGGGCGTCCACGTCCTCTGGCGTATTGTACAGGTAGAGGCTGGCCCGGGCCGTGGATTGCACGCCCAGCCAGCGCATGAGGGGTTGGGCGCAGTGATGACCGGCCCGCACGGCGACGCCTTCGGCATCCAGGACCGTAGCCAGGTCATGAGGATGGATACCCCGCAGATTGAAGGCCAGCACTCCGGTTTTCAGGGCATTGGCCCCGGGCCGGCCGCCGGGCGCCGGGCTGTCTACGCTTTCCGAGCCGCCGCTCCCTCCGTACGGAACCTGGCGGGGGCCATACAGCTCCAGATCCGGCACCTGGGCCAGGCGCTCCAGGGCGTAGGCCGTCAACGCCGTCTCGTGACGGTGGATGGCCTCCCGGCCGATGCCGTCCAGATAATCCATGGCCGCCGCCAACCCCACGGCGCCAGCGATGTTCGGCGTGCCTCCCTCGAAGCGGTAGGGCGGGTCTTTGAAGGTGGAATCTTCCAGCTCCACCACTTCGATCATTTCCCCGCCGAAGAGCACCGGCGGCATTTTCTCCAGCAGCTCGTAGCGGCCGTACAGCACCCCGATGCCTGTGGGCCCGCACATCTTGTGGCCGGAGAAGGCCAGAAAATCGGCGCCTAAAGCCCGGACGTCGACGGGCATATGAGGTACGCTCTGGGCCCCATCCACCACCAGCACGGCTCCCTGGGCATGGGCCAGCTGCGCCAGCTCCGCCACAGGGGCCACGGTGCCCAGTACGTTCGAAACATGCGCCACGGCCACGATGCGGGTACGGGGGCCGATGAGGCGCCGGGCTGCATCCAGGTCGATTTGCCCGTCGGCGCGCAGCGGCAAGAATACCAGCCGGGCGCCGGTGGCTTTGGCTGTCTGCTGCCAGGGCACCAGATTGCTGTGATGCTCCGCCACCGTGGTGGCGATTTCGTCGCCCGGACGCAGGACAGAGCGCCCGTACGCGGCGGCCACCAGGTTCAAAGCTTCGGTGGTGCCCCGGGTGAAAACGATCTCCTCGGGACGCGCGGCTCCGATAAAACGGGCGGCGCGGGCCCGGGCGTCCTCGTAGGCCTGTGTGGCGCGGGCTGCCAGGGTGTGCACGCTGCGGTAGACATTGGCATTATCGTGCTCGTAGAAACGCCGCAGCGCCTCCAGCACGATCCGCGGCTTCTGGCTGGTGGCGGCGTTGTCCAGGTAGACCAGCCGGTGCCCGTCAATGGTTTCGCCCAGGATGGGAAAATCCGGCCGGATCTTGTCCACATCCAAAAGATCAGCGGGCGAAAGGCTGGCAGGCTTGGATGGGTCCAGGATCTCTGCCTGTGGCAAATCTTTGGTCATGCTCACAAGCCCTCCTTTGCCATCGATGCGGCCGACCCAGTGGGGCCTGCGGCAGGTGCCGGCTGCCAAAAGTCCTTCAGCAGCCGGGTGGCCCGCTCGCGCAGGGACGCAGGTTGCCATTCATCCAACAGTGGTGCGAAGAAGCCGCTCAACAGGAGTTCTTCCGCCTGTTCCCGGGGAATGCCGCGGGACTGCAGATAATAGAGCTGCTCTTCGTCGAACTGGCTGGCGGTGGCTGCATGGCCGGCATCCACGTCGTTTTCATCGATGTAAAGTCCGGGCAGGGCCTCCACCTGCGCCTGCGGGCTCAAAAGCAGGCTCTGCAGCCGCTGATAGCCCCTGGCCCCTGCGGCTCCCTGCCGGATGTAGGTGGCGGCAGGCATATCCACGTGGGCCTGAGCCCCCGCCGCAGTGCGGACCACCACATGGCTCTGCGTGTGGCGGCCCCGGTGTACCACCTGGGGATGCAGGGCGAGCAGGGTCCCCTCCCGGCCCGCCACCAGCCAGGTGAGGCGGGACTGGCCGACCTCCCCCTCCAGCTCCAGCCGGACCTCTTCCAGGCGACGGCCGCCCAGGCTCAGCAGGTTCAGGCCCACGCGGGCGCCTTCTGCCAGCCGGGCCTGGCGCCCCACCGCATGAGGGCCGGGCCCTGCGACCGCAGAGGTGTAATCCAGCTGCGCCCGGCGGCCCAGCCACATCCATACCGCCAGAGAGGCGATCTGCGTGCCGGCGGCAGGATTCCCCGGCCCCGGCCGCCCGGAGCCGGCCAGCAAAGGAAAAAGGCTCTCATCCACGAGCTGCAGATTCGCCCCTTCCCCCACCCGGATGAAGTGGCTGACCCAGGCACCCGGGCGGACGGCCGGAGCGGGCAGCCGCAGCACAGAACCGGCGTCCGCCCCCTGCGGCACCTGAAGGACATAGCCGTCTTCCCACAAAACGGCATGCAACCAGCTCCACAAGCCTGGCCCGCCTGGGGCTTCTCCGCCGCCGGGCGCGGCCTGGCCCCAGCCCCAGCCTTGCCCTTCTGCGGGGACGAAGGGCGCCGCCAGCTCCGGATGTTGCTGCCACCAGAGCCGCGCCGGCGCCACCACCAGGCCGGCCTGGGCCCAAGCCTGGAGATCCGGGCCGGGGAATGCCTGTTTGGCCTCAGGCCCGCACGCTTCTGCCTCCGCCGGCTCTGCGGCCCCTGCTACCGCCACGCCTGCCGTGGCCGAAGATGCCTTCGCAACCGCAGGAACCTCCAGGACCTCCTGGGCCCTCTGCACTGCAGCCTGGACCAGATTGCCAGCCATCTGCGCCCGGTAGCCCCGCAGATTGTCGGGCCACGGCGCCGTTCCCTCCGCCAGCGATTCCAGGCGGCGGGCGGCCTCCAGGCGCAGGCGCCGCAGCCCCAGGGGTTCCTGCACCGACTGGGAAAGCCGCTCCGCCACGGCGCTCCAGCACACCGAGCCCAGGGCCGCCCGCAGATCGGCCTCGGTGCGCCGCACGGGCTGCTGCGGCGCTGCCGTCGGGAGTGCGCTCATCGTCCAGCCTCCTTCGGCCGGTCCGCTTCGGCCTGTTGCGCGTGGGGATTGGCTGCCGCCGCATCCTGCCGCCCGCCGGGTGCCAGGGCGTCTGCGGCCACCGCGTCTGCGACTCCGGATTGCGCCTTGTCCGGCTCCAAGGCCACCGCCTGCCGTACCCACTCGTAGCCTCGGGCCTCTACCTGGCCCACCAGCTCGGGGCCGCCAGAAAGCACAATGCGGCCATCCATCATGACATGGACGAAATCTACAGGGATATACTGCAGAATCCGCTGGTAGTGGGTGATCACAATAATGGCCAGATCGGGCCGCCGCTGTTCCTGGATGGTGGTGGCCACGTCCCGCAGCGCATCCACGTCCAGGCCGGAGTCGATTTCATCCAGAATGGCCACCCGGGGGCGCAAAAGGCTCAGCTGCAGCGCTTCGTTACGCTTTTTCTCGCCGCCGGAAAAGCCGTCGTTCACATAGCGTTCTGCAAAGCGGGGGTCCATCTCCAGGCGCTGCATGGCCTGTTCCATCTGGCGGTGGAAGGCCAGCACGCCAATCGGCTGGTCCGCCGGCCGCCGTGCGTTCACCGCCGCCCGCAGAAAATCCGCATTGCGGACGCCGGGGATCTCACTGGGATACTGCATGGCCAGGAACAGCCCGCGGCGGGCCCGCTCATCCACTTTCATGGCCAGCAGGTCCTGCCCGTCCAACAGCACGCTGCCGCCTGTGACGGTATAATGCGGGTGGCCCATGATGGCCGCAGCCAGGGTACTCTTGCCCGTTCCGTTGGGCCCCATGATGGCATGCACTTCGCCTCCGCGCACGGTGAGGCTGACCCCATGTAGGATCTCCACGCCTTTGCTGGCCACGCGCAGGTCTTTGATGATCAACTCCGGAGGCATGCCGGCCGCTTCGGAGTCCGGTCCGCCGCCCTCCTGGTCCTTGAGCAGTGCTTCGCTGCTAATGGACATCGTGTGCCCTCCATCCACAGATCACAGTTCAGGAGCCCCGCAGAACGCCCACCGGGCTCCTGCTGGGCCGTACCTGAATTCCGACCCTCCAAGTCATCTTTATTTCCAGTTTAGCACCTTCCTATGATCTGTCAAGCGCGAAAAAACCCGCGGGCAGCAGCGGGTCGGAGCCGCTGCCCGCGGGTGGGTGCGTGTCTGGGCAGGTGGGTTTCCAAAACGGATTCTCTCGCCGCAGAGGGAGCTCAGGCGAACTTGCGCTCTCTTTCCCGGGCTGGGCCTTCGGCCTGCTGCCGCTTACGCGCGTCCGGATTTTCCATCCCCACCGGCTTTTCCTGCGACTCCGCAGGCCCGGTTCCCTCCCTGGGCCCGGGCGCTTCCCTGTCTTCCAGCGGCACATACGGGGCTTCCTCCGGGCCCACGTAAACGAAGCGCGGCCTGTAGATGCGGTTGTCCTTGGCCTGTTCGAGGGCGTGGGCCACCCAGCCGGCAGCCCGCGACACGGCGAAGACGGGGGTAAACAGCTCTTCCGGGATCCCCATGGACGCCATGACAATGCCGGAATAGAAATCCACATTGGGCCAGATGCCTTTGGCGCCCAGCCGCTCTTGGATGGTCGCCTGCAGGGCGTCGGCAATCTGCAGCCACCGCCCGGTCCCGGCGCGCCGGGCCATTTCCTCGGCGTACTGGCGCAGAATACGGGCGCGGGGATCCATGGTCTTGTAGACCCGGTGCCCAAAGCCAGGGATCTTCCGCTTTTGCGCAATGGCCTCTTCCGCCCAGGCCCGGGCCTGCTCCGGCGCGCCGATCTCCTTGATCATCCGCATGACGTCCTCGTTGGCCCCACCGTGCAGGGGGCCCTTCAGGGCGCCGATGCCGGCCACCACCGCCGAATACATGTCCGCCAGGGTGGACTTCACCACCACCACGGCAAAGGTGGAGGCATTGCACTCATGGTCTGCGTGCAGGATCAACAGCAGATCCATGACCCGCGCTTCGTACGGATCAGGGTCGCGGCCCGTCAACATCCACAGCAGATTGGCCGCATGGGACAGATCCCGGCGCGGACGAACTGCCGGCAGACCAGCCCGGGCGCGCCCGATGGCCGCCACCACGGTGGCCATCTGGGAAACGATCCGGACGGCTTCCTGCTCCTGGTCGGCGTCGGCATCCGATTCCGCGGCGGCATCAAAACCCGACAGGCAGGATACCGCAGAGCGGAGCACGGCCATGGAATGCGCCCGGGGCATGCCTGCCCTGGCCGCCACCAGCTGATAGACGAAATCAGAGATCTCCCTCTCTGCGGCCATGCGTTCTTGGAATGCCGCCAGCTCGCCGCGGGTGGGCAGCCGGTCATATAGCAGGAGAAACACCACTTCCTCGAAGGTGGACCGCTCAGCCAGCACCTCGATGGGTATCCCGTGGTAGAAGAGTTTGCCGCCGATCCCGTCCACGTAGCTCTTAGTGCTCTCCGCCGTAATGACTCCTTCCAGGCCCCGGGCGAACGGGATCTCGCCTGGGCGCGCCACCAGTTTGTATTCCTCTGACATCGCGGTGGTCACACTGCTCCGCCTCCTTCGCTGCTTACTCCTCCCCGCCCTGCTCGGCTGCGTCCTGCTCGGAATATCCTTCGTTGCTGATTTCTGGCACCTTGTGTCAATACTACTCTACCACGCATCACCGGTAAGTCAATAATAGCTACTATATTCACTAAATCTCCAACAGTCAGGAGGATAGGATCAGGGGGTAGCGGTTCGTTTCCACCATTTGCCGGGGGAACCATCGGGAAGACCCGTGGGGAAGCCGCGATTTTTCTGCCAGATTCGACACGCGGTGCCCAGTTCCTGCTGCCTGCTGCGGGCTGTGGGCTGGCTGTGGACTGGCTGCGGGCGGGCTCCGCCGCGCCACGGCGCACTACCGGCCGGCGGCAACGGCCGGCGGACTCCTTGACACCCGCCAGGGGCCTGCATATAATTCTCTATTGGATACCCCGTATGGTATATGTGGGAGGTGATTCGGGTGCCGTCGCGAGTGATCGTCTATTCCACCCCGACCTGCCCGTGGTGTAACGCCACCAAGCGGTACCTGCGCGAACGCCACATCAACTTCTACGATGTGGACGTCTCCCGTGATTCCCGCGCGGCCCGCGAAATGGTCTATAAATCCGGGCAGCAGGGCGTGCCTGTGATCGATATCGACGGAACCATCATTGTGGGATTCGACCGGCGCCGCATCGATGCGGCCTTGGCCCGCGCTTAGCGGGCGGATCAGCCGGAGGCAACAACGTGTCCGGAGCGGCGCCAGGACGGGCGCCAGGAGCGGCAATAGTGCACGAGTCCAAAAGGTGCCGGCTGCGGCATCTGTCTTGGAGGAATGGATATGGGATTTAAGCCACTGGACGATCGCGTCCTCATCCGGCCTTTAAAGCCGCAGGAGGTCAGCAAGGGCGGCATCTTCTTACCGGACACCGCCCAGGAGAAGTCCCAGGAGGGCGAAGTCGTGGCCGTCGGTACCGCCGAAGACCTTCCCGTGAAGGTGGGCGACCGGGTGCTCTTTGCCAAGTACGCGGGGACCGAGATCAAGCTCGACGGCGAAGACCACATTGTGGTGAATCGCCAGGACATCCTGGGGGTGTTCGCGTAAGCGCGTGGGATTGGTAAGCGCGTGGGATTGTTAGGCCAGCCGGCCGGACTGCAAGAGCGGGTTTGCGCAACGAAGCGTCATCCACAACAAAGGCGCGTCATCAGAACGACGCGCGTAGCCAGATGCGTAATCAGATTGGAAGTGAAGGCGTGGGTATGGGCTTGGGACCCACGCCTTTTTTGTGCGTCCGGCAGCGGCTGCCGTCGGGGTTCCGCCACAGGCCGGGGCTGCCGGGTTAGGGGGCGTGCCGGAATTTTGCGCGTGAGCGAGGAAAGATCGACCCAACGGGGAATCTCTGGGAGTGCGGAGGAAAATCGTGGGCCGGTGAGCTGGACAGACCATAAATGTCAGTCTCTGGCAGTATGATCTGCTTGTAGGCCGCGGAGGGCACGCGTTCTCTCGGCAGAACCTGCCCCGGTCCCACACCGTCCGGGAGGCAGACCTATGCAGCTTCATCTTACGTTTCATCCGGTGGTTTCGCCTGTTGACCTTCCTATCCACCACAATCACATTCTACAGGGGTTGGTATACGACCTGATGGGTCCCCGGGTCTCCGATTTCGTCCACAACGGCGGATTTCGCACCGGGAGGCGCACCATGCGATTGTTTGCCTTCTCCCGTCTGCTCGGCGTGTATCACATGGACAAGGCGGCCGGCCGCATCCGCTTTCAGGGGGACGTAGGCCTGATCCTGGCGTCCCCCATCGATGATGTCCTGACGCAGTGGGCTACGTCGCTGGCTGGCAAGGGGAAAGCTATGTTGGGCAACAACGAGCTGGAAATCGTCCGAATCGGGGTGGAGGCGCCCAAGGCCACTGGTAATGAACTCACGGTATCTGCCCTTTCGCCTGTGGTGGTTTACTCGACGCTTTACCGCCAGGACGGCAGCCCGTACACCTGCTATTTCGAGCCCGAAGAGCCGGCTTTCAACCGGCTGGTGTCATTGAACCTGCGGCACAAGGCCGAAGCCCTGGGGAGGATCGTCGGCCCTGAGGACTCCGTCGAAGTAAGGCCCCTGGGCCGGTGCCGCCGGGTGATCTTGCGCTACAAAGGGGCGGTGATCAAGGGGGTGGTGGGGGACTTCCACCTGAGCGGCCCCTCCTATCTTCTGGATCTGGTCTTGGACGCAGGTTTAGGGGCCAAGAATTCCCAGGGATTCGGCCTGTGTGTGCCCCGCCCGTCCATGGCCTATGTCCCCCGGTTGCCTAAGACAGGTGCTCCTCAGGCAGCCGTGGAGCGTGCCGACGGGGCCACCGATGCGGCGAACGTAAATCACGAGTAAACCATGGGGCTTGGAGGGACCACATCGTGATCATCGCTGATCTTGTGCGCCTGGGACGTATTGCCCGGCAGGTTGTCACGGATCCGTTCGACATCATTCAGTGGACGACCTCGATTGCGGATCGCGGTGCGCGCAACTTCTATCGGCATGTGTTCATTGTGGAAATCGCCCGCGATCCAAGCGGCAAAGACGTCGTTTGGGCACACCCTTACGCGGACTGGCTGGGGACCAGCTCTACCGGGGAGGAGGAACCGGCTCTGCCGGATCAGAACCGGGCCTGTGCCGTGCCTTTCCTTCTTCCCAGCGGAGGCAACCCGAGGGCGCCTCAGGGGGCGTATGGGGTCCCGGTATATCCTGTGTATGACAAAGACTTTGACGAATTCGCCGCCGCCCCCGAAGCGCTGGCCCAGTTTCTCCGGGGACGCCTCGAGCGGACAGTCCAGGCCGACAACATTGATGACAAGCTCAGGGAAACCATCTCCGCAGCTTTGCAGCCCTGCTTTGCCGCCTTGGACCGCTCGGGCAGGGAAAAGCTCCTCGGTGTCATCGCCCTGTGTGACATGAGGGAAGGCGGCGGCCCGTACATTTATGCCGATGAGGCCGGCGGGAATACGGCCCAGGCGTTTCACCGTAGGATCCAAGCCAGTGGCCTGTACCCCGGGCGGTTTATCCAGGGAGATCTGAGGCGCATCACCGCCGGCCTGTCTGAGGCGAAGTTCCGCGAAGGTGCGTCCGCCGGCAAAGTGTCTCAGAGTAAGGGCGGGCACTGTTCCTTTTGTGGCCAGGCTGCGGATGTGGTCTCGTGTTACTCGAAAGTGTGGCCATGGATGACCACCACGTGGGAAGCGCCCCTTCCCGAGCCGCTGGGCGGCCAAGATTTGGCGGAAGCCGTTGCCCTGTGCCCGGAGTGTTATGAAGCGCTGACCTACGGCGCAGCTCTGGTTTCCAAGACTACGACCCCGATGTACACCTGGGTGGTGCAGGAGATCTTTTCGCCCAACGGCAGCGCGGTGGCGGCAGGAGGGGCAGCACGGCGCAGCGTGGATCCGATCTACGGCTCAGCCTATGTGTTGCCACTGCAGCAGGGCGGCTCCGACACGGATGAGGCCGTCTCCGAAGAACTGATCAGCGCATATGAGCGTAAGCGCCCGGAGGAGAGTGCTGCTGCCGCACATTTCGACCGACTGCTGGGGCTGGAATACAGCCTTCCCATGGGGTTGGCAGAGGATCATTACCGCCTGAGTATTCTCTACTTCTCCGGAAAGCCGGGACGTGCAGACATTCATCTTCGTTCCCACATTGAGGATGTGATGCCCTCCGTGGCCATGGCATTGCATGGCCTATTGGACGATGTGAAGGACTATGCCGCCGAGGTTCAGTTGGCTATGAACCCCCAGACCAGCGAGAAAATGTTGGCCTTCATTCGCGGCCGCTACTTGTCTCTTCCTTATCTACTGGCTAAGGCCTACGGAGGGGGCGGAGTGTGGCAGGCGCTTTCGGCGGCCTTACGCCGGCAGCGGTTGAGTGACGGCCCGGTCGTGCGGGCCCTGGGAGCCAGAATCCGGGAGATCACTCACAAACTGCCGGACGAGGGGTGGCTCCTTCGCCAGGAAGTGCTCTTCTATCTGACTTTTGAGTACTTTCTGGCGCGTTATACGAAGGAGATTCTGCAAAGCGGGGAGGTGAGGAAGGTGAGGCCGTGGCAAGAGTTGCGAAGGATGATGCGCGAGGCGCCCTTGGATGCGTTGGTGGTGCAGGATGTGGAGGAACTCGGCTTTGCCTGCGGCCAGTTGGTGGGGATGTTCTCCCAGCGGTATTGGATGCAGACAAAAAAGGGAGATGAGGGGCAGGATTTCCTGCGCAAGCGCGTCATGACGTTCGGCTCATCCCTGACGCCCGATGCGGTGATCCGCCGTGCGATGCTACGCTTTGCGGATTATGGGGCCCGTGTCGGCATGAGCACAGGATCGATCCACGACATCCTGGAGCGGACCGGAGTTGTCCTGAACCAATACGCGGCTATGGAGGACCAGGTCCGGCGGGATCCGGACCGTTTCATGCTCGGCTTCTGGTCCGGCTACGCCCTGGCTGGGTCACTGGCTTCAGGAAAGCAGCCGGATATTGAATCTGGGGGGAGGGATTAGCCATGGTGGTGGCCAGTGGCGAACTTTTGTTCGTGAAGAGTGTGAAGGATGGGATTCCCAACCGGGACCCCCTGGCAGAAAGCGACGCCAGGCGGATCTTTGACGAGGCGGACGGGCGCATCTCGCTCTCCGACGTCAGCATCAAGCGGGATGTCCGGGATTACGTTCTGGACCGGTTCCCGGAAGGAGGCGCCGATAAGAGGCATTTCGTGTTCGTACGGGAGGAACGGGACGAGAAGGGGAACCTTCTGAGCCGCGCTGGTCTGGCACAGGAGATCCGGGACAAGGTGGGGGCCGCGAAGGAGAACCTGCGGGAAGTCCTGCCCCGTGCAGCCTTTGATGTGCGGGTCTTTGGGACCGTGTTTTCTGTGCCCAAGGAGCCCTTCCATTTTACGGGGCCGGTGCAGTTCGGGTGGGCGCACTCGCTGCATCCGGTGGAAAGCCGCTATGTCCAGGGAACGGTCGTCATGCCTTCCGGCGACGAGAAGGGCCAGGGCACGATTTGGAGCACCTACATCGTTCCGTTCGCCGTGTTTGCCATGCCGGGGCTCATCAATCACGCCCTGGCAGAGAAAACCGGCATGGCCGACGATGATGTGGAGCTTCTTCTGGAAGCGTTGTGGAAAGGGACCCAGCACCGGCAGGCCCGCGGGCGGGGCATCCAGCAGCCTCTTTTCCTACTTCATGTGGAGTACCACGATCCCTTCTTCCGTATCGGGTATCTGGAAGAAGGAATCAGGCTTCTGCCCGGAGCGGACGCGTGGCGGCAAGACGTGAAGCCCAGCCAGGTCAGTGAGATTCAACTGGATGTGACCAAGTTGGGCCAGATGTTGGCGTCGGCGAAAGACAAGATCTCCCGCTGCCGCCTGTGGGTGAATCCTGAACTCAGGCTGGTGGGTGAACTCCCGGCGGAACCTGGGAAGGCTTGGTAGGAATGGGGCGATTCCGATGCAGCTTCTCACTTTTGATTTGCGCGGCCCCCTTGCCCATTTCCGGCGGCCCGACACCACAGCCACCCACGCCACATATCCATTCATCACCCGGACAGCTCTGAGGGGACTCTTGGCGGCTGTTCTAGGGATGGATGAGTTTCAAGGGCACGGCTGGGCCGGTGTGCAGCTGCTGGCGCCTGTGCGGACACGCACGCAGGGGTTGTCCCTGTTGGGGAAAGCCTTCTTGAGCAGCGGGCGGGCATTCAACCGCCTTACTTCGGTGGAGCTGGTGGTCGGCCCTCACTACCGGATTTACTATGCCGGGGACTATGCCGACGAATTGGCTGCCCGCATCGCTTCGCGCCGCAGCACATATCCCACGTATCTGGGCAGCGCTTTCGCCCTTTGTGTGCCTCACTGGGTGGGGCTCCTATCCGCCGAGGAGGCGGCGCTTTCGCCTGGCGAAGCCCTGGATACGCCCGCAGTTGTGCCTGCCCATATGGTGGACGAGCTGGTGGTGGTCCCGGGGCGGCAATATGCCCGCGCCGGCGGGATGCTGCACGAGTCCCTGGGAGGTCGCCGTTTCCGCGGCACCCTCGACCTAATCTATGAGGTGGCCGGCAGACCCATACGGTTCCGCCCAAAGGCCGGCCCGCTGGAGCCGCAGGTGCGCCTGATGCGGCTTGCTTCTGGCGAGGTGATCTGCTTGTGGTAATTCCGCTCGGGGAATGCGCCGCCCGTCCTCCCCAGGACGGGCGGTCCTATCCCCTGATCGCTCATTTGGAAGCAGTGGCTCGCGGCTGTGGGGATCCCCACGGAGACTTGCCGGCGAGGCTCTCTTATCTTGGCGGGCTGCTCCACGATGCAGGCAAGGCGGCGGAACGCTGGCAGAAGGAGATGCTGGCGGGAAAGCAGGATCTTCCGCTGCATTCGTGGATCGGAGCCTATCTGTACGCCTACACCGTCCGCCGTATCCTGGAGGCCGGCCATGCCGGTCCTTTGGGCGGTTCGCCCAGGGGGCCCCAGGCACCTCGGCCCGTCAGCCCAGGTGTGGCGGCCTGGGTCGTACGGACCATTTTGGATGTGGCAGATCATCATTCCGTCCTGGGCGACGTAGACGGCCTCCGGGCGCCCTGGAAGGCGCACTGGAATGACCAGGTTTGGTTCGAGATGGACTTGAATGGACTGCGCGATCTGGTCCGCCAGCATTTGCCGGATTTTCCCGAATTGCCCACGGCCGAGGAATTGGCGTCGCGCCAGGAAAAGTATTCCATGGAGCGGCTGTGGCACCAGTGGACGCGCGCGGCGGCCCAAAGCACGCGTGCCCAGGTTACGGACCAGGCGAGGTCCGTTCTGCGCCTGCCTACGGCCCGTTTGATTGCAGCTGATCGCTGCGATGCCGCCGGGATCACTGAGCAGGAACTGTCCCCGGCAGAGGCGGCCTCGGCCCTGCGTTGTCTCGAGGAGGCGCTGGCCGCGAAGCAGCGGAAGGCCTGGGGAACCCCGCAGCAGACGATCGCCGAAATGCGTGCCCGGGTGGCAGAACGGGTGGCGCGCCGATTTGAAGGACTTGCCCCTGATCAGCGTGTCGTGGCGCTGGAACTGCCCACCGGATTGGGAAAGACCCTTTTGGGGCTTCGTCTGGCCCTTTGGTCTGCAGCGCAACGGCGCGCACGGCGCGTGGTCTATGTGGCTCCTTATTTGTCTATCCTCTCTCAGGCGGCAAAGGAGATTCAGGAAGTCACCGGCCTTGGTGTACTGGAGCACCACCATCTCTCCGCCTTGAAAGCACCGCCCTTTTCGCAGGCCGGGCACGAGGATCTGACCCTGGAGTCCTGGCAGGCGCCGGTGGTGGCCACCACCTTCAACCAGTTTGTACGGGGGCTCTTTCCGGCCACGGCCCAGCAGTCCATGCGGCTGGCAGCTTTGCAGCGGGCGTTCATCATCATCGACGAGCCGCAGATCATGGAACCAGGTACCTGGAATCTGATGCTCAGTTTCCTGGGCGCCGCCATTGCGGACCTGGATAGCCGCCTGCTGCTCATGTCGGCCACCATGCCTCCGCTTGCGGCATTGGGGGGACCGCTGGCGCGGTTCGACGCCGGCGAGAAGCCATTGGACCGTTTCGTCCTGCGGTCTCTGGCGGGGCACATGGACATATCGGCGCTTGCAGCCGAGGCTTTCAACCAGGTCAGGGCAGGTCACAGTACTGCCGTGATCCTCAACACCATCAAGGATACCGTTTTGGTCTTTGAGGCCTGTCAGCACTTGGCCGGGCGGGATCCTGCCGTTCTTTTGTGCCTTCACGGCGCCATGACCCCCCTCCACAAGCATCATCAAATCGAGAAGATCCGCCGCGCCCTGGAGGAAGGCAGGGCAGCTCTGGTGGTGTCCACCCAGGCCATCGAGGCCGGAGTGGACCTCAGTTTCCGCCGCATCTATCGCGCCCGGCCGGTCTTGCCGTCTGTAGTGCAGGCGGCGGGCCGGGCCAACCGGCATGCCGAGGGCGGCCCCGCGCCCGTTTACGTGTTTGACTTCCGGCGGGGGAGCCAAGATACGCGGCCCTTCGTGTACCGCAACGCTGTGGCCCGCGAAGTCACGGACGCCCTGTTGCCTGCGTCGTTGGAGATCGGCGAAGCGGAGTCCTACGCGCGGGTGAACGCGTATTTCAAGGAGTTCTTTGCCCGCAGCCCGGCGGAAGGGGACATTCAGCGCCTGGCGGCGGCCGCCGCAGGGCAATGGACCCAGCTGGCGCAGGTGAAAGTGTTCGACGACACGTTGGCCGGGCAGGAAGTGGCGGTCTTTGTGCCCTGGGGTGCGAGGATCATGCCGGAGTACGTACGGGCTGCCATGGAGGGGTTTGGGCTAAGGGATCCAGAGGATCTCTATCGGCACTATGTGACGCCCGGATGGATGGCGAAGCTCGATTTTTCGGCCAGGAAACGCTTTATGGCTCTGCTGCTTCAATTTGTGGTACCTCTCAGCTTCAAAGTCGCCCGCAGAGTGGCGGCGCCGGACGAGGAGCGCTCCATCTGGCGGCTGGCCGATATAAACACTTACTCGGACACCGTGGGACTTGGGGGAGTCCTGGCAAAGGAAGAAGAGACGCAGATCTGGTGATCGGGAGCGTGATGTGTGATGGCGGCGGCCCTTCCCCCTGTCTCAGGAACCCTGGTATGGTACTACACAATCTGCCCGCGTGAGTGCTGGCTCATGTGCCACCAGCTCAACCCGGACGAAGACGATCCCAACATCGAGTACGGCCGCTTTCTCCAGGACCAGGCCTACAAACGGGAAAAGAAGGAAGTGGGCCTGGGCGCCAACCGGATCGATTTCATCGACGCCGTGGGAGGGGAATTGGTCGTCGTGGAAGTCAAGAAATCCTCCCGCGCCTTGGAAAGCGCCCGGATGCAACTGGCACACTACCTCTTATCTCTCGAGGAGAACGGCGTGCGGGCCACCGGTGAGCTTCGCTTCCCTGATGAACGGCGCCGGGAGGCCGTCATCCTTGATGACCAGCTGCGCAAAGAAGTGGAGCAGACCCGGGCTGCGGTGCGCCGCCTGATGGTCCAGCCGCAGCCCCCGCCGGTAAAGCGTATCCACTGGTGCCGCAGGTGCGCGTACGCTCAGTTTTGCTGGGCCTAGAAACGCCCGCATCCGCGCCGATGCCCCAACGAACTGTGCGCCGAGGGGGAATGGACGTGTCGCAGCAAACCATCTACATCTTCTCCGATGGCGAACTCAAGCGGCAAGGCAACACGCTGTGCCTGGAGAGCGACGAGAAGAAGCGGTTCATCCCTGTCCAAACGGTCCGTGAAATCATGGCCTTCGGAGAGATTTCAGTCAACAAGCGGGTTTTGGAGTTCCTCTCGCAGAACGAGATTTTGCTTCATTATTTCAGCTATTACGGTTACTATATGGGGACGTTTTACCCACGGGATCATTACAATTCCGGGTACATGACCCTCTGCCAGGCCCAGCATTATCTTGACCCGGACAAGCGGCTGGCGTTAGCCCGGAGTTTTGTCCAGGGGGCGGGAGCGAATATCCAACGGGTGCTGGCATACTACGAAAAGCGCGGTAAGGATTTGGGAGAATTCCGCGCCAGCATCACCCGGCTGGCCGAAGCCGTAGAAGAGATGCCGAGCGTCCCGGAGCTGATGGCCGTGGAAGGAAACATGCGGGAATGCTATTACCAGGCCTTCGATACAATCATCGGCGACGCCGATTTCCGCTTCGAGAGCAGAACACGCAGGCCGCCGCAGAACCGTCTGAATACCTTGATCAGTTTCGGCAATTCGTTGCTTTATGCCGCGACCTTGAGCGAAATTTACAAGACTCACCTGGATCCGCGCATTGGCTATCTGCACTCGACGAACAACCGCCGCTTTACGTTGAACCTGGATGTGGCAGAGATCTTTAAGCCCATCGTGGTGGACCGCCTGATTTTCTATTTGCTCGGCCACCGGGTCATCCAGGCCGATAGCTTCGACAGTGCCCGAGAAGGCATCATGCTGCAGGATGCCGCTCGAAAGCGCTTTGTGGAGGCTTTCGACAAACGGCTGGCGGAGACGATTCATCACCGCGAATTGGGGAGAAAGGTCTCTTACCGGGAGCTCATCCGTATGGAGCTTTACAAAATCCAGAAGCACCTCATGGGAGACAAGCCCTACCAGCCCTTTGTTGCGCTTTGGTAGGCCCTCGTCGCGGGTAGGGGGAAAGATATGTATATCATCCTGGTGTACGATGCGGATGCCAAGAGGGATCCGAAGATCCTGAAGCTGTGCCGCCGGTACCTGACGTGGGTCCAGAACTCGGTCTTCGAAGGCGAACTCACCGAGGCGAAATACAAGATGCTCAAGAGGGAACTTCAACAACTGATTAATGCCAAGGAAGACAGCATCGTGGCATACCAACTGAGGACTACGCACTATTACCGCCGCGACATCATTGGGCGGGAGAAGGGGGGAGTTACGAACCTTCTGTAGCGTGCGCTGCCTTTGCCTCAGCTCGAAACGAACACCTCCCGGGTGCCCGACTGTGCCTGCGAGCGTATGCGCAAGGCGGCTGCATCAGGCCCCTTCGTCCATGCAGGAAATTTTTCCCATTTGTCGAACATTACAGTTAGTGCGGGTGAGGGGTTCCTCATGGGATTCGACTGGAGTTGCGTCCGTGCGGCCAGGTGAGGGGCTGTTCGCTGTGAGCACTGTCCTTTTGTTTTCGCTGGGGTTACCAGGAGGCTACGAGGAAACAGACTACTGCATCGGCGAGAATACCTTCCGCGACCGTTTTTCCGCCTTGGCCCTGTACCAGGCGAAGCGCCCGGATAAAATGGTGATCTTGGCCACCGCCGAGGCTCAGCGGCAAACGATTCCGCAGTTTCAAGATGCCGCGGCGCGAATTGGCCTGACCTTGAACGCCGACAGTTTCGTCTCCATTCCAGACGGACGTTCCCAGTCCGAGATCTACGACATCCTGGACGCCATCATCAGCCATGTTGACACGGCTGACCACGTCATTCTGGACATCACCAACTCGTTCCGCCACATTCCTTTCATTTATTTCAGCGCGGTGGGTTTTCTGACCAGCCTTAAGCAGGTAACGGTAGAGGTCTATTATGCTGCCTTTGAGCGGGGACAGCCGCGGACGGCCATTTTGGACCTCACCGATCTGGTGACGCTCAATGACTGGCACCACGCCTTGCGCAACCTGCAGGAGACAGGTGATCTGCACCGGTTGGCGGAGCGTATTCGCGACAAAGCCAAGGCTGGCCGCCAGTACGCCAAAGAGCTGCGCCGCTTTGCAAATTGGCTCCTCGGCACAGATGAAGCTTTGGCAGCCGGCTTACCTTTGGAAGCGGGCCTCAAGGCGGCCAAAGCAGTGGAGTGGTCAGAAAAGCTGCCCGCTGGCCAAGCCCGTCAATTCCTGGCTGTCGGGGCGGAATCATTGCGCCCGCTCTTGGAGGAGCTGCGGCGTTTTGCCATGCCGCCGGGTATAAGGGCAAAAGAGCAGGCAGCTCTGGATTCAAGGGAGCTAGAGCGCCAGCTGGTTCTGGTGGACTGGTACCTGGAACACGGGCAGGTGGATAATGCTCTGCGGCTCATGCGGGAGTGGGTTGTCAACCGTGTTCTTTGGGCACATCACGTGACAGATTGGCTTGACCGCGACCAGCGGGCCCGTTGGGAACATGCCATCAATGCCGCCAGCCGCCGCGCCTGGACGGCGTCTCGGGCTGCCACGCACCCCGCGCCGTCTGGGGCCCATACACCGCCTGCTCCCATCCAGCCCTCCGCGCAGGCACGGGAACGCGCTTACACCCAGGGTGAGGGTCCGGAGAAAGACTCGCTGCTCTCCTTGTGGGGGATTCTGCGTGATGCCCGTAACGGGGTCGCTCATGCCGGTTTTCAGTCCAGCGTGCTGGAAGATATCGGTCGGGCCGCCGAGTCGGCCCTACAGACCATTCAGCTCCACAAGAATGATGACCGGTTCTGGCGCCTGGAACGCCAAGTCAAGTACGGGCGCATTCTCCTGACCCCGCTGGGCAGAAGCACGGGGCTGATCTACACCGCGGTGCTGCGGACCAACCCCGAAGGTTTGTTGGTCGTGACCTCGCAAGAGGCGTTGCATGGTTTGCGTACAGCGCTGGAAGCTGCCGGAAGGCCGGACTTGCTTCCTGTGGAATTGGGCGGCCAAGCGCCGAACCATGTGTTTCTGTTGAACGACCCTTATACAGGGTATTCCCAGGTGGAAGACATTCGCTCCGGGGCTTTTTGGCGCGAGGTGATGCTCTACTGCCGGGAGCTCATTTGTAGCATTACCGGGGGAACCACGGTGCTCCAGTGGTGCGTCAGCACATTGGCTAACGAAGCCCTGCGCCACGGGATTCCCGTGCGAACGGTGGCCATGGTTGACCGGCGGCCCCACGAGGAACAACAGCAGAATCCATTTGTGTGCGGCGAAATGATCACCCTGGGGGGAGTGCCCGGGTATGCTGGGCAGGAAAGCCAAGGCGCCCCACAGGACCAGGGTTGACCTGACCAGGCCTCATGGGATCAGAAAGGTGGCGACGGTACATGCCGCTACGGATCATCAAGGTAAGGCTGCGGATAGTCACCCCTCTTTTCATGGGTGGCGCCAATCAAGAGGCTCCCGAATGGAGGCCCCCCAGCATCAAGGGGCTGCTTCGCTATTGGTACCGCGCGTGCCATTACGCGGAGAAAGGCCAAAGTCCGGGAGAAGCCCGCATCTTTGGTGGGACAGGCGAGGGCGAAGGACAAGGGCTTTTTCTACTGCATTCCGTGCGTCCGCCCGCCCGGCAAGTGCCGGGCACGGACGTTGAGAAGCTGTTCGGCCGGTCCGGCCATCCCTTGAGTTATCTGGGGTACGGGATCATTCAGCGTAATAAGTCTGCCAGGGGGCAGGGGTCAGGTGAGCGCAATGTGACTGCCAGGGGAGCCCTCTTGGGCGATGCGGAGCTGGTCCTCCGTTTCAAGCCAGCCAGTGCGGATGCGGACATCGAAGCGGTGCTGGGCTCCCTGTGGCTGCTGTGCCATGTGGGCGGAATGGGCTCGCGCAGCCGCCGCGGGCTGGGCTCTGTAACCTGGCTGGATTCGGAGATGGTGCAGGCCGGTGCCGATGGGCTGCAAGATGCCCCGGAAGTGCGTGAGCAGGGGGTTGGACCGAACCAGGGTGGGGCCACCAGCGGACCCGCAGCCCCAGAACCGTGGGAATGGCCGCGGCAGGCCGCCAACGTGGAGCAGCTTGAGCAGGATATCCGTTCCGTCCTGGCCCGGCTTTGCCCACAACCGCCCGGGCAGGGGACAGTTTATACGGCCTTCTGCAAGGGTACCAGGATTCTGATCGGTTCGCCCGCAAGTACATGGGAGACGGCGCTGCAGGCGGTTGGACAAGCCCTGCAGAATCACCGCACTTACCGGCACCAGCCGCCCGGTTACCCGGAGGATCACGACCTTGTGCATACCTTTGCCCATACAGGCCGTGCTGCGGCAGCGCCACGGCGGACCGTATTTGGGCTGCCCCATAATTATTTCTTCAGTCGTGACAAAATGAGTGTCTCCGTGGACCCCGTCGGGGGCAACGGCAATGTGAATCGCCGGGCTAGCCCGCTTTTTATTCATATAGAACAATTGGCCGGGCCCCCTGAGTCCTACGTTCCCGTTGTGACCTTTATCCCTGCGCGCTTCTCGCCGAAAGGGGTGCAGATAAGGCTGGAGTCAAGGGATCCTTCGGGTGGGAGGCACCTTTCGCATAGCGCAACAGTGCCGGCCCCGGCAGCGCCCGATGAACCAGGCGGGTATGGGCCCATACATGCCTTTCTTGATCAGTTCAAGCGGGCCACCCACGCCCGGGAGGTGACGTTATGAGCACCCTGATGCTTCAGTTCGCCTTCGGCCCGGTCCAGAGCTTCGTGTCACAGGCCCGGACCACCCGGGACCTTTGGGCTGGGTCCTACTTGTTGTCGTACCTGGCGGGCACCGCCATGACGGCTGCGCTGAGGACCAGCCAGAAGATTCACCTGGTTACGCCGTCCCCGGACGATCCTCTGCTTCGAGCGTTACACCGGAGGAAGTGGCCCAAGCCAGCCAGTTAGGGACGCTGCCCAACCGATTCCGGATAGACGGCCCCGGTGACGGGCCGGACGCGGCGAAGATCCTCGTAGAAGCGGCGGAGGCGGCGGCCAAGGGTTTGCAGGAAACCTGGGAGCGCTTGGCCACGGCCACCTGGGGATACCTTCGGGACCTGGGAGCGCCAGACTGGGAGAGTGAGAAGCTGCATCGGCAGTGGCAAGGGCAGGTCCAACGGCAGTGGGAGATTACCTGGGTGGTCTCGCAGGACCCGGCTGCCATGGACCAACGCAAGAACTGGCGCGTTTTCCCGGCGACAGTGGAACCGGGCGTGCGTTGTTCTGTATGCGGGGAGCGCTCGGCCCTCTCGCCCGATGGCGGTGCCAGGCACGGGGAAGTGCGGGCTTTCTGGACCCAGGTCGCTCGCCGCGTGAATCGCGCCGGCTACGGGCAACAGATCCGGGACGAGGACCGCCTTTGCGCAGTCTGCACCATCAAGAGGATTTATCCTTTGTTGACTGAGGTTTTGGGCCACGGCCTGAAGCCTCAGACGCATTATGCGTCCACCGTCACCATTGCTGCCACAGAATGGGTCAAAGGAATCATCGCGATGGCCCGTGACCAAGCCGGCGCTGAACGAGGTGCCGGAGAGGGCACCGGCATTGCCCAGTTACGAGAGCCGGGTGCCGGTGCGGTGAGTTCCGGCCGGCAGAATGCCGGTGAGGTGCGGTCAGCGAAGGTCAAGGCGGCCTGGGACCGGCTGATGGACTTGGCGGCCCAGGCAGGCGTGCAATGTCCCGATGGGACGCCAGAGGAAGACCGGCCTTTCGAGTACGACGGCTATCTGTACTATCTGGACGAACTACGGGACAAGGCTCGCGGGTCGGGCCCGGCAGACAGTGACGACGTCTTACCATTGAAGAACGATTCTCTGCGTCCAGAGCTGCTGCGGGCATTGCGGGCCTTGAAGGAAGCGGTAGGTGACGGCCCCCGCCCTTATTACGCCTTGCTCGCCATGGACGGAGACCACATGGGCGCCATCCTGCGCCAAGTCACCGATCCGGCCCTGGTGTCACAGGCCTTGGCCCGTTTCAGCGCCAAAGCGCGGCAGACCGTGGCCAGGTATGATGGGCGACCGATCTATCTGGGTGGCGACGACGTATTGGCCTTCTTTCCACCCAAAAATGCCCTCAGGGCAGCCCGCGATCTCCGCCACGACTACCTGGAGAGTTTCGCCGCAGTCGGCATCAGCCATGGAGACGGCCTGGGTGCAGCCCCAGGCAGGGCCACGCAGGGGCCTGCCTACCGCCTCGAAAGCGGCCCGAGCATCTCGGCAGGGATCGTTTTTGCGGACATGCGCGAGCCTCTGCGGGACGTCATTGTTTCTGCTCATCGCGTGCTGGACGAGATCGCGAAAGAAAAGGCTGGCCGTGACGCGTTTGCCCTGCTTCTCCTGAAGCACAGTGGCAGTTCGGCCGTGCTGGCGAAAAAGTGGCAGGAATCCTTGGATCATGGCGTGACGGACTGGGTGGAGGAGCTTTATGCCCTGGCTCAGGACATCCGGCCGGATGAGATCTCCACGGGGTTGCTTTACAGCCTGCAGAAGCTACTTGACGTTTTCGCTCCAGGGGGTTACCTAGCCGAAGATTCCGAGAGCGGCGACGCGGCAGGACCTGACAGCGGCGCGCCTGGCGGCCGTACAGCGGGCGCCGGCGATCCCCGCACCCGTGCGCAGATTGTCCGTCTTATCGCTGCGGAGTATCTGCGTAACCGTTTGCTGGCCTGGCCCGAAGACACTTCAAAACAGGACCAGCGCGAGCAGGCGCTCAGCCGGGCCCGCCGTCTCCTGGCAGTAGCCACCGTTCCAGGCGGTCATCCGCTGCGTATCAGCTTGGACGGACCTGTCATTGCGCGCTTTTTGAGCGGCAAAGGCGGCAAGGGGGAGGCGTGAGCTGTGGATTCAGAGCCGATGGGAGAGACGTTCGGTAGTGCGGCAGCAGGCGGTGCCCGGCAGCTGTGGCTCTTCACCGCCCGGGATAGCCTGTTTTTTGGCGCAGGTCTTCCCTTCTTCGCGGGGGAGACAGGGCGGCAGAAGTCGCGCTTCCCGCCTTCCCCCTTGACCATGCAGGGGGCGGTACGCGCGATCCTTCTGCAGGCCCATCACGCCGATGTGCGGGAATTCGTGAGGGGCTGGTGCACCACATGCCGGCGGCCTGCCGCGGAATGTCCAGTCATGCAGATGGTGGGCGAGGAGAACGACGCGGAAACCTCGGCCATTTCCCTGCGCGGACCTTTGGTGGCTACAGATGACGGAGAGCTGTTTTATCCAGCCCCGCTGGACTTGGCTTGGGGCCGGCGGCGGCCAAGCGGTGTCCAGGCGCAGGCGGACAAACCCACAAAGGAGTTGGTCCGCTTGGTTCCCAGTGAGGATGCAACCTGGACAGATATGGGCCTGCGGCGTCTGCCGGCCGCCCCGGAGGGATATGAGGATCTGTCCGGTGTGGAAGGCCGGTACCTGGCAGCGCATGATTTCTCCCAATACCTGCTTGGCACGGTCCCCAAGCCGGGGCAACTGATTGACCTGTGGGAAGTCCCGGAGGAAGCGCAGACAGAAGGGGGAGCGGAGCAGAAGCACCGGGTGCCCCCCGTGGCCGACGAACTCCATGTCGGCATTGGCCTCAACCCCAAGACCCGCACCGCCCAGGAACACATGCTCTATATCACTCATCACGTGCGACTGGCGAAGGGGTATAGCCTGGCTGAACAGGTAGAGCCGGCCTTTGCGGGTGCCAATGGGCGGCAGAACGGGGACGGGGCCGGGAGCCATGGCCAGGCAGATGTGGCTCAGGCTCTTCCAGATGTGGCTGGCATCCTTGCGGATCTGGTTCGCCATGCGCCCGACGTGGTGCGCCTGGGGGGCGAATCCCGCCTAAGCTTTCTGCAAGTGCGGAAGTGCGCCGGGCCGACGACGGACGAGAAGCGGCAGATTGCCAACACACTGGACTCACAGAATTCGCGGCAAGGACCACTGAGATTCCGCCTGGTTCTATTACAGCCGGCGCGGTTCCGCCAGGGTTGGCTGCCCGACGGACTGAACCCGGAAAGCCTCAGTGGAGCCCTGCGCGGTGTACCGGTGAAACTGGTGTCCGCCTGCCTGGGAAAGCCTGTCCGGCAAGGCGGGTGGGACCTGGCCAACAGGCGGCCCAAGCCGACAGCGGCTTTCGTGCCCGCTGGCAGCGTGTACTTCTTCGAGACAACGGACCCTCATTGCAGCGGCCGAGAGATCGTGGAAGCGTTGCATGACGAGAAACTGGGGCTACAGACGAAGGCAGGCTTTGGCCATGTCATGGTCGGCTGCGGCTGGTAAGGTGTGGCATTCCGAAAAGGGGGAGCACGTAATGAAAGGAAACGGCAATGGATTAGAGAAGCGTCTGCTGATTCTCTATGCCCAGACGTTCTTACATCCGGGCGCCGGGTCCACCACCGGTGTTGTGGATTTGCCCATTCAACGCGAAGTCAATACCAACTTCCCGTACATTGCCGGGAGCGGTCTGAAAGGAAGCCTGCGGGATAAGGCGGAAGCCTTGGCCAGGTACGGCGCCGCAGCCCCAGGCCAGGACGACGCCGGCAAGACCGCTGGGCGGGCGAAGGTTGCCACGGTGTTCGGCCCTGAAGCCAAAGCAAGTGACGACTATGCCAGCTGTATCGCTGTGGGTGATGCCAAGATCCTGGCCATGCCGGTGCGTTCCCTCACGCGTACCTTTTTTTGGGTTACTTCGCCCCTCGCTTTGGCCCGGCTGCGACGGGACCTGGTGGCCATCGGAGAGGAGCCAAACTGGCAGATTCCCTCTGTTCCGGATGGGCCTACTGCCCTGGTTCCTCCGGCGTGTTCCGTCAGCGGCGCAGGCGAGCAGGACGGCCAGCCCGGCCGCGGTGGCCAGCTGATGCTGGAGGAACTGAATTTTAACGTGAAGCCCGATGAGGCCGTGGGGCAGATTGCCCGTGACATTGCGTCCCTGCTGCCGCCCAATGTGGGCCAGGTCTTCGTGGACAAGTTCGCCTGCGATTTCGCCTTGCTCTCAGACGAAGATTTCACACACCTGGTGCGGTTTGGCACTCAGGTCTCCGCCCGCATTGCCCTAAATGAGCGCAAGACCACTTCAGGTGACGGTGGCAACCTGTGGTACGAGGAGTATTTGCCGCCGGAGACCGTCTTTTACAGCCTGTTGTACATGAACACGCCTCGCAACGCCGGGGAAGAGGATTCCCCGTTCGCCACCGCGGCCGAAGCCATGCGCTACCTAACCGAGGATGTTTTGGGGGATGGCTACTTGCAGGTGGGTGGCAATGAAACGCAAGGCCAGGGCTGGTGCCTGGTCCGGGTGAGGTGAGAATCATGCGCCAGTTGTTGGAACAGGAACGCGCTCAGTATGCTTTGCGGTGCATCGACCGGCTGAGGCAGGATCCCACCAAAGCGGCGAAATACAAGATTTATGTCCACGAACTGCCCGCCATGGTGCAGATGAATGGTCTGGGTCAGGCGCTGGCACAGATCATGAGTGATTACAGGAAAGATAAAGACGGGCCGGCAGCGCGCCAACTCATGGCTGACTTGCAGCAATGGCTGGTGGACGAGCGCCGGTTATACCGGCTCAGCCAGGGGCAAGACGTCCTGGGCGCCCTGATGAGCGGGGACCGAGCGTCGTACATGCGGGCCTACGAGGAGATCATCCGTCTGTGCAACTGGCTTAAGAAGCTGGCAGATGCCTACATTGAGGGCCCGGCCAGCGCCTGACGGCCGGTGCAGGCGGGTTTCATTAACGTGGAATGGGGGAGAGTGCAGTGGCTCTTCCGCTCTATTCGGGGATACCCCGGACTCTGGCCGAACTGACCAGGGGCCATCAGGCTCCGAATGCTGGGCTGATCTACGAGAAGTTCGTGGACGTCTGGCCGGACGGGTTCCAGGAGCAGCCCAAACCTGGGGACAAGGATAGATTCCTGGAGTACTTCCGCACGCGTTGCGGCGATCCCAAGCTGTTGCAGGCATACCTGGAGCGTATGGAGGGCTTGGTGGCGGACCAGGGCGGCATTTTAATGGAAGGGGGCACCGCTACCCGGTTGGTCAGCGGGGTAGGAAGCAACCATCCGCTGGAAACAGGCTTTGTCTGGCACCGCACGCTGGGGGTCCCCTACCTCCCGGGATCGTCCCTCAAAGGGATGTTGGCTGCCTGGGCCCGGGAGACCCGGGGCGGCTTTGGGATGCTCGGCGAAGAGCGTGCCTTGGAGCTGTTCGGCGATCAGCAAAGACACGGGGCCGGCAGGCTGGTAATCCTGGATGTGTTGCCAACCTACCCCTGCGGCCTGGAGCTGGACATCATGAACCCCCATTTTGGCCCGTATTACCAGGGAGAAAATCCTCCCGCGGACGTGTGGGCCCCAGTTCCGGTGAAGTTCCTGGTGGTGCCCAAAGGCATCAAGTTTCGCTTTGCCGTACTGCCCCGCATGGGTAGTGGGCTTGCTGAGGCAGAGGCGGAGGCGCGGCAAAAGGATCTCAAGGATGCGGAAGAGTTGCTGCGCGGGGCCCTGGCCAACCTTGGCCTCGGCGCCAAGACCGCTGCAGGGTACGGTTTGTTCGAGAGTCTTCGCGTAGTGGCCCTCACCAGAGCCGCTGGGCCGCCCCGCGCGGTGGGCGGGCCAGGCGGCCAAGGGGCGCAAGCTGCGTCGGGACGCTCTGCGTCTGATCCATTGGCGGGGATCTCCGCTGATGATGCAGGCAAGCTGTTCCACTCCCTGGATTCGCTGCCGGAGGCGGAACGGATCGAGACCGCAAAGAAGCTTTATTTGCACTGGCAGGCCACAGGTGATTGGGAAACTTGGAGCGGTTACGCGGGCAAGGAAAAAGAGAAGTTCCGGAAGAAATACGAACGTGTGGTTAAAATCAAGGAGATCCTAGCAGCGGGCCAGTCCAATGGTACGGCCGGGCCAGCGGCGCCAGCCCATTCTTGAGGTGGCTTTTCAACCCAGGAAGGAGCCGGATGCGCATGCGGCGGACAGTGGTTGTGTCTTCGTGTGGAACGAGCCTGATCATGAACGGGTCCGACGAAGAAATGCGGAGGATCCTGAATCGCACGGCGAACTTCAAGGAAAAGGAAGTCCCGCCCGCTGACCGCCAGCAGATCGACAACCGCTTGCTTGAACGCCGAAATGAGCTTATGGCGGCCTCGGTAAGTGAGGCCCGCAGGCTGAGCGCTGAGGTCAACGGGATTGCGGGGTTCTACGGCGGGGACCTGGCTGGCGCGGGTCCTGCGGACATCCAGATCCTCCTGCACACGGATACCTATCAGGGCGAACAGGTGGCCCAGGTCTTGGCAGAACGGCTGCGGAAAGCCTCGCAGACAGTCCTGTTGGCCTCTATAGATTCTTTGGCCACGAGTTCGCTGGAAACGTTTCGTTGGGGTGTGCAGGAATTGGTCCGGTGGTGCCAGGACCAGCTCGCCAATTACAGAAAGGACGGGTACCGTATTGTCTTCAACCTCACGGGGGGCTTCAAGGGGGTGCAGGGCGTCCTCAATACCCTGGGCCATGTTTATGCGGATGAAATCGTGTACATCTTCGAAGGCAGCGAGCTGATACGCATTCCGCGCCTGCCGGTGCGCCTCGACATGGGGCAAGCAGTGGAAGCTCACATTCACTTGTTCCGGCGGATGCACAATGGGCACAAGGTGCTGGCGTCCGAGGCCGCGGGCATTCCGGAGACGCTGGTGGAAGCCGACGGTTCCAAGGAGAGCGCGGAGTTGTACGTGACACTCTCGATTCTGGGGGATATCGCCTGGCAGGAGGCCTATAAGGGCGTGTACGGCCGGGGGCTTTTGGAGCCGCCCACTTCCAGAATCCGCTACACGGAGCGTTTTCGCCGTGATGTACAGGCGGTCAGCGAAGCCGACCGGCTCATCCTGCTTAATGAAAGGATCGATGATCTCGACAAGCATCTGCATGGTGGGACAGGGAATCTACGTTCGCTCAACTTACACCCCGTGCTAGGAAAGCCGCCCCTACCCGTGATCACTCATGAGTGCTACGCTTGGTCTGACAAGGACGCACGGCGTATATACCTTCACTTCGAGGATGGCCGAGGTGAAGGAGGTCCGGTGGCCGTCCTGGATATGCTCGGAACGCATCTCTAGAAAGTTCGGAACGCATCCCTAGTAAGGGCCAGAAATGGCCGCAACACGGCCACTGGCATGGCTTTGGCATGCGCCGCTGGGCTCGCCCGCTGGCGCGTGCCAGCGGAGGCCTTGAGCGTCCTCAGCCAGCCTTGGGCGTCGCATCCTTGGTGGCCCCGGTCACAGGCGCCGAACGCGGGTAGCGTGTCGTCGATTGGCAGTAGCGCCTAAACCCCAGGGGTGCGACAACAAGCTGTTCGATCCCTAGTCGCCCATCGCTACTACGTCCTCGTTCCCAAAAGGCGAACAGGCTCCTCTCCCAGACACCCGGAGGGCCCCTCTCGCTAGCAGCCCACGCCTAGCCCCGAAAGTCTCCTTTTTAGGGCTCAGCAGGAGATTGCACGGCTGTGGCGAAACGGGTTTGTAGGCTCCCTAC
>JADBKO010000043.1 GCA_014896355.1 Bacillota bacterium
GCAGGCAGGCCCCGGGCCCGCAGCTCCGCCTCCATGTCCGTCCAGGGCGAAAAAGCCCGTTCCGCCCAGACATCCTCGCGCTGGTTCAGAATGTGATAGAGGATCTTCAGGCCCAGGTGGGACATGCCGACTTCGTACACGTCCGGAAAAGCCAGGGCGAAACGCACCGCCACCTTGGCCGGATCCTTGTGCACCGAATGGACTTCATCGCCCAGATAGCGGGCGGGCTTGCTCACCCGCGGCAGGATGTCCTGCAGCAGCCGCTCCTTCAACGGCCGGCCGCCGTGCGAAGCCACCGCGGTCGCTTTGTCATCACGGGACATCGATCGTTTCCTTCCTGCAGCCCGCACCCGGCGGGCCTGGCTCACAGGCGCCGGCGTAGCAGCTCGCCCACGGTCTGCTCTCCTTTGCCCTGCAGCATGGCCTCCAGGATCTCTCCTTCTGTAACAACGCCGCAGGGCCGGGATTCTGCGTCCAGCACCATCACTAGATAATATCGGTCCGGACGGAAATAGGCAAGGAGGCTGCTCACATTGGCCGCGCTGCGGGCCACGATTTTTTCGCCCAGCCAAAGGTTCTGTCTGGCCAGCAGGCTCTGCCTGTGGGCCAAATAGCGCCACATCTTCCAGGGCAGCGCCCGGCGTTCTCCTGACGCCGCCAGCCACAGGAACAACCCCAGCACGGCCAGGGAGGGATTCGCTCCCGCCAGCAACCAGTAAGCTGTACCGGCCCCAGCCACCAGAATGCCCAGGTTTCTGCCGAGCCAAACCGCCTGCCGGCCCGCGGTTTGCCAGCCCCAGCGCCGCAAGGCCCACGCATGCCAGAGACGGCCGCCGTCCAGGGGAAAAGCCGGAATCAGATTGAAGAGGGCCAGCGTCACGTTGGCTTGCAGGAACAGGCCTTCCAGGAGTCCCCGGGCCGCAGCCAGCGGTCCCGCTTCCGGTCCATAGGCGCGCAAGACAGCAGCGGCCGACCACCCCACGGCAGCCAGCAATCCGTTACACACCGGCCCCGCCAGGGCCACCAGGAATTCGTGCCGGGCTGAAAACTCCAGCGGCGTCGCCAGCTCCGCCACACCGCCGAACGGCAGCAGCTCCACCCGGACCACGGCCAAGCCCAGACGCCGGGCTGCCCAGACGTGGGCAGCCTCATGCACCGCCACTAAGAGGAGAGAGAGGAGCACGGGCACGGCCGCTCCGGCCGCAGCCAGGAAGGCCAGGAGCAGCAGAAAATACCGGTTGATCCGGACCTCGATCCCCCACAGACGCAGAATGCGCAACGCTGGCCTTCCCTTCGCCGGCAAAGGCCGGCGGTACAAATATATTGGGGAAGGCCGGAAAGACAACCCCCATAACACCCGGCACACCAGACCGGAGGTCAAAACAGGATCTTCTGTCGGCGCATGCCTACGTTGAGGATGAGGCCCGCAGCCATCAAATTGCTCACCAGGGCACTGCTTCCGTAGCTGATAAAAGGCAGCGGAATGCCGGTGACGGGTACCACGCCCAAGTTCATCCCGACATTGACAACGATGTGGACCAAGAGAATGCTTTCCAGGCCCACCACCAGGAGGGCGCCGAAACGGTCCCGGGCCTCGCCGGCAATCTGGATACCCTTCCAGATCAGGTAGAAGTAACCCGCCAGAACCGCCGCTGCCCCCAGGAAGCCGAATTCCTCGCCGATGACCGAAAAGATGAAATCCGTGTGATGCTCAGGAACGAAGTTCAGCTGCGTCTGGCTGCCGGAGAACAGGCCCTTGCCGAACAGCCGGCCGGAGCCGATGGCGATCATGGCCTGAACCACGTTGTAGCCTGCCTGGAGCTGGTAAGCCTGAGGATTAAACAGGACCAACAGCCGCGCCCGCTGATAGGGCTGCAACACAAAGAAAAAAACCAGGGGCGAGGCCGCCACGCCGGCCCCGATGGCCCATAGCAGGTAGCGGATAGGAGCCCCGGCCACCAACAGCATGGCCAGCAGCACCCCCACAAAGACCAGGGCCGTGCCCAGATCCTTCTCCAGCAAAATCAACATCATGGGCACTGCCACAAACAGCACCGGCAGCACCAGGGACCGGGGCGTGGACAGGTCGCGCTTCTCCGCCAGCATTCCTGCCAGGCCCACCACCACCAGGACCTTCACCAGTTCAGAAGGCTGGAAAGAGCCCAGAGGCCCCAGATACAACCAGCTCTTGGACCCGTTCACCTCCCGCCCCAGCACCAAGACTGCAACCAACAGCAACAGGGAAAAGATATACAGCGGCGTCGTCCACTTCTCCCAGACCCGGTAGTCCACCACGATCATGACCGCCATAGCCAGAAGGCCGGTGGCGGCCCCCACCACCTGGCGCAGCACAAGGGCGTTGAAGCCGGGCCCACCCAGCCTCGCCGGCTGCGTGGCGCTGTACACCGCCAGCAGCCCCACCGCCAGGAGTCCCAACACCGTGGCCAGCAGTGGATAGTCGAGATTTCGCAGCAGCCGTTTCTCGATGATCAAAGAGAAGCCTGCACTCCCCGCTTAACGCGTCGGATGGGGATGTTGGCCATCAAGACCACCGAATGCCCCACATTCTCTAGATTAACCTCCATGCCGGATTCGTCAATATCCATATATTTTGTAATGGCGGCGATGAGATCCCCCCGCAACGATTCCAAAAGCTGCGGCGCCACGCTGGCCCGGTCATGGATCAACAACAGGCGCAGGCGCTCCTTGGCCACATCTTTGCTGGGTTCTTCCCTCGGGTTGATAAACTTGAGCCAGTCCAAAGAAGGCTCCCCCTTTCGGCCGTCTTCGGGTCACACGCAGCTATCCAATGCCCACCAGGCGGCGAAAACGCGCCAAGAAGCCATTTTGGTCGTTAAGATCCATGAGCGGCACTTCTTCCCCTAAGATCCTGCGCACGATGTTGCGGAAAGCCTGGCCGGCCCGGGAACTCTGGTCCAGCACCGCCGGGTCGCCGCGGTTGGTGGAGACGATGATGCTCTCGTCGTCCGGAACCACGCCCAAAAGAGGCACAGAGAGGATCTCCTGGACGTCATCGATATCCATCATGTCGCCCCGCCGCACCATACTGGGCTTGAGACGGTTGATCACCAGCATTCTGTGATCCTGCTCGAATCCGGCGCTCTCCAGCAAACCGATGATGCGGTCCGCGTCACGCACGGCGGAGACCTCCGGGGTGGTGACGATGATGGCATCGTCGGCACCGGCAATGGCGTTGCGAAATCCCTGCTCGATGCCGGCAGGCGAATCCACCAGGATAAAATCGAAGTCATCCCGCAGTTCGTCGCAAATGGCCTGCATCTGGTCGGGGCTTACCGCAGTCTTGTCCTTGGTCTGGGCGGCAGGCAGCAAATAGAGATGTTCCATGCGTTTATCCCGGATCAGGGCTTGCCGCAGGCGGCAGAGCCCGTCCGCCACATGGGTCAGGTCATACACGATCCGGTTCTCCAGGCCCAGCACCACATCCAGATTCCGCAGCCCGATATCCGCATCGATAAGGGCCACCTTCCGGCCGAGCGCAGCCAGCCCGGTACCGATGTTGGCTGTGGCCGTGGTCTTGCCCACCCCTCCCTTGCCCGAGGTGACGACATACACCTTCCCCTGCATGACATCCTGGCCTCCTTCACCCTAGGTACTGTTCGATCACCACGGCGTCATCGCGGATGCGGGCCACCTCCGGCGCATTGGGGGGCACGATCTTGCCATCCGGCGCCCGGCCGATGAAATCCGCAATACGCAGCTGGGTTGGCGAAAGCCGGAAAGCCGCCACCACCGCCCGGCGATCGCCTCGGGCCCCGGCATGGGCCACACCCCGGAGGTGGCCCAGCACCACGATATCGCCGGACGCGACGATCTCCGCCCCGGGATTCACGTCCCCCAAGACCACCACGTTCCCGTCGAAACGTACGTCCTGACCTGACCGCAGGGTGCGTTTCAAAAGCAGGGTAGCCCGGGGTATCCCGCTGCCGGTGATGGCTTCCGCGCCCGGCTCTCCTTCTGCCCGTTCCGTCTCCAAAGTGGCAAGGGAGGACCTGGCGCCCTCCCGCTCCTGCCTGGAAGCCGCAGCCCCTCGGGCACCGGCCTGGGATGTGGAACGCCCCGCCCGCTCCCCGCCAGCATGCCCGGAACCGGCAGCCTCCATCTCGCCAGGCGGCCGCGTCATGTGGTCATACCAGACAGACAAGGGGTTTTTCTTCAGTTCCTCTTCAGTGCGCTGGTCCACGGCCACCAACCGCAGGTGAAACGTCACCGTAATGAGCTGCACCAGTTCGCGGAATTCGTCCGGGCTCAAGAGCCGGCCCAGGGTGCAAACCGTCACCGGCGCGCCGGTAAAGAAACCGTTGGCTTTCATCAGTTTTTGGGTCAGCTGTTCGAGTACAGCACCCAAGGACTCCTCGCAGTTGAGAAAAATGCACAGTCCATTGTTGGAGCCCCGAAACGAGACAAGCTCCGCCGGCACCTGGATTCCCCCTCTAGCGGGCTCCACGGCATCGCGTGTGTGGCATATGCTGTGCGGCATGTATGGGAGTATTTCGCGGACTGGCTGGAAGTTCCTTCTGCAAGAGGCAAGCCCGCTAAGGCTGGCTGGCCGGGGGTTGGGAATCGAGGCCGAAGAACGCCTCCAAGACTTTCTTTGCCACAGGAGCCGCGGAAGAGCCCCCGTGGCCTCCCCGTTCGATCACCACGGCCACTGCGATCTGAGGATGGTCCACCGGGGCGAATCCTGCGAACACGGCGTTGACTTCGGTGCCGCCGCTGGTGATCTCGGCGGTACCCGTCTTGCCTGCCACAGGAATCGGGAAGTCCCGGAAGGGAAGGGCGGCGGTCCCTTCGGTCACCACGGCCCGCAGGCCCTCCCGCAGGAGCGTCTGCACCTCCTTCGGCCACTGGAAGCGCCGGCGGACCTGAGGTTGAAAGGACTCCAGAATCCTGCCGTCGGGGGACTGCACGGCCTGGACCAGGTAGGGCGTGTACAACACCCCTCCGTTGGCGATGGCGGCGTACATGTTGGCCAGCTGCAACGGGGTTACCGCCACGGCCCCCTGCCCGATGGAAACGTCCAGGGTTTCGATGGGGTACCAGATCTGCTGGTCGGGAGCGGACTTTGCATAGTAGGACTTCTTCCAAGCCCGATCCGGGATGATCCCGGCGGATTCCCCCGGGTACAACTTCAGGCCCGTGGGCTGCCCCAGTCCCAGCCGCCGCGCCACTTCGGCCAACGGGTCGATGGTCACCCTGCGCCCCAATTCGTAGAACACCACATTGCAGGAATTCTGGAGCGCCTGCACCAGATTCTGCTGCCCATGCCCGTGGCCCGTCTGGGGATAGATCCAGCAGGTTTTCTGGGGATAAACCGGATCTCTGCCGCCGTCAAAAAAAAGCTCATCCGGCTTGGTCTTGCCGTATTCCAAAGCCGCCGCCAGAGTTACCACTTTGAACGTGGAGCCGGGGGCGTAGGTCCCCTGGGTGACCCGGTTTTGAAAGGGATGATAAGGATTGGCACTTAGCGCATTCCAATACGCCGCCGACACGCCGCGCACGAATTTGTTTGGATCGTAAGCGGGCCGGCTGGCCATGGCCAGAATGGCCCCCGTATTGGGATCCAGGGCCACCACTGCGCCGGCATAGGCATGGGGACAGCCGGTTTCCCGCAACGCCTTGAGCTGTTCGTCCAGGGCCTGCTCCGCCGCCTGCTGAACCCGGCCGTCCAGAGTGAGGATCAAATTGGCTCCCGGTACCGGCGCCACTTTCCCCAAGACCTTCACAGGCCGGCTGAGGTTATCCACCTCCACCTGCTGGCCGCCGTCCCGGCCCCGGAGGTATTGCTCGTAGTCCCGCTCCAGCCCCGTTTGGCCGATGCTGTCCGACGGGGCATACCCACGGCCTTTCAAACGCTCCCAATCGGACTGGCTCATCTGCCCCAGGTAACCGAAGGCGTGGGCGGCCAAAGGGCCGTACGGGTAATTCCGCAAAGGGATCTCTTCAATGAGCACACCCGGCAGATCCATGCGGCGCTCCTCTACCTGGATCAGGGTGCGGGCGTCCAGGTCCGATGCCAGCACCACCGGCGCGTAGGGCTGGCGCTGGCGGGCCTGCGCCACCCTCTCCTCCACCCGTGGTCCGGGGATATTCAGCAGCCGCCCCAGAAGCTCCAGAACCTGCCTGCGCTGGGAAGGCGACATGGCATCCAGTTCTTTGGGCAGCACCGACACGCTATATGCCAGCCGGTTGTTTACCAGAGGCCGCCCGTGGCGGTCCAGGAACAGCCCGCGCGGCGCCGGCACCGACAGCAGACGGACGCTGTTACTGACGGAGCGCCGTTGATACTCCTCACCCCTTACAATTTGAAGATACCAAAGCCTGGAGCTGAGGAGGAAAAAGATGGCCGCCACCAGCCCCGTCAAAACTTTCAGGCCCAGAGCCATCTGCTTGGCGTCTTTGCCTTCCATCGCCCTGCCCTCCGCTTCAGGCCGTGCGCTGCGGCTGCATCCAGCCGCGACGGGATAGGCGCTGATCCAACCGGGAAATCCCGTAATGAACAGGATAGGCCATCAGGGCGTTGAAGAGGATATCCTGGGGAAGACGGCCGGCCAGCCAGGCCGACACGGGGATGGGGTAGCCGAAAGAACCCGCCAGCACCCAAAACAAGCCTTGAACCACGAACGTGCCGGCCACAGCCCCCAAAATGGGAAGCCACGGATTCTCCTTGAACAGATGCCGTTCCGCCGCGGCAACCAGAAGCCCCACGACAAAATAGGGAAAAGCCAGTGCGCCGATGAACTCGCCGCGGGCCATATCCAGTAGCAATCCGCCAGCCAGCCCCAGCGCAGCCCCCCGCCAGCCGCGCAGCAAAGACCAGCTGACGGTGAAAAGCAGGATCAAATCCGGCTGAGCTCCCAGAAGCCGCAGCCGGGTCAACACCGTGGACTGCAATACCAGCGCCGCAAAGAGCAGCACCGCCCAATGCCATGCCTTCACGGCCGGGCACCCCCTCGCAGGTCCGGCAGGGCCGGCGGCTGTAATGGGTTGCCTCCCAGCTCTGGTACGGCCACGGGTCCCAGCATTGTGGGCTGCGCCCCGGCCTGGACGCCCGGGCCGGGCTGGATCGGGATCCCCCGCGTGCCCGAAGCCAGCACAAAAACATCGGAAATGCGGTCAAAATCCGTGGCCGGCTGCAGATAACCCACCGTGCCCAGGCCCAGGCTGTCCCGCTCCACCCGGCGGATGCGCCCGATGGGCAATCCGGCAGGAAAGATGGCGCTCAGGCCGGAGGTGACGACTTCCTGGCCGGCAGCCAGATGCGCCGAGGGGGCCAGGGGCCGGACCATCAGTCCGCCATCCGGAGGGGCTCCGCCCGTGACCAACACGTAATCGCCTGTGGCAGATAGCTGTCCGCCCACGGCGGAGCGGGAGTCCAAAATCAAAAGGACGGTGGCGGTGTGAGGCGTGACCTGCCGCACCTGTCCCACCACCCCCTGGCTGCTGATCACCGGCAGCTCGCGCCGGACGCCATCCCGGCTGCCGCGGTTGATGGTCACGTAGTTGAACCAGGTGCTGGGATCCCGCCCGATCACCACAGCCGGAACCAACACTCCTGGATACTGCTGCTCCCAACCCAGCATGCGGCGCAGGCGATTCGCCTCCGCTGCCTGGCTTTGCAGCATGATCATGCGGGCTTTCAGAACCGCCTGCTCTTCGCGCAGCTGCAGATTCTCCTGCTGCAGACGTCCCAGGTTCCGGAAATCCTCCCAATAGGACGAAACCCAACGGGACACGGATACCAGCGCGTATTGCACCGGCGCCAGGGAGTCCTGCAGCCATCGCTCCGGAGCCGAGGTGGCCGGCCGGCGTGCCGTTACGTACATAAGGCTGATGGACAGCACAAACACCAGCACCACGGCCACCAAGCCGCGGCGCCGAAAGCCCTGGCGCGCCATAGCCGTCTTGCCCTCCGCCCCCATTCAGCCCGCCCCGCACCGGCTTTTGCCGGACTCACGCTGCCACCGCCGCGGCGGTCAACGTTCATCGCTCTTACGGGAGCTGATGAGAATCCGCTGCATGACGTCGAAATGCTCCAGCGCGCTGCCGGCGCCCATGACCACACAGGTCAGCGGATCATCTGCGCGGTGCACCGGCATCTGCGTCTCCTCGGCCAGCAGCTTGTCTAGCCCCCGCAACAAGGACCCGCCGCCGGCCAGGACAATGCCCTTTTCCATGATATCGGCAGCCAGCTCCGGAGGAGTGATCTCCAGGGTGGACCGAACGGCCTCCACGATGGCGGCCACCGGCTCCTGAAGGGCCTGCCGGACCTCTTCGCTGTGCAGCTCGATGGTCTTGGGGAGGCCGCTGACCAAATCCCGGCCGCGCACCTCCATGGTTCGGGGCGGCTCGCCGGTGTCCCGCGCGTTGCCGATCTCCTTTTTGACTTCCTCCGCCGTCCGGTCCCCGATCATGAGATTATAGGTCCGGCGCACATACTGCACGATGGCCTCGTCCATCTCGTCCCCGGCCACGCGCCTGGATGTGCGGGCCACAATGCCGCCCAGGGAGATCACCGCCACCTCGGTGGTCCCCCCGCCGATGTCCACGATCATGTTGCCGCTGGGATCCGCCACCGGCAGGCCGGCGCCGATGGCGGAGGCCATGGGTTCCTCGATCAGGCGCACGTCGCGCGCCCCAGCCTGAATGGCCGCGTCCATCACAGCCCGGCGCTCCACCTCGGTGGCATCGCAAGGCACCCCGACCACCACCCGGGGACGGAACGGGCCCCGGTGCTTCTGGGCATGGCTGATAAAATAGCGCAGCATTTTCTCGGTGATGTCGAAATCGGCAATGACGCCGTCCTTCATGGGACGGATGGCCACGATATTGCCAGGGGTGCGGCCCACCATGCGCTTGGCCTCATCTCCCACGGCGAAGATCTCACGGGTTTCGCTGTCGATGGCCACCACGGAAGGCTCCTGCAAAACGATGCCCTCGCCCCGTACATAGACCAGTGTGTTGGCGGTGCCCAAGTCAATCCCCATGTCGCGGCCCCAGCGAAACAGATCCCAGAAGCCCATTCGATAACCCCTTTCAGCCCATCAGCCCCTGCTGGCGAAGGCTTACATATTTATTATCTCCGATAATAATGTGGTCCAGGACATCGATTCCCAGCAGCTCGCCGGCCGCCTGCAGCCGCCGCGTTACCTGGATGTCCTCAGGGCTGGGGGTGGGGTCTCCGCTTGGATGGTTATGCACCAGAATCACGGATGCGCATCCCCGCCGGATGGACTGCCGGAAAAGTTCCCGCGGGTGTACCAGGCTGCTGCTCAACGTGCCGACGGAAACCAGGTGGACCTCGATGACCTGATTCTTGGTATCCAGAAGAATAACCCGGAAATGCTCCTTCTCCAGAAAGCGCATCTCCGGCATCATAAATCGCGCTACTGCTTCGGGCGTCGGCAACGTCACCCGCTGGGCCGCCTCCTGGTAGGCCAAACGCCTCCCCAGCTCCAAAGCCGCCGCCACCCGGGCCGCCTTGGCCGGCCCTACGCCGCGCACGGCACAAAGCTCATCCGGCTGGACCGAAGCCAACCCCCGCAGTCCGCCGAATCGCGCCAACAGGCGATCTGCCAAAGCTAGCGCAGATTCGTCACTGGTCCCCGTGTGGAGGCACACCGCCAAAAGCTCGCTGTCCGACAAAGCTGCCACGCCCCGGGCGTGCAACTTCTCCCGCGGACGCTCCAGAGGCGGCAGCCTCTTCAAGCTGGCCGAATCCCCCATCGCCGCCATGCGTTCCTCCCTGCGCCTACCAGATCTGAACCCCCCACCGGCGCAAGAGCCGCGCCAACGTCGCCAACGGCAACCCCACCACGTTGGAATAGCAGCCATGCACCGCCGTGATGTTGATGGAGCCCAACCCTTGAATGGCATAGGCGCCCGCCTTGTCCATGGGCTCCCCCGTGGCCACGTAACGGGCGATCTCCTCTTCCGTCAGGGGGCGGAAGGTCACCGCTGTGCATTCTGCAGCACAAGCCTCTTCGCCGCCGGGGGCTTCCGTCACGCAGACCCCGGTATAGACCAGATGCGTGGTCCCCTGCAGGCGCTTTAGCATGGCCATGGCCTGGGCGGCATCCGCAGGTTTGCCAAAGACCTGATCCCCCAGGGCCACCACCGTGTCGGCCCCCACCACCAACGTGCCGGCCGCATGGCGGCGCGCCACCTGGCGGGACTTGCTGCGGGCCAGTCCCAAGACATACTCCGCCACGTTTCCCCCTTGGAAAGGCTCCTCGGGGCCTTCTGCCGGGTCCACCGAAAAATCCAGGCCCAGCTGCTGCAGGAGTTCACGCCGGCGCGGAGAATTGGATGCCAGAACCAACCTGCGGACATTTGAAACCATTGCCAATTGCCTGCTTTCTCTTGGCTGCACGAAGCCCACGAAAGCCAAGATTTAGTTTATCACGGCCCCCAAGCCGTGACAAGCTGGAAAGGTCCGCTAGCGCCGCTTTGGCGGCATTCCACCGTCCGCTCAAGTGTTTATTCTTCTTTTTTTGCTGAATCCCGTGTCGCCTGCTGCAAGAGAGTTAATTCCCTCGAAAGCTGCGCCTGCCGCTGGCCGAGGTAGGCCAGGTAGAGGAAAAGCGTTCCCCAGGCCACGGCCATTGCCGCAAAGAGATACCCCATGTCCGATCCCTCCCCGGGCTAGTCTTGCCGGAACGCGTCTTTCATTGACTGAAGTGCGTCGGCACTCTGGGAGATCTGCGCCCGCAGCACGGTACAAACCCCCAACAGCAGGGTGAAGGCCAACAAGCTCGCCAGCATGGCCGGCACCATGCGCGGGTCCATATCCATGCCGCTGAGGCTGATCACCACCGGATGGATGGTGCGCCACCAGCGGATGGACATGAACACAATGGGCACATTCACGAAGCCCACAATACCGTACACTGCAGAGAGGCGGGCCCGGGTCTCCCAGTTTTCCAGCGAGGCCCGCAATGCCAAATAGCCGTCGTAGATGAACCACAGCACCAACGTGGTGGTCAGGCGGGGATCCCAAGTCCACCAGGTGTTCCAGGCGGCCCGGCCCCAGATGGACCCGGTGATGAGAACCACCGTGGTGAAAACCACGCCCACCTCCGCCAAGGCCTCGGCATAAATGTCCCAACGGCGGGAGCGGGTCTTCAGGTACCCGATGCTGGCCACCATCACCAGAAAGAAGGCCAGAAAGGCGTTCCAGGCGTTCCCCAGGTGGAAGTAGAAAACACGTTGGACCTGGCCCATGGTTCGCTCCGTGGGCGCATAAACCAGGGAAAAGTAAAGAGCCAAGAGCATCAGGGCGCCCGCCGCCGCCACGGCCAGGCGCCAACGGAACAGCCTGCGGTGCAATCGTCACACCTCCAGCACATAGTCGAAAAGCAGAAATGGCAGCAGCAGAAAAACCCCATCGTAAACCAGTAACACCTTGAGCCAAGGCAATGACCACAGCCCTGCCCAACCTGGAGCCACCGCCCCGGCCGCAGCCGGTGCCGCCAAAAGCACCGCCGTCAACTGCACGGAGGCGATGACCACCGGCAGCGCCACAGGGAACAGCAACAGGGGCAGCAAGAGCTCACTGGAGCGGCTGTTGGCCGACAAGGCCGAAAGAAACGTCCCGACCTCCACAAACCCCAGCGTGCCCAGCAACAACACCAGAAGCAGCTCTTCCAGGCGCAGGTCCGGCAAGACATCATAAAGGGCCAGAAACACCGGCAGAGACAAGGCTTCCACCAGAAGCACGAACAGCAGATTGGCCGCCGCCTTGCCGAAGTAAATGGTGCTCCGGTCCATGGGTGCAGAAAGCAACCCCAGGAGGCTGTCGTTGAAACGCTCCACCATAAACGAACGGTTCAGGCCCAGCACCGCGGCGAAAAGATAAGCGATCCACAAGATCCCCGGCAGTACCTGGCGCGTCACGTCCCGGGTGGGATCGAAGGCGAAGCTGAAGACCACGATGACCAGGAAAGCGAAGATCGCCATACTGGTTACAGTCTGGCGGGTGCGCCATTCCGCCCGCAGCTCCTTCCAGAGGATCCAGCCTACCTGTCGCCAGTACGCCCTCACTTCACACTGCCCGCCTTTTGTAAGTACACGTTGCGGTACTGCTCCACGGACCAGCCACTGCTGGGGGCCTGGTAAACCAGACGCCCCCGAACCAGGACCGCCACCTGGTCGGCCAGCTCCAACCCGGCCTCGAAACTGTGGGTGATGAGAAACAGGGTCTTTCCCTGGGCCTTGAGCTCCGCCAAAATGGAATTCAAAGAAGCCGCCGCCTCCAGGTCCAACCCGGTGTACGGCTCGTCCAAGAACACCAAATCCGGCGAAAGCAGTAGAATCCGGGCAATGGCCAGGCGTTGTTGCATGCCCCGCGAGAAAACCCGCACCGGGTCCATCTGAAACAGAGTCAGATGGACCCGTTCCAGCACCTGCACGATCCTGGCCTGCAAGTTCTCCACACCGTACAGGCGTCCGTACAGGTAAAGATTTTCCCGGGCCGACAGATCCCCGTACAAAAAAGTGTTGTGGGATAGCAACGCCAGCCGCCTGCGCAGGCTGTCCCCAGCCTCCAGCGGATCCTGTCCTGCGATGCGCAGCGTTCCGGCGCTGGGTGGGGAAAGAAGGGACAAAACCCGTAGCAGCGTGCTCTTGCCGGCGCCGTTGGGCCCCAGCAAAGCTACAAACTGGCCGCGCGGCACCTGCAGGCTGATCCCCTGCAGGATCAGGCGCTCACCGATGCGCTTGCTGAGGTCCCGGGCCTCTACCATGAGCTCCGCCACTTCAGCACGCTCCTCTGGCCAGGCCGGCGCCGGCCCCCCGTCATCCCCGCCGGAGCCCGCCGCGGCGCCGTCCGCGCCGGATCCCTGCAGTCTGGGCCTGCGGCCCGGCCACAAGGCCAGGAGGGTGCCCACGACGAGGAGATACTCGCCGATCCACATCCACTGCACCAACGGGTTCACGTAAATTTGAAACGTGGTGGTCCCGTCCGCCTGCCAGCCGGCCAGGATCACGTACAGATCCCGCGCCAGATTACCGTGGATGGCCACCTCGGTGCTGTTCTGCCCGTCCGGATAGAACACTTTCTCCGGCCGCAGGCTGGCCACCGGGCGGCCCTGGCGGTCGCTGACTTCCAGGTCGGCCATGACCACGTCCCGCCCAGGCTGCCGTTTCTCCAGAAGCCCATTGTAGGCAAAGCGGTACCCGCCTACGGTAATGGCCTGGCCCGCCTGCACAGACTGAGTGGCATGCACCTGGAAAAAGCCGATCCCGGTCATCCCGATGATCATCACGGCCACGCCCACGTGGACCAGATGCCCGCCGTAGCGGCGCCGCTCCCGGGCCAACAGGCGGCCCAGGGCTCGCAGTACGCCTTCGCCGTTCTTCAGCGCCTGCCGTGAGGCTTCCCGCCACAACTCCGCCGCCAGGCTGGACAGCACGAAGGCCACGATGGCAAACGCCACCAACGCGCCGGGTATGCGAATTCCGGCCAAGGCCAGGCCCACAGCCACCACTACGCCCACCAGGGCCGGGGCCAGGAAGCTCTCCTTGAACTGGCCCCCGTTCGTCCGCCGCCAGCCGAGAAACGGGCACAGGCCCATCAGCAGCACCAGCGCCAGTCCCAGCGGCACCACCACCTGATTGAAGAACGGCGGACCCACCGTGATCTCCCCCTGCCCCAACCAACGGGTGATCAGGGGGTAAAGCGTCCCCAGGATCACGGCAAAGGCCATGGCCATGAGGAGCAGATTGCTGAACAGGAACCCGGCCTCCTTGGAAGCATAGGACTCCAGTTCCTGCTCGCCCTGCAGCTGCTGCCAACGGGCGGCAATCAGCACAATGCTGGCCAGCGTCGCCGCCGCCAGGAAGTAAAAGAACCACTGCCCCAGCGCGCTGTCCTGAAACGCGTGCACTGAGGACAGAATACCACTGCGGGTCAGATAGGTCCCGAAGATGCTCAGCAAGAACGTCAACGCCACCAGGATGACGTTCCACGCCTTGTACATCCCCCGCCGTTCCTGAGCCATGATGGAATGCAAGAATGCCGTGGCGGTCAGCCAAGGCATGAGCGAGGCGTTTTCCACGGGGTCCCAACCCCAATATCCGCCCCAGCCCAGCTCCACATAGGCCCATTGGGCGCCATAGACGATGCCCACCGTGAGAAAAAGCCAGGCGAACAACGTCCAGCTGCGGACGGCCTGAACCCACACGGGCCGGCCGGCGTTACCGGTGGCCAGTGCCCCGAAGGCAAAACTGAAGGGGATGGCGAAGGCCACATACCCCACGTAGAGAGTCAAAGGATGGATGAACATGCCCGGGTTCTGCAACAGCGGATTCAGCCCGGCCCCGTCCGGAGGCACCGGCGAGAGGCGGGCAAAGGGGGGCGTCACGGCGTTGAGGATCAGCAGGAAGAACACGTCCACGGCGAAGGCCACGCTACTGGCGGCGAAGCCCATGGCGGGCTGGCCGGGGAAGCGCTGATAAGCGGCCACCGCCCCCAGAAGCGACAAAATCCAGGACCACAAGAGCAGGGACCCAGCCTGTCCACCCCAGAACGCCACCAACCTGTAAAACGGCGGTAGATTGCGGGACGTGTACTCCGCCACGTAACGGACGCTGAAATCACTCGTCCCAAGCAGATAAAACAGTATCAAGGAAGCCAGTGTCTCCAGCGCAGCCACGGCCACGGAGGCCCAGCGGGCCCTTCTGGCCAGCTCCTCGCTCCTGCGCCATGCGGCCATGCCGAACGTGGCCGCGGCATACAGCGCCGCAGCCAAGGCGGCCGCCAACGAGATCGTCCCTATCTCAGGCAAACCAAGCCCTCCCAACCTAACCCAGGCAGGCGCCTAGCGTAATCCGGCGGAACCACTGCCGGCCGCCGTATCCGAACGCGGCGAGCGTGCTTTTCCCTGTTGGGCGGCCGTGGCCGGCGCCGCAGCCTCATACTTGGACGGACACTTCAGCATGAGCTTGTCGGCAACGAAAACCTGGCCGACCATCCTGCCTTCCACGATGGCACTGGTGGCGTGGGTGAAATTGTCCGGCTGCGCGCCGTGGTAGACTACGGGCAGCGAACGGCCGGCCTCGCCCAGGGCAAACCGGAGCTCGCTGGCCTTGGGGTGCCACTGAACGCTGCTCGCCACGATGTCGCCGCTGACGCGCAGCCGCTGCTGTAGAGGGGCGTTTCCGGACTGCAGACGGGAGAGGAACTCCTCCACAGTGTAATAGTACGCGGAGGACTTTGAGACCCCCATGGCCATCAGATAGGCCATGGCCGCCAGAATCACCAACGCACCCAACAAAGGTCGCGCCCTGCGCGAGATCTTCACTGCTCTTTCCTCCCCGGACCCGGCAGAACATCAAGAAGGCCTGCCACACCGGGCTGAATGCCTCTATATCAGCAGGCCTGGGCGCGCTGCGGGGGTGTTTCCCCCTCCCAGCCGGCACGTCCGCCGGCCCAGTGCGTCCCCGAACACAATTTTAACGCATCTTCCCCCTCAACCGTTCCTTCTTTCACAGGCTTCAGCTGCGGCTAGGAGAAGAGTCCCCTTGCTGCCGTTGCCGCAGGGAAGCGCCGGCAATTCCTGGACCTGTCAGCTCTTCCGGCGACAGGATCACGGCCAATTCCTCCGGGCTTAACAGGCCCCGCTCCCGCACGATCTCCGCCACGGGCCTGCCGGTACGCAGCGCCTCCTTGGCCACCTCCGCCGCGGCATCGTATCCCAGGTGCGGGCTGAGAGCCGTGACCACGGCCACGCTACGGTCCAGAAACTCCCGGATATCCTGCGGGTTGGCCGTAATGCCGCGCACCGCCCGCTCCGTAAAGGCCCGGACGCTGTTGCGCAGGGCGGTGATGGACTGGATCAGGCTGTAAATCAGTACAGGCTGCATGACGTTCAGCTCCAGCTGCCCGGCGGCAGCGGCCAGAGTCACCGTGAGGTCGTTGCCGATGACTCGGAAAGCCACCTGATTGATGACCTCTGCCATGACCGGATTGACCTTCCCAGGCATGATGGAAGATCCCGGCTGAACAGGCGGCAGGTTGATTTCGTGCAGCCCCGCCCGCGGGCCGGAGGCCAGCAGGCGCAGATCGTTGGCCACCTTGTCCAGAACCACCGCCGCAGCCTTCAGGCTGCCGGAAACCGCCACCAGCACGTCCACATTCTGCGTGGCGTCCACCAAATTGGCGGCGCTCCGCAAAGGATAGCCGGAGAGCTCCGCCAGCTTGGCCACCACCACTTTAATATATCCGGGATCGGCGTTCAAGCCCGTTCCCACGGCGGTGGCCCCCATATTCACATCCAAAAGCCCGTCGGCAGTGGAGCGAAGCCGGTCACGGCTGCGCCGCACCGCGGCGGCCCAGGCGGCAAACTCCTGCCCCAGGCGGATGGGCACAGCATCCTGCAGGTGGGTGCGGCCCACCTTGACGATGTCCCTGAATTCCCTGGCTTTCTCCTCCAACGCCGCGGCCAGATCAGTCAAGGCCCCCTCGGTCTCATCGATGAGGCGCAACAAGGCCAGTCGCACCGCCGTCGGCACGGCGTCATTGGTGGACTGGGACATGTTCACATGGTTGTTGGGATGAACGAGCGCGTGGTCCCCCCGGCGTCCGCCCAAGAGCTCCGACGCCCGGCTGGCCAGCACCTCGTTCATGTTCATGTTGATGGAGGTCCCGGCCCCGCCCTGAATGGGGTCCACCACGAATTGATCCGCCAGGCCGCCGGCCATCACCTCGTCGGCGGCCTTCACAATGGCCTGCCCGATATGCGGCGGCAGAAGCCCCACCTCCATGTTGGCCAATGCCGCCGCCTTTTTCACCAAGGCCAAAGCCCGGATCAGCTCAGGGTGCAGGCGCTCCCCGGTAATCGGGAAGTTTTCCACGGCGCGCTGGGTCTGCAGCCCATAATAGGCGTCCGCCGGGACCCTGCCTGTTCCCAGCGAGTCCCTTTCCAACCGGAATCCGTCCCCCAACGCACGGCCACCTTCCTTGCACAGATCCTGGTCCCCGGTATGCTATTCGGCGCCGCGCCCGGAAATCCTGGGCCATGCGAATCTTTCCGCCGCCTTCCGCCGCCCTCGGCCTATCCCTGAAAAAGAGGGGTGCTCAGATACCGTTCTCCCGTATCCGGCAGGATCACCACAATGAGCTTTCCGGCGCTTTCCGGCCTGGCCGCCACCTGCAAGGCGGCCCAAAGGGCGGCACCGGATGAGATCCCGGCCAGGATCCCTTCCAGGCGGGCCAGGCGCCGCGCCGTGGTGAAGGCGTCCTCATGGCGTACGGGGATCACTTCATCCAGTAAGGAGCGGTCCAGGACCTTCGGGATGAAGCCGGCACCGATGCCCTGGATCTTGTGGGGGCCGGGGGGATTGCCCGACAGCACCGCCGAATCCGCCGGTTCCACCGCCACCAGCCGCAGGCCGGGCCGGCGTGGCTTCAACGCTTGGCCGATGCCGGTGAGGGTGCCTCCGGTGCCGACGCCTCCCACCACCACGTCCACCTCTCCGTCGGTATCCTGCCAGATTTCCTCCGCCGTGGTCTGGCGGTGGATGGCGGGGTTGGCGGGGTTTTCGAACTGCTGGGGAATGAACGCATCCGGCAACGTGGCGGCCAGCTCCTGAGCGCGGCGGATGGCCCCCCGCATCCCTTCGCTGCCGGGCGTCAGTTCCAGGCGGGCACCATAGGCGGCCAGCAGATTGCGGCGCTCCACGCTCATGGTGTCGGGCATCGTGAGGATCAGTTGGTAACCCCGGGCCGCAGCCACCATGGCCAAGGCCACGCCGGTATTGCCGCTGGTGGGCTCCACGATCACGGTTCCCGGCCGCAGCCGCCCCTCCCGCTCCGCGGCTTCGATCATGCTCAGGCCGATGCGGTCCTTCACGCTTCCGCCGGGATTGAAGGACTCCACCTTGGCCACCACCCGCCCGGGCAGGCCCGCGGACAGCTTGCGTAGCGCCACCAGCGGAGTGTGGCCGATGGCCTGGGTGATGTCCTCATAGATCCGTGCCATTCCGAAATACCCCATTTCCGGTCGGAATTTAAATGTTTACCGCAGTATACCACACTCCCGCCCCGCAGGTCAAACACCCCGCGGGTCAAATCTAGAGACGAGACAGGGCGAAACCTACCAGAAACCCGAAAACCGTCACCAGGGAGACGAAGTGTCCACCGCCCCGGAAAGCCTCCGGCAGCAGCGTGTCGGCCACCATGGCGACGACTGCCCCGGCCGCCAGGCCCAGCAGGGCGGCAAAGAGATCCCCCGTGAGGTGATGGGAAAACGTATACCCAAGCATGGTCACGGCAGTGCCGCCCAAGCCCAGACCCAGCCAAAGCAGCAGCACGCGCGCCCGCGGAATACTGCGGCTGAGGCTGCGGGTGGCGACCAGAGCCTCCGGCAGATTGGTAATGGCCACGGCCACCGCCAACGTCAGGGCCAGGGCCGTACCCAGGCGCGATGTCACCCCGATGACCAGCTGCTCCGGGAACCCATCCAGCACCGCTGCAGCCAGGATGGCCCGCCCCACCTGGCCTTTCTCGGCCACACCGGCCATATGCGGTCCTTCGGCGTCCGGATGGGCGGGCAGAAAGAAGTGGGCGGCATAGTACAGCCCCGCGCCGGCCAGCAAGCCCACCGCCGTGGCATCCAGCCCACCATGCTGGTAGGCCTCTTCCACCAGCCCCGCCGATGTGGAGGCGATGAGAGCGCCCGCGGAAAAGCCCAGGAACCAGGATAAAACACGCCGGCCGGGCTCCAGCCACCAAGCCAGAACCCCGCCGGCGAGCAACGAAAAACCTGCGCTGGCACCGTACAGAAACGTCAGGAACTCCGCCTGCTGCACCCTGTACCCACCGGCCCCCGCGCTGCTGTGTCTCCTGCTACTTTCCCCAGCCTCACCAGGGGCCTATGCATCCGGGTTATTTTCCGGAGGAACCCGGCTGCTGGGCAGGGGCCGGGGTCCCCGGGGAGCCGCCGGGAGCAGATGCCCCCGGCGCCGGGGCTGCGCTTTCGGCCTGCGGCGCGGTTTCCGAACCTTCCGCCGGCGGCGCCTGTGCAGCCGGCGCCGTGTACAGATCTGCGTACCGGGCCCACTTAAAGTCCAGCTTCGCGGCGGCCTTCAGCTCGTCGATGATCGCCTGCGGGTCTTTGGATTTCTGCTGCAGCAGGGTCTGGCGGATCTGATCGGCCACCTCGGCCAGCTTGGCGGGAACAGCCTCCTGGCGCTCCTCCACCTGGAGAATGTGGTACCCGAACTGGGTTTTCACCGGCTGGCTAATCTCGCCCACCTTCAACTTGAAGGCCGCGTCTCCAAACTCCTGAACCACCTGATCCTGGGTGATCCAGCCCAGTTCACCGCCTTGATCCTTCGTTCCAGGATCCTGGCTTTTCTCTTTGGCCAAGGCGGCGAAGTCCGCCCCGCCCGTGAGAGCCTTCTCAATATCCTGAGCCTCTTGCTCCGTGTCCACGAGAATGTGGCGGACACGCACCTTGGCGGGCTGATCGAACTGGGCGTGGTTCGCATTGAAATAGTCTGTGACCTCCTGATCCGTGACCGTCACGCCATGCCGGCTGAGCCCCTGCACGAGGAGACTCATTTCCACCTGATACCGCAAGAGTTCCGGCGTCAGCTGATTCTGAGCCAAGGCCGCCTGATACTCTGCCTCGGAGGGAAACTGGGAACGGATTTGAGCCATTTGGTCATCCACCTGTTGGGGTGTGACCGTCACGCCCTCTTTGGCGGCTTCCTGGCGGATGAGCTGCTCTGTGATGAGCAGGTCGAGGATGGGCTTTCCGACCCGTTCCTCCATGGCCTGGTAAAACTGCTCCTGCGTGATGGGATCTCCGTTCACGGTCACCACGACGGGGCCATTCTGCGCCGTGCTGCTGGCCTGGGCCGTGCCATCCCCCTGGCCGCCGGCAGCCAGGCCCGGCCAGCTCCACAGCCCGAGGACCAGCGCCAGACTCATCGCCAAGACCCCGGACGTGCGCAGCGTCTTGGCAAGTGAACGCTGCCCAGCTTCCTGGTAAGCTCTGTTCATTCGTCTCGCTCCCATCGTCATCCGTATCACCATCTGCCGGACCGGCAAAAGGGAAGGCAGACCGTAGGCCACCTCGCGTGACCCCGCGGCCTGCCTCACCTTAGTTGTATCCTACTTTTAGCCTGCCTGTCAACGGGAACCCGGGTTGGGAGAAACCGCCACCACCGTCGCATCGAATCCTTGTGAAGCCAGCTTGCGTTTCAGCTTTTCGGCGCGGGTGCGGTCCTGAAACGCACCGGCCTGCACGCGAAACAGCGGGCCGGTACTCACGAAGGCAGGATATCCCTGCTCCTTAATGCGTTGTGCCACTTGAGCCGCGTTCTGCTGCTGACGGAAAGCCCCCACCTGGACCCGGTACCACGTGCCTGCCGCAGAGACGGCAGCAGCAGGCCCTGAGGGCGCGGCGGCTGGGGGCTGGGATGCCCGCGGCGATGGGGCCGCCGTGTGGGAGGGCCGGGATGGGG
>JADBKO010000044.1 GCA_014896355.1 Bacillota bacterium
AGGCGGCCTGTGGGCAGCGTGTCGCCGACGGTGGCTTCAACCTGCGCTGACTTCACCAGGTTGGCGCCGGACGCCGGCGCAGCCGCACCGGCCTTTCCTGCGGCGCTGCTGGCTGAACCTTCAAGGCCTTGGATTCCGCTGTTTCCACGCAGGGTGATGCTGGGATGTACAATCCCGGGCGGTTCAGCCAAGCGCAGGTTGGAAAGGCAGATTTCATAAGAATCTCGGGCGTCTAATACGCTTCCAGACTTCTCCAGAGCAACCTGCACGCACTGTTCCAACGTAAAGAGGGCGGCCTCTTCCGGCGCAGCAGCCTGCACCGGTGCGCCGGCGCCTGAAAGGGCGACCCAGAACCCCCAGATCATCCCACCGATGGCTGCCGGAATCCAGGTTCGCCAAGCATCCTTCCGTACGAGACGGCAGCGCCCCATACCCCACTCCATGCGGGACCCACCAGCCTTCTGCCCCTGCGATGCCGGTTGGTTCCGGCAGCACAGGAACTACCATTCACAGCACTATTTGGGGTTAACGGGGCGCGGGCGCCAAAAGTTCCCGGCCGGATGGCCCGGCCGGAGTAGGCCCGGCTGTACGCCTACAGGACGGCGTTAAAGAGGTAGCCTACCACCAAAATGGAGACGCTGAGAATCCCTACGAACAGCCCGATCAAGCGGGGCTTCAAAACCCGGCGTAAGATGATCATCTCCGGCAGACTCAGGGCCGTCACGGACATCATGAACGCCAGTGCCGTGCCCAGGGACATTCCCTTTTCCATCAGGGCCTGCACAATGGGGATGATCCCGGCGGCGTTGGAATAAAGCGGTACTCCCACCAGCACCGCCAAAGGCACGGCATACCAGGAGTTGCGGCCCGCATAGCGCACCAGGAAGTCCTGGGGAGCATAACCGTGAATGAACCCGCCGATGGCAATGGCCACCACCACGTATGGCCAGATCCGCCGGAGGATGTCCTTCACGTAAGCAAGGGCGTACTCATGGCGCTCCCGCCAATGGAGAGAGGGAAGGTCTCCCTGGCCTGCCTGAAGCTGGTACACGTATTCCTCCACCTGGGATTCCAGGTGGAGGCGCCCGATGATCATGCCGGCCACAATGGCCACACTGACACCCGTGGCGATGTAAAGGCCGGCAATCTCCCATCCGAACAGTCCCCAGAGCATGACCAGGGCCACCTCGTTCACCATGGGGGAAGAAATCAGAAAGGAAAACGTGACGCCCAAGGGGACGCCGGATTCCACGAAACCAATGAACACAGGCACTGCCGAGCAAGAACAGAACGGGGTCACGATCCCCAACAACGCTGCCAACACATTGCCCACATACTGGCGTTGGCGGCTCAGGATAGCCTTGGTGCGCTCCGGCGGAAAGAAGCTGCGCAAGAGCGAAACCCCGTAGATGATCACCGCCAGCATGAGAAAGATCTTGATGGAATCATAAATGAAGAACTGCACTGCTCCGCCCAGCCGGGTCGAAGGGTTCAGGGACAAAACGTGATAGGCGACGAAATCGGCAAACCGGTTCAGCAACGATGCCGCCCCCTGTCCTATTATTGTTTATATTCTTATATACGCATATATAGACAGAAAGAAACGGGCCGGCCCTTTCCCCCACGCCGGCCCCCGCCTCCTGGTCTGGGCCAATCAGACCTTGGCCAATTCATCCATGATGGCCCGGGTGACCGCGGCTTTGTCGGACACCACTCCACTAAGCTTCACTGAACCGTTGACCACCAGGGCAGGCGTTTGCATGACGCCATACCCCACGATCCTGCGGACGTCATTGACCAGCTGCACATCGGCGTCGATCTGAAGCTCGCGCACCACCTGCTGTGCCACTTCCTCCAGCTTGTGACAGCGGGCGCATCCACTTCCCAACACTTCAATCTGGATTTTCGACAATTGAAGCCCCTCCCTTGTTTTGAGGCACAGACCCCTGGGGTTGCGCGCCGCGGCACTTGGCCACCGAAAGGAGGGAGCCGACGCTCTCCAACGCACGGGCCTCCGCCGCGAACTCGGGCAGGTCCTGCAAATCGCTGGAAAAAAGGGCCCGCAACCCATCCAGCAGCGCCTCCAGCGCCGGCCGGTCCAGGCTGTACCGGATGCGCTGGGCTTCCTTTGCCTCACGGACGAACCCTGCCTCCTTCAAAACCCGCAGGTGCTGGGATACCCGCGGCTGGTTCATGCGCAGGACCGCCTCCAATTCGCAGACATACAAGCTGCGCGTCGCCAGCATCCGCAGAATCCGCAGGCGGGACGGCTCGGCCATGGCTTTCAAGGCCTTCACCAGCGTATCGATGGCAGGCGCCTGGGCCAACTCCGCCGCTCCCTTCAGTCAGAGATTCGTATTCGCATAAACGCATTTTACTCCCGCCCCGGCAACCTGTCAACAAAACCGCCCACATGCCGGCCCAGGCCTTAATTCCTACCTGCCTTGTCCGATCATAGCCTTAGGCGCACAAGAAAGCCGGGGGATTCCAGATATTCCCAGTCATGGCGCACGAGGAACAGCCTCGGCTTCGAACGAATGACTGCGCGTTGCCAGTTGCACATGGGAGACTGCCATGGACAGGAAACGGCTCACGCTCAGCGGGGATCGGTGGTTTCGGCTTTGGGACGTCTGGATTGTGTTCGTGTTGGCCCTTGGCTTTCTGCTCTTCGCCACGTCCGGGCCGGCGCCGGCTGCTGCGCAGCCTGTCCTACCGGCCATCAGCGCCCAAGCCTACGTGCTCATGGATGCTGCCAACGGCCTGACACTGGCGGCCAAAAACGCCCAGCAGGTCCGGCCACCGGCCAGCCTCACCAAGATCGCCACCGCCATGGTGGCCCTGCAGCGGGCCAGGCTGGACGATGTCATCACCGTCAGCGTGAATGCGGCGAACACAGGCGGTTCCCGCTTCGGCTTGTCCGCCGGCGAGCAGGAACAGCTTTGGAAGTTTCTTTATGGACTCCTGTTCCGCTCAGGCAACGACGCAGCCGTGGCCATCGCCGAGTCGACCGCCGGGTCGGTGCCGCGATTCGTGAATCTCATGAATCAGTGGGCCCGGTCCGTCGGTGCCGTTTCCACCCACTTCGTCAACCCGGACGGGCTGCCGGCCGTGGGGCATTACTCCACCGCCCGGGACATCGCCCTCATGGCCCGGGCAGCCCTGGCCAACCCTATCTTTGCCCGCATGGTCTCGGGCCGGGCGGAGACTTTCACCTGGGACGGGCACCCCCGGCGCGTGACGAACATCAACCAGTTCGTTTGGGACTATCCGGGCGCCATGGGCATCAAGACGGGCTACACAGACAGCGCCGGTTTCTGTCTGGCTGCGGCGGCGGAGCGTAACGGCCGGCTGCTCATCATCGTGCTCCTGGGCGAGCCATCCAGCGCCCAGCGCTGGGCCGATGCACGGACGCTCACAGACTACGGATTCAAGAACTACCCTCTGCTGGCCTCCCGCCAGCTGCAGTCCGGGCCCGGCGGGCGCGCAGGCACAGGCTCGGGTGCCGGTGCTACGTGGACCAGCCCGGATGCGTCGGTGGCGACGGCTGCTGCCGCTCCGCCGGGACGGGGCGCAGCCGCCGGGACAGTGTACGTGGTGCGGCCGGGAGATACCCTGTGGGATATTGCCCGCAAGTTCAACGTCCCGCTGGATCGCCTGACCGAAGTGAACGGAGTGGCCAGCCCGGACCGCATTCCCGTGGGCCGGAAGCTTTTGATCCCTACTGCCGAACCTCCCACGGGCTGAAGCCCGGCCCAAAGCGCCGGCGCAAGTTCGACCGTTCCGGGAAGCCTGAATTCACCCACTGGGGCGCCCGAGTTCATTGCGGCGGATTGCAAACACTGCAAGGAGTATATCCCTGCGCCTTGGCCTCGGCCAACGTCAGAGGGATCTGGCTGCGCGCCAGGAACCGGCACCCCTGGCGGTGGTACTTGTGCCCGGTTTTGGTGACAAAGACTGTGATGTTCTGACTGCCCGCGGCGTGGGCGGCTGCCACGGCGCTACCTGCGGCGGCCGCCGTTCCCGCCTTGGATAGGCTGAACCGCACCGACTTGCCGTCTGTGCTCGCCACCACCGTCCCCTGCTGATCTGTGCGGAACACGGTGACGCCGGCCTGCTTCAGGCGGCCCAGCGTAACCGGCGCGGGGTGGCCGTACGGATTCCCCGCCCCGACACTGATGACGGCATACCTGGGCGCCACGGCCCGCAGGAACGGAGCGGTGGTGGCGCTGCTGCTCCCATGGTGGCCCACCTTCAGTACGGTGGCATGAAGGTCGGCACCGGACGCCAGCATCTGCCCTTCCGAGGCGGCGCTGGCGTCCCCTGTGAAAAGGAAGGACACTGAGCCGTACGTCAGCTTCAGAACGGCGCTGTAATCGTTGAGGTCCGGGTAACCGGAACCAACAGGGGCCAAAAAGACAGCGGTGATGCCGGGAATGTTCGGTTTCACACCGGCCTTGGCCTGGATCCGCTTTCCGGCCCGCCTGGCTGCGTCCACGAAATCCTCAAAGGTCCGGGTGGTGTGCGTGACATTGGGCATGTAAACGGTGGAGACCAGAAAGCCCTTGAGGACGTCGTCCAACCCACCCACGTGGTCCTCGTGGGGGTGGGTGGCGATGACGGCGTCCAGGCGGGCGACCCCGTGTTTGCGCAGGTACGCCACCACAGCTGGACCGTCGGCGTTGTTCCCGCCGTCGATAAGAATCGCATGGCCGCCCGGCGCCTGAACGAAAATACTGTCCGCCTGACCCACGTCCAGAAAGTGGACCCGGAGTGTCCCGCCGGGCGCAGCCCCAACGCCCGCAGCAGCCCATAGCAAGACAAACGCCAGCACCAGCAAAGGCGGAAGCGCGAACAGCCCCACCCGGCGAATATGCCGATCCGCCCGGCGGGCAGCTCCTGCCTCCGGTGCTCCGCCCCTCACCCGGACACGGACCATCCGTCCAGTACCCTCCCTACGGCTTCCCTGCTACTCGTCGAAAAAGTCGTCCAGCAACCTCCGGGATTTTTCCCGGCGCTCCTTCGTGGCAGCCTCGTCGATGCGGATATCGATGGTCAGGACGTCGCCTGGCCGCGCATTCTTGGGCAGGAGCGAACGGGGCAGGTTGAAGGTGGCCTGCCCGGGGCCTTCCAGGACGGCCCAATCTGCTTCAAACCGGTCGATGATGTACATGCAGAGTCCCTCCTTGACGCCTGGCCCTGGCAATCTGCCCGGCCGAATCCGGACTCCCGTTTTCCACCGTCTGAAATGCGCTGTTTCCGTTCCGGAATTCAGTGCGTGCCTTGCTGGGGCGCCAGGATACCGCCCGTGACGGCCATCTTCTCTAGGAAATGGCGCAGCCGCTGCCGCGCATTGAGGTTGATGGCCCACAGAATCGAGGCGTTCCTACGGAACCAACCCAGGCGGTGCACCATGGACCCCAGGGAGTAAAATTCCTGCCAAGCCCAGTTGAACCCCTGCTGCAGAGTCTGGGCGGACATCCTCAGAGGCTTGAACACGACCTGGCTGATGTTGTAATGGGCCCAGTTGTTGTCGAAAATGCGCCCTTCGGCCTCCAGCTTCTCGCGCAGGGGCGTACCCGGGAAAGGCGTGAGAATGCCGAACTGTGCGGCCTCCAGATGGTTTTGGCGGGCAAAACGGACGGTGCGCTCGAAAACCCCTTCGTCATCGCCGTCGAAGCCGAACACGAAAGCGCCTTCGATGGCAATGCCGTGCTCATGGATGGACCGGATGGCCGCAGAGAATTCGTCCGCGCGGTTTTGGCGCTTATGCATGGCCGCCAGGTTCTCCGGGGAAAGAGATTCGAAACCGATAAACATCCCCACGCAGCCGCTCCGGGCCGCCAGCTCCAAAAGCTCCGGATCCTTGGCCATGTTCAGGGAACCCTGGCTGATCCAGCGGATGCCCAGGGGCTCGAGGGCGCGGAACAGCGCCTTGGCATAGGTGGGACTGCCTACGATGTTGTCGTCCACGAAGGCGATCACTTTGGCGCCGGAGTCGCGGACCTCCTGCACCACCTCTTCCAGGGGGCGAAAGCGGTAGCCGCGGCCGAAAAAGTGGGAGACGGCGCAGAAATCACAGGCAAATGGACAGCCCCGGGTGGCCTGCATGGTCGTGGGCAGCAGATAGCGGCGCGGGTCTGCCAGCGAGCGCCTCGGAACCGGAAGGCCAGCCAGAGACGGGGATTTCTCCGCCCGGTAGATGGATTGAAGGCGCCCCTGCTCCGCGTCGGCCACGGCCCGGGGCCAGAGTTCCTCCCCCTCGCCCACCACCACGGCATCGCAGTGCTGCGAGGCTTCGTCCGGCAGGGCCGAGGGATGCATCCCCCCGAGCACCACCGGGATGCCCCGGGCGCGGAAACGCTCCGCAAGCTCATAGGCGCGGGGCGCGTTGGCCGTCATGGCGGTGATGCCGACCAGGTCTGCCGGCGTAGTCTCATCCAGTTGGGAAACGCCCTCGTCCACAATCTGAACCGTATGTCCGGGCGGTGTGGCGGCGGCGATCATGAGCAGGTTCAAGGGTGGGAAAATGGCCCGGCTCGTCTTCCCCCGCCCTTCGTTGTTCCCCCAGATGGGGTCCGGCCAGGCCGGGGCAATGAGCAGAATACGCATAGGGAACTGCCTCCAAACATATGGATGGTCCGAGGCTCCAGAGGACGGATAAAGCCTGCGTCGCGCCGACCATAAACCTCCCTTCCCGTCGGCAGCAGTATACCTCATTGCCACCGGGATGGCCAGAGGCTTTCCCAGAGGCGCAGAGCCTGCGCACAGGCTGCCAGCCTCCCACCCACCCGCACCGGCGTTCCTCCCAGGAGGACAGCAGGGGCAGGGGGATCATCGGGCGGGCGGTCTGGCGTCCCACGACTCGCCTATTGGCAGGCCAGGTAAGCCACCGCGAGCGGTCCTTCCAGCCAGCGCCACTTCGTCTGCACCCCGGCGGCGCGGGCACCTAATTCCAGGTGTAGCATGGCGATGCCACAGTCCAAACGCCGCTGGCCGCCTTCCCGCTCCACCGACACCCGGATGCCTTCAGCACTCACGGTGAACCGCCAAGGCTGACGATTGAGGGCGGAAGGCGCCAGCCTGGCGGCTTCCAGGGCCTGTTTAACCCATTGCGGGCAGGACGCAAGGGACAGGCTCTCCGGCGTTAACAGCCTTTCCACGGGCTTGCGGGTGGCGGAACGGGCCAGAGCTTTCATGATCCTTTCCGTGCCGCTGGGTTCCGCTGGGTACCCCAGGGGGGATACAGCAAAAACCTTCTCACCGGGTGACAGATCCACCAACGAGGCCACCACGTCCGGACTGAAGGTTCCGCTGACCCAACAGCTGCCTACACCCGCAGCAGTAGCAGCCAGGATCACGTATTCCCCAGCATAGCCCACGGTCTCTTCCACGTGGGGCTGCGCTGTATCCCCGATCATGGCCAGAAACGCCTGGGCGCCCCGGATCCGCCCGTAGCTGCCCACCAGGCCGGTGAAGACCCGCTCGGCCCGCGCAGCCACAAAGACGACCCGGGCGCCGGAGGCGGCCGAAGCAGAGGCCCGGCACGCCTCCCGGATCATGCGAACGTGATCTAAATCCAACGGGCGCTCCAGGTAGGTCCGGACGGCATGCCTGCGCGCAATGGCTGCATGGAGCCGGGCTGGGCTGGCAACGGCGTCATCGATCTCCAAGCCCGGCTGCTGGGCGCCGCTCATTCGCACGTTCCTCCCCGTTGTCCTGCATCGTCTTTTTTCGCGATGGCAGGGGCAGGCCGCCTATGACCTGGCCTCGGCTCCGGCATCCGAACCTCCCACGGGCTGGGCCTCACCCCGCCGCACAGCCAGCATGCACAGCAAAGCTACCAGGAAAAACACAGCCGAGAGCACGAACAGCACGCCGTACCCGGCCTTGTCGATCGCCAGCCCGTATAGTGGCGGCGCGCCGATGGCTGCCAGCGACGAGAAGAAATAGTACAGCCCTGTGTAGGCGCCGGTCTTGCTCTCGTCCGTCATTTCCAGCACCATGGGGTAGGAATTGATGTTGATGAAGGCCCACCCCGCACCCAGGAGCACCAGCAGCCCGCGGATCACCCAAATGTCGCGCAGCGGGACCAGGGCCACAAACAGCACCACAATGAGCGTGATGCCCAGCAGAATCGTGCGCTTGCGGCCGATGTGCTGTGCCAGAAAACCGGCAGGGATCGCCAGGACCAGAAACGCTACGGACAGGAATGCCAGCGAGAGCGCCCCGGCGCTTTCGCCGACGCCGAGGAATTCCTTGCTGTAGAGGGTGAAAAAGGCCTCCACACCCGAATAGCCGCAAAACCAAAAGAAGATGGCCAGCAGGAGGGCCAGAGCGCTTTTGTCACGGGAAAGCAGCACTTCCCCGGCAGCATGCAAAAGCCCGCTGCCGCGGCGCGCCTCGGACCCGGTGGCCGCAGGGCTCCCCGCCTCGCCCGCGCCCGCCGTGCCACCGGCGCTCACGCCCGGCCGGGGCTCCTGGACCCGCCAAACCACCAGCGCCAGCGCCGCCGCCATCACCACCGCGGCGGCCAGAAACGGCAGTTCCGGCGCCAAATTGTAAAGCGCCGCGCCGCCCGCATACGCCAGGGCCACGCCCAGCCCGCCCATGAAATTGATGATGCCATTGGCGGCACTACGCAGGGCCGAAGGCGTGATGTCCGGCATCAGGGCGATGGTGGGAGCCCGGAACACGCTCATGGCGATGTTCATGACCACGATGGTGGCCAAAAAGAGCCAGAAGCTAGGGGCCATGTGAGGCAGAGCCGAGAGATGGCCGGTTCCCACGACGCCGGCGAACAGCGGCACCAGAGCGAAGCTCACGGCTGCCACGGGGCCGCCCACCAAAATGAAGGGCATCCGCCGGCCCACGCGGGTCCAGGTGCGGTCGCTGAGCGCCCCGAAATAAGGCTGCAGCGTAATGGCAGCGATGTTGTCCAGGGTCATCAGAAAGCCAACCAGGGCCGTGCTGGAAATGAATCCTCTCAGAAAAACCGGCACGAAGCTGTTGTACACCGCCCAGACCAGCGAGATGGCAAAAAAGCCCAGCCCCAGCGTCATGGTCCGTGGCACATCCAGCCTGGGGCGCGCGGCGGGCGGATGCCCCGGGCCTGTTCCCGGCAGCGGGGTCTGTTGGTTTGTCACTGTCTCCCCTGCGGCCACTGGAATCCCTCCTAACTTCTACTTCTTGTGCATCCGTTGTGCATCCGTTGTGCATCCGGCGTGCGGACTCATCCGCGGCTGTCCCGGCCCAGCACGCGCAGCAGGTCCGCCGGCCGGTTGGTGATGATCCCGTCCACGCCCAGCTGAACCATGAGGCGCATGGCCGGTTCATCATCCACGGTGAACGGGTGCAGTTTCAAGCCGTGGGCATGGGCACCTGCCACCAGCTCCGGGATGATGTTGTAATACAAAGGATGTAGGGCCTGGGCCTGCAGCCGCAACGCATAGTGCCAGGGCTCCACCAGCCCGGCCATATAGAGCAGGCCGATGGGCAGCTCCGGCGCCAACTTTTTGACCGTTTGCAGGCTGTAGTGGTTGAAGGAGGACAAAATCACCCGGTCTTGGATGTGGAACTCATAGATGGCCCGGATGACCTTCTCCTCGATGCCCGGATACAAAATGGGCCCGCTCTTCAGTTCAATATTGATGAGGAAACGCTCCCTTTGGGCGGGCGAGGCTTCTTCCTGCACCAAGGTCAGGAACTCCGCCAGGGTCAGAATGCGCTCGCCCCGAAACTGCGGCCCAAACCAGGCGCCGAAATCCAGCCTCTTCAGCTCTGCCAGGGTAAGATCCTTGACCCAGCCCTGGCCGTCGCTGGTCCGGTCCACACGCTCGTCGTGGATGACCACCAGCTCCCCGTCACGGGAGAGATGGACATCCATTTCCAGGCCGTCCACACCCAGGGACAGCGCCCGCCGGAAAGAAGCCGCGGTGTTCTCGGGAGCCTCCGCCGCAGCACCCCGGTGGCCAATGACCAAGGGCGGGGATCCAGGCTCCCTGCCCACCGCACCCATCCCTGGAGCCGCTTTTTCCTGCTGCATCGTGTCCGGACGCCGCACTCCCCTACAGGATTCGCAGCCGGGTGGTCCCAGCACAGCCGGGGTGCCGGCGCCGCCAACCCCCTTTCGTTTTTCCCCGAACGCATTTCGCCGCGCCACAGACTTTTTCCTGTGAAGCGCCCGCAGCTTGATGGAAGGATTTGCCGCGATGCGAAAGAAATTGCCTCATTAGTGGGTCGGCCTTGGGCGGCTGCAGGTTCGGCAGCCGAATGCCAAACGAACGAAGGAGGTCGCTGAAGCCCGTGAACTTCACAGTCGTCGGTTCCACCGATAACCCGGTACTGCATTGGTTCGTGGACGGAGTCAGAAAAACCCTGGAGCGCGAAGGCCACGTATTCGTCCCGGATTCGGGCCGCGCTAACGGCCACGACGGAGACAGCCCCAGCGTAGGTCACGCCGGCAGGCCGGAGCCGGAGTCACCTGCCACCGCGGAACCCCTTGGGCTGGTCCTCAACGTGGTGGACCCGGAGCGCCCCCGGCCCTACCGCCGTCACGCCCAAGCCACATTCGTGGTGAGCTTCATGGCGCTGGATGCCCCGCCGGAGGACGGCAATGTGATCCGCATCGGATACCCGATCCTGGTGCGTTCCCTGGCCAATTTGGTCATCTGCGTGGTGGGCCGCCCGGTCCAGCCCACGCCCGCCTCTGCGCCCGCCTCCAGCGGCACGGGCGTCCACTTTGTAACCATTGAGCAAGGCCATTACGAGGTGCCTTTCGACACCACGGGCACGCCCGCCGGGGAGCAGCAGTTTTTCCAGCGTGTTTACCAGCGGCTGGAGCCCCTGGCCACCTCCACGCTGATCATCAACAACGAGTTCATCCCCGATCTACCGGAAGCTCTGTGGAACGGCGATGCCCAGACTGAGGCCATCTTCCGCGCGGGCCAGCGCCTGGCAGCCATGGACCTTCTGCCTACGCCTTTCCCCATCCAGGAGGTCCTTTCGCCCCGGGATCAGCACCACCTGAAGATGCTGTTCGGCATCGGTGGCCTCAGCTATGGAAACATCAGCGCCCGCCACGACGTCTCCAGCTTCTGGATGAGCGCCAGCGGCGTGGACAAGAGCAATCTGCGCATTGTCGGCCAGGACATCCTTCTGGTCAAGGGGTTCGACTCCGCCCGCAGCACCATTTTGCTCAGCGTTCCCCCCCATGTGGAGCCGCGCCGGGTATCCGTAGACGCCATTGAGCACTGGATGATCTACACGGAGCACCCACAGGTGGGCGCCATTGTGCATGTGCACGGCTGGATCGACGGGGTCCCCTCCACGCCCATGAACTATCCGTGCGGCACGGTGCAACTGGCCCGCGCCGTGGCGGAGCTGGTGCGCCAAGCTCCCGACCCGGCCCATGCCATCATCGGACTGCGCAACCACGGCCTGACCATCACCGGTTCCAGTCTGGACGAGATCTTTGATCGCATCGAAGGCCGGGTGCGCAGGCAGATCCCCATGAGCTGACCAATGCCACGGCTCCCGCCTGAGAACGCTGGTTCGCGCAGGCAAGGAACGCCGCTTCGCAGCACGCAAAACGAGCGAACCAGGAGAACGAGCGAACCAGAAGAACGAATGAACCAGGAGAGCTTTGCCCGGCTAAGGGGTCGGAGGAGGAACACAGTCTGTGCAAGCCATTCGCTATCATCTTTCCTTGCCCCGCTTCCTTCTGGCGCGCACCCTGGGGCACCGCTTCCCCTCGCTGTATTACGGACCGCTTTCCTGCGTGCGCCTGGAGGAGATCCCGGAGCCTGCGCTTCCAGGTCCGGAGTGGGCGCGGGTGCGCCTGCGCCTGGCAGGGATCTGCGGCACGGATCTGGGCACGCTGACGGGCAAGACCAGCCCGGCCCTGTCTCCCTTCGCTTCGTTCCCTGCAGTGCTGGGCCACGAGATGGTGGGGGAAGTGGTGGAGGTAGGCCCGTCGGTAAAAGGGGTCCACCTGGGCCAGCGGGTGGTGGTGGATCCCTACCTCCCCTGCCAGGTGCGGGAGGTCTCGCCGTGCCCGGCCTGCCAGGAAGGCAATCCCTATGTGTGCCACAACATGGCGGAGGGCCGTTTCTCCCCTGCCATGCTCCTGGGCTTTTGCGGCGATCTGCCGGGAGCGTGGGGCGAACAGGTGGTGGCCCACGTCAGCCAACTCCATGCGGTGCCGGCGGCACTTTCCGATGAACAGGCGGTGCTGGCGGAACCCCTGAGCATCTGCCTGCACGCCGTGCAACGGCGCCTGCCCCGTCCGGGCAGCCGGGTCTTGATCCTGGGTGCCGGCACCATCGGGCTTTTAACCTTGGCGGCCCTGCGCCTGTTGGACCTGCCGGCGCGCGTGGCCGTAGTGGCCCGCCATCCTTTCCAGCGGGAGCTGGCCCAGGCCCTGGGAGCCGATGCCGTATACGGAGACGCCCTGGAAGCTGCGCAGAGGGAAACGGGCGCCCGCCTCTACCGGCCCCTTCTCGGCAGGCCGGTGCTGATGGGAGGGTTCGAATGGGTCTATGACTGCGCAGGAAACCGCCGCAGCCTGGATGACGCCCTGCGGGCCGCCGGCAGCAACGGCACCGTGGTGCTGGTGGGCACTGCCGGAGAGATCTCCCGCTTGGACTGGAGCTTCGTCTGGGCCAAGGAACTGACGGTGATCGGAACCATGGGATACGGCTCCCCGCAAACCTGGGACCTGGCGCTGCAAAAGATGGCCGCCCGCCCGGGCTACCCCTTGGCGCGGCTTGTGACGCACCGCTTTCCGCTGGCCCAGTACCGGCAGGCCCTCCGCCTGAACGTCTCGGGCCACGGCCGCTCCCAGTCCGTGAAAACCGTGTTCGACTTCCCCGCCTAGGCCGGGCCGGCGTGGCCTCCCCGCCTGACCTGGGCGGACCGGTTCGGACGCCGGCCGCCCCGCCCTGGTCTGGGGCCCAGCCTACTCCCCCGCCACCACGATCCCGGGGAGCCGGACCGCCACCGGCCCCTGATAGTTCCCGAAAAAGCCCGTCTCCGCTGCGAAGCGCGCGCCCGCCAACGCCTCGAACACGTTGCCGCGCACGGCGCCGCCTTTCACCGGCCGGCCGTTTTCATAACCCAGCCGGATCTCGGCCACAAAATTGCCGGTCACCTCGTCCGGCTCAAACGCGGAGAAATCCGCCACCCGCAGCACCCGGCCGGTGCCGGCACCCGGGGCTTGCGTCAACTCCCGCAGCGGAGTGGAACCCGGTTTTAGGATCAGGTTGGTGGCGCCGCCGGTGGCAGGCAAGCCCAGGTAATCCGCATGCTGCTTGCGGCAGAGCAGGTTTTGCACCACATTTCCTTCCACCACCACCACGCGCTGGGCCGGCAGGCCGTCTTCGTCGAAGGGCGCAGTGGCCATCCCGAACGGCAATGTCCCGTCACTGACCAGGTGAATGGGATCTCCGGAAACAGGGGCAGGCCCGGAGGCCTGGCTGGGTGCGCCGTCCTCCCGGCCGGCGCCCACCGCGTTCCACAGCGATTGCCCCGGGGCCAGGCGTGCCAGCTTCAAGTATGCGGCTGCGCCGGAGGCATGGAACAAGATCGGCTGCAGCAGCCGCGCCACATCCTCCCGCTCCACCACCAAATCCACCGTGCCGGTGGCGGGCGGGGTTGCCAGCACCGCATCGCGGGCGCAGGCCGCCTGCTCCCGCACCCACTCTTCCAGCCGCAGATCCGCCAGGCGCCGCCGGCGCAGCCAAACATAGCGCTCGGATTCCTTGCCCTGCGGCGTTTTCACCCCCAGCACCATTTCCACATAGGCTTCACTGCGGATAAACTCGCCCCGGGCTCCGGCGCTGTTCCGTTGCGCCACCTCCTCCCGGGCCAGGAAGAATTCCGCGCTGGAAAGCTGGATCTCCACGCCGGACTCGGCCTGGCTGCGGACTGCCTCCCGGGCCACTGCCTGAAGCAGCCGCTCGGCCAGCTCCTCCGCAGCTTTGGCCGGATCCGCGGCCAACGCCGGGTCGAAAGCCTGCACGGCGGGGTAGCCCCCGGCGGCTCCCGGCAGGTGGAACAACTCATTGTCTGCCAGCGACGCCATGAAAGCCGCCTGAGCTAGCCGCTGTTCCAGCAGCTCCGGCACCTCCCCCCGCTCCCTGCCCGCCAGGCGCACGATGCCCACGCCGCGGCGCAGCGCCCCACCGGGGCCAACCGAGGGGTCTACCGGGCCCCCGGTTTCTTTGTCTGACCTGGCAGAGCCGGTCAAGACCCCGGCCCCTACTCCCCGGGCCGGGCCATGGGCCGGATGATCATTGTGGACCTGCACGGTGACGGTCTCGGATTCCACCTGTCGAAGAGCCTCCCGGGCTTGCCGGACCAGGTAGAGCTGGACCTCCCGCCGCGCCACGCGCCGCACCACCCACTCCGAGACCCGGGGATTTGCTTCCAGGGCCGCCTGGATCCGTTGGGCCACGTCCAGGCCGGACGAACCGCCGAGTTGCTCCGTCATCCCACATCTCTCCCCTCATGCCCGTTCACGCCTGGTCCCAATTCCGTTGGCACCGAGTTCGCCCCTCGCCCGGTCGCGGTTACCCGCTCAGCCCAGCCTGGCCCTGAGCTTCACGTACGGCCCGCCTGTGCTCACCGGCACCCACTCCTTGTGTCCTTTGCCGCAAAAACCCGTGTCGGTTTCCACGTGCCCACTGGCCATGGACACGCTGGCCAACAAGTCCGGCACATACCCCGTTACGCCGATGGGAGAAAAATAGCGGTCCGTCAGTTGGCCGTGGCGGATCTCCCGGCCGTAATGGACAATGACCTGGATGCCCCAGTCCTTGGGATCCTCCATGCCGGAGTGCCCCCGCACCAGCAGGATGCCGTGATCGATGCTGGCCAGCATGTCCTCCAGGCGGTCCTGCCCCGGCCCGAAAAACGTGTTGGACATACGCGGATAGACTTTGCGCTCATAGTCCTGGCGCCGGCCGTTGGCGGTGGGAGCAAGGCCCAGACACCAAGCGGCGTTTTGGTCCGTCAGCGGGCGTTCGAAAACGCCACGCCGCAAGATGTAAGTGGGAGAGGCTTCCACGCCCTCGTCGTCGAAGAAATAGCTGCCGTACGCACCGGGGTAGCTGGGATCATCGATCAAGTCCACCATCTCAGAGCCCACGGGCCGGCCTAGATACCGCTGCGAGCGGGCCCGCCCCTTGAGAAACATGTCGGCTTCCACTCCGTGACCGAAGGCTTCGTGGGCAATGGTCCCCGCCACCTCAGGAGAACAGATGCAATCGTAATACCCGGGTTCCACCTTCGCCGCCTGCAGCAGCCGCACGGCGGTCTCGCCGATGGTGGCGGCGTCCTCCGGGCCCAGTTCGGCGACCTCCAGGCCGCCCGTACCGCCCTTGGACCGGAATTCGAACTGCGTGACGCCGTCCTTTTGGGCATAGGCCGCTCCCACCATGCGGACCCGTAGGATCTCCTGCGCCACCTGCCGCCCCTCGGTGGTCAGGATGAAGGTCCGCTCCACGATCTCCGAATAGGCGGCTGCAGCATTGGCGATGAGGGAGCTGCTGGCTGCCAACTGCCGTTGCAAAGTGCGGCAGCGCGCCAGCTTCTCCGGCAGCGGCACAGCCAAAGGATCAATCCCCGTGGGCGTGCGCCGCACCACCAGCGCATCGGGGTTGAACTCTACCTCGGCTCCGGCGGCGCCGAAGGACCGCCACCCGCTCCTCCCAGCCCGGTTGCTGCCGGGCAGCAGCCCGCCCCTGCGGGCCATCCCAGCCGCTCCGCTTGCCGCAGAATGGTCCGCCAGTCTGCGGACAGCCTCTGCCAGCCCGCCCGGACCGGCGCCGGCGTCCACGGCTTCCTCCCGAAACTCCGCACCATCCCACACCCGCAGCACCACTCCGGCCGTGCGCCGCGGCTCGCCGATCCGCTGCTGGCGGCTGTCCACCCGCACTTCCAACTCTGAGCGTTCCAGGTAAGACGCCGCAGCGAACGGAAACAGACGGCCCAACTCCCGAATGGCCCGGGCAAAAGATGGACCCCAGGCTGCGCACGTTGCTCGAAAGTCCGGCACCACCCTCACTCCTCCCTGTGATTTCGGCTACGCTGTTCTGGTAGCCGGTCATGCCGTGCCCCATATCCGGTACGCCGTCCTCCATGCGAGGTATTCGGTTGCGCCGTTCCTGCCGGAACCAGGCGCCAATCTGACACGATCTCCTCCACCGTTGTGTAGCGGGAAGGCAGGCCCACTGCCGGGCAGCTGAGTGTTTCGTAACGGAAATCCCCGTAGTTGGCACAAAAGCGGTCCCATGGGGACAGGCGGACGCCGAGCCAATCTGCCCAGCGGGCCAGGCTCCGCGCAGATACAGGAATATGCCAGCCGATGCGGTGCCCGAAGAAGCGGGCGGCGCGCCGGCTGAACTCCCCGAAGGTGATGGGATCGTTCCCCAGGACGTAGCCCTGCTGGACCGTGGGAGCTTCCAAAAGATAGCGCACCAGGCGGGCGATATCTTCGGCATGGATGTAATGGAAGGCCACCTTCACATCCAGGCGGCCCACCAGCCAGGCATAGCGCCGGAACAACGGCAAGGCGGAAGTAAGGTGGGAAAAAGGGTGGGTGGCATCGCCGCCGAACACCAGCGTCGGAAAAACGGTCACAATGCGGCTGCGCAACCGGCACTGATCCAGTCCGGTGTAGCAAAGATACTTGCTCTTGATATAGTCCGTGCCGACCTGCCCCGCTTCGGGCAACAGGACATTGCCGCGGCCAAGAATGCTGGCGGTGGAAAAGTAGATGATCCGCCGGGTCCGCTCCGGGCTCAGCAGATTGAAAAGCTGGTGAACCCGGTCCACGTTGATCCGGTAAATGCCCTCGCCGCCCCAGGCCGTGGCCGCGTGGATGCAGTAGTCCATCCGGGCCAGCAGCGAAGCATGATCCGCGATGGAATCCAGGTCTCCCGGCACCACCGTCACATTTTTCCGCTGGGCCGGGTCAAAGCGCAGCTTCGCAGGATTGCGCACCAACAGATACAGATCATAATCGGGGGAAAGCGCATCCACCAGATAATGGCCAACGCAGCCGCTGGCGCCGGTGACGAACACAGACGGCATTCGAAACCCCCGCTCCACCGCCTGGCGGCGGTAAAAAGAGTTCGTTTCTGCCTCTTCGCTTTCCCGCGGCGAAATCCTGCATCGGCGGCAAAACCGCCGCATCCTGCGCAGGCGGCAAAATGGATGAAATTGTGCAACAAATAGAAAAACCCTATGCAAAGCGCTAAATGGCGGGGCTCGGACGGGCTGGTAGGTCTAGGGGTCTAGAAGGCCAGGGCGCAGGCCGCCAAGGCGGACACAGTGCCCAGAAGCGCCCCAGCCAGCACGTCAGAGGGGAAATGGTGGCCCAGATACATGCGGGAGATCCCCACTGCCGCAGCCAGGGTCAACAGAAGCGGGGCCGCCGCTGGGAACAGGAGGGCGAAAACACCGGCCGCGGCGAATGCGGCGGTGGTGTGGCCCGACGGAAAGGAATAGTCCCGCAGAGGCGCCGTCAGCGGTCCGAAGCCATCCGCCACCCAGTAAGGCCGGGCGCGATGGGCCCAGTGCTTCACCGCCTGCACAATGCCGTGGCTGCCGGCCACCGCCCAAGTCAGTGGCGGAGCGGCCTGCCACGCCCATTCATGCCCGCGCAAGCCCGGAACCGCCCGCGCCAGCCAAGCCGCGGCGCAAAGCCAGACCATGAACCATACGCTGCCCAGCTGTGTGATGGCCTTCATGAAGGGATTCAGCCGCGGCCGTACCCAACGCGTCCGCAGCCGCAAGAGCAGCGCCACATCGTTGTGCACGATCCAGGCAGAGCAGCGGCGGGCCGCCCTGCTGGTCCTTGGCCCGTACCGATGGGGTCCGGGGACCGCCATGATGCCGGCATCCTGCAAGGTTGTCCCCCCTCTTCCAGTGTGTGTCTGTTTTTCCGGCAATAATCCTACAGGACGCGTGTTAAGGCCGCATGACAGACGCGTAAAATCCTTGTAACAGCGGGGGCGGCGCCCAAAAGCGGGGGCGGCGCCCGGACACGCGGAGGGATGTTCCAGGCGCCGCCATGGTTTCCAGGTCAGGCGCTGGCCTGATGCCGAAAAATGGGCTCCAGGCCCTGCGCCGCCTGCTGCAACCGCTTGGTCTCTTCCGGCGTGATGGGCCGGAAGCGTTCCGCGTAGGCCAGGGCCCGCGGGAAGAACTTCGGCTCCCCTGGCGGAATGGCGGCGGTGATGGGCTGGGAAAGGGTCCAGCGTAGCGCCAGCTCAGCCAGGTCCTCGGATTCCTCCGGCTCATACCAGGTCTTCTTGTAGCGCTGCGGCCGGCCGCCCCAGGTGGTGCGGGCCAGGGCTTTCAAGGCCAGGCGGCCGATACCCAGCTCCGTGGCGCGCTGCAGGATCTGGGGGCCGAAATTCCCGTTGAACGCGTTGACCCAGTTCAGCGGAAACAACACACTGTCAAACAGGAACGCGTCCAACAGCTGTAACGCCACATCCGCGCTGTGGGCCGAAAACCCGATATAGCGGATGAGCCCCTCCTCCCGCGCCTGCACAAAGGCTTCCAAGGCTCCGCCGGGGCTGGTGACCGTGCGGAAATCCTCTGCTGTGGTCATGGCGTGCAGCTGGTAAAGGTCGAAATGGTCCGTCTGCAGCCGACGCAGGGAGTTCTCCAGTTCTTGCCGGGCTCCGCTTTTTGTGCGCTGCGTGGTCTTGCACGCCAGAAAAATGTCGTTTCTGCGGCCAACCAGAGCCTTGCCCAGAATGACCTCGGCCTCCCCGTAACTCGGCGCCACATCGAAATAGTTCACACCCCGCTCTATGGCTTCAGCCACCATACGATCGGCCTCGGCCTGCGGCAGCGCATCCACCAGAATTCCGCCGAAACCCAGGATCGAGAGCCTCTCACCGGTTTTGCCCAAGGTCCGTTTTTCCAGCATCGAGCCTGCCTCCTTCGTTCCAACTTCGCCACAGCGCGTTCAGAGTAACGCCCGGCCCTCCACCCCCGGGCATGGGGCCACCCCTGCCAAGGAAAGGAGGGTCGGAAAGACATCCACAATGCTGGCAGTGCCCAGCATCCTGCCGCCTGCCTGCCCGCCCTCCGCCGGGCCGGCGGAGGCACTGCCGCCGGCAGCCCGGCCACCGAAAAATCCCATGAGGATGCGAAGTTCTTCCAGCCTGCCATGCAGTCCTCCCGGTGATCCGCCGCCGGACATCACAAAGCCCGGCAACGGCGTGACCACCAGATCCCCTACCGTCTGCAGGTCACAGTGCAGCGCCTGCAGGTCGGCGGGTTTCAGGAGAACGGCACCTGCCACGGCCGCCAGCCGCTCCTCGGCGGCCTTCCGGATCCTTTCCGGGACCGGCCGGCGCCAATAGATGTGCCTGTTGCCGGCGCCGATCACCACCACGTCGGCGCGCGGCGAAGGCTGAGTGGCCCGGCCGTCGTACTGGAAAACCTCCAACCCCAGCCCCCGCAGTATGGAGGCGACATCGCCGCCGACGTTCCGGCCGAAGTCCGACATGCCGTGATCGGACGTCACCGCGATGAGGCTGCGGCCCAGGAGCCCCCGGTCTTCCAACGCCCGCAAAATCCGAGCCACGGCTTGGTCGACCCTCTGCAGGGCCCGGCGCATGGGTTCGCTGAACGGGCCATGGGCATGGCCCACGGCATCCACCTCGCCGTGCAGATAGGCCAGGAAATCCGGGCGCTCCGTCGCTATGAGCCGCTCCACCTCCCGGGGGCCGCCGGATAGGTAAATCTGGGCGCCACGATTTTCCAGCAGAAAGTGATTCACCGCTGCGGTCCGCCATCCCTGCTGCGCCAGCCATTCCGCCAGGGTGGTCCGGTGGTTGGCCCGGGGCGTGGGAATGACAGCGTCCGCCTGCCGGTCGTAAAGAGGCACGCACCCGATGCCCGTCGACTGCGGGTAGCAACCGGTCAGCAGGCAGGCCATGTTCACCGTGGTCAGGGTGGGAAAACACGCCCGCGCGTCCACGACCCGGGTTCCCAGCCGCAACAGGCGGGAAAGGTGAGGCATGGGTTCCCAGTCCAGGTAATCTGGGCGAAATCCGTCCAGAGTCAGCAGAAGCAGCATCCGGCCACACTCCAAAAACTTAACATCCGTAAAATCAACATCTGCAAAAGCCCCGTGGCAAAATCCTTATATCGAGCCAACATACCTGCGCTATTTTACTGCCGGAAGCCCATGTTGGCGCGGGCGGCGGGTGTGAACCTGTCAACGGACTGAGACTTTGTCACCCCAAAACGGCCTTATCGGGACTATGAAAATGTCACCCTAAAGTCTAAAGCTCCTTCATCCAGGTTATCGCTGGGAGAA
>JADBKO010000045.1 GCA_014896355.1 Bacillota bacterium
GGCCCGGCGTGGTGGTGATCAGCGGTACAGGCTCCACGGCCGTTGGCCGCGATGCGGCTGGCAGGGAAGTGGGCAACGGCGGGTGGGGCTACCTGATGGGGGATGAAGGGTCGGGCTTCGACATCGGGCGCAAGGCGTTGCGAGCCGCCACCGCCGCGTTGGAGGGCCGCGCCCCCGGCACGAGCCTGGTAGAAGCGCTCCCGGCCGCGGCGGGTCAAAGGGATCTCCAAGGGCTCCACGGCGTTCTTTATTCATCCAGCGCCTGGCTGGAGATCATCGGCGGGCTGGCCCGCGCCGTGGATGAGGCGGCAGGGCACGGCGATGCGGTGGCCAGGGGCATCCTAGAGGAAGCAGGACGGGATCTGGCTGGGCTGGCTTCGGCGCTACTCGGCGATCTGTTCGGGAGCACATGGCGGTACGCCGTTGTCAGTTACGTGGGGGGCGTTTTTCGGTCAGACATCGTGCTGCGGAGTTTCACTGGCGCGCTGCACGCCCGTTGGCCGGGTTTGGAGATTCGCCCGCCGCGCTACCGCCCCGTGGTGGCTGCCTGGGCCCTGGCCCGTGGCCTCCTGGGGAGACCGGCCTCCCCGGCAGAGATGGAGAGCCTGAACAAATCCCTGGGTCGCCTGGGATCGGTCAAATAGGGCTCGATGCCGGGCGGTCCGGGAAGGGGGTCGTTTTCTTGTCTGTAAAATCCGAAAAAGCACAGCCCCTCCGCGCCACGGAACGGCCGGTTTCCGCCGTCTTTGAGGCCTACTGGCAGGCTGTGCACGTAATCCTGCATACGGCGGAAACGGCGGAGTCGGATGTACTGCAGAGAAGTGCCGGCGAGATCGCCCGGCGCATCCTGGCCGGGAACGCTCTCTGGACCTTTGGATGCACCCATTCCGCCCTTTTGGTGGGCGAGACGGTTTACCGGGCGGGAGGGCTGGTCCTGGCGAACCCCATCTTCGCCCCCGGGCTGTGGCCGGGGGAGCGCCCCGTGGCGCGAACCTCGCGCCTGGAGAAAACGAGCGGTTTCGCACGGGTGGTGGCCGAGGATGTCCCCTTCAAAGCCGGGGATGTTCTGTTGATCTTCTCCACGTCGGGGTGGAATGCGGTTCCGGTGGAGTTTGCACAGGCCGCCAAGGCCAGGCAGGTCTACGTCATCGCGTTCACGTCCAAAGAGTACCTGAAGCTGCGGGATGAGAAGCACAAGCTGCACCTCAGCGACGTCGCCGACCTGGTCGTGGATACCCACGTGCCCGTGGGGGATGTGGCCGTCGCCTTGCCCTCGCGTCCGGACGTGAAAGCAGGGCCGGTCTCCACCCTGGTGGGTGCAGCGCTGGTGAACGCCTTGATGGCCGGGGTGGCCGACATCCTGTCCGCCTCCGGGATGGAACCACCGGTCTTCCGGAGCGGAAACGTTCCGGGAGGAGCAGAGGTGAACGCCCAACTCATGGAGGAATATCGTGACAGGATCCACTATCTCTAGCCCGGGGCGGCCTGGCCTGACGAGCCAGGAAATCGTGGCCGGGCTGCGCGCCCTGGGGATCGAGGCGGGCTCTGCCATTCTGGTACATAGTTCCCTCAGCAGTTTCGGCTACGTGGCCGGAGGCGCCGGGGCAGTCATCGATGCCATGCTGGCCGCCGTCGGGCCCGCGGGAACGGTGGTGGTGCCTACCTTGACCGGCACGCCGCAGGATGGTCCTGCGCATCCCCCTGTCTTCAACGTGCGGAGCAGCCCTTGCTGGACAGGGAGGATTCCCACTGAGTTCCTGCGGCGGCCGGGCGTCCGGCGCAGCCTGCACCCCACTCACTCGGTGGCGGGGCTGGGCGCCTTGATGCCGGCGCTGGTGGAGGGGCACGAGTCGTGCCTCACGCCCTGCGGGCCGCAATCGCCCTATTACCGCCTGGCGGAGAAGGGCGGCTTTGTGGTGCTCCTGGGGGTCGGCCAAGGATCCAACACCACGCTGCACACCGCGGAGGAACTGGCCGGCGTCCCATATCATCTGCAGGGCGAACCCACAGACTGCGTGGTCATCGGATACGACGGCGTCCGGCGGGTTTACCGTCTGTACCTCCATGCGTGGGGGACGCCGCGCAGGTTCGAGCGGATCGACGAAGACCTGACGCAGCTTGGCATCATGCGAATGGGCACCATCGGCCTCGCCACCGTCCGGGTCATCCGTGCGCTGCCCATGATCGAGTGGGTCGTCGGGAAGCTGCGGGAGGACCCGGGTTACCTGGTGGCCGCGCGCTGAGCCATCCCCCGTTGCCTGGCAGACATTTCGGGTCCGGTGGCTAGCGCAGCCGGGGCACAGGCCCCGTGGTTTCGCCGGGCACCAGCTGGGCGGCGACGCGTAGGGTGCGTGGCGGCGCGTTGGGGTTGGTGATGCGCTCCAGAAGCAGGTTGGCCGCCAGCGCGCCCATCTCCATGGCCGGCTGGACGATGGAGGTCATCCGCGGCAGGCAAACACTGGCTGGGCTGTCGAAGCCAATGACCGACACCTCCGGTGGCCGGCGCCCCAGGTTGACCAGGCAACGGATCAGGAGCACGGCGGTATAATAGTCGAAGCAGAAAACGGCGGTAGGCGGCTCCGGCAGCGTCAGCAGCTTCTCCACGGTCTGGGCAAATTGGCGGTGAGCTGTCACCGGGCTCTTGGCCAGATCCACCATGGGATCGAAATAGCCGTGCTCCAGCCCAAAGGTGGAAAGCGGCAGCAGCAGCTCCGGCCGGAAGGGGAGGTCGTGGAGTTTCAAGCCGTTTTGGAAGCCCCGCAGTCTGTCCTTGTTGACGTTGCTATCGAAATCGACGGCCAGGACGGCGATGTGCCGATGCCCCAGGGCGGCCAAATGCTCCACCCCCAGCATGGCCGCAGCTGTGTTGTCGGCCTCCACCACAGAAACCCCCGGGATCCCGACGGGCGACTCCACAGCTACCACCGGAATGCCGGCTTTGAGCGCTGCCAGAACGGATTTCTCGTCGGCAGCATAGTTGAAGATGATTCCATCCACCCGGTGGCGGATCAGCCGGTGCAGATAATCTGTTTCCCGGTCAACCTCCAGCATGGTGTCGCAGAGAAAGAGGCTGATTTTCTCGCGATACAGCACCTGCTCGACCCCGCGGGCCACGCTCATGAAGAACTCGTTGGTGATGGCGGGCACCATGTAGCCTACGGCCCAGGAGCGTTTAGTGTTCAGGCTGCGGGCCACCAGATTGGGCTCGAATCCCAGTTCTTCCATGGCCGCGCGCACCTTTTGGCGGGTTTCCGCACTGACCTTGGGGACATCGTTGAGCACATTGGAGACCGTGGTATGGGATACCCCCGCCCGTCGGGCGACATCCCGGATGGTAGGTGGCATGGGATCATCCTTCCTGTTTCCCGTTCAACATCGCAGTGGATCAGGCCACATTCGATTCTATCGCCAGCGCCGGGAGGTGTCAACGCTGCAGCGGCAAGGCTGCTGCGGCAGTACGCACAGGTTACGGAGGTTCACAGGTCGGGCAGATCCGAACGCCTCCGGGGCCCCGGCGGTCCCGCGGCAATGCGGCACCGGCGCGTGGCCGGATACTGAGGGTAGGAACACCAGCAATGTAAGAAGACTTCCGCGGTTCCAGTTCTTGCGCTTATTGACACTTCCTCCGCCACGTGGTATGGTTAGGTTGACCGGTAAACGTACGGCCATGCAAGAGCCTGACGGAGCCCTCGCGGGGCTCTACCGGCTCCAGAGTCAGAAGGGAGGATGCTCCGCAATGCAAAGCTTCGGTAAGGGGTTCGTGTGCCCCCAACTGGCCAAGACGGTGGCATTGGGCGCCACCGCACTGTTGCTGCTGGCCTTTTTCATGGCCCCTGCAGCTGCCGCTGCGAAGGTTACTTTGACGTTCTGGCATACGTACAACACCCAATCGCCCGAGGAAAAAGTCCTTCTGGAAGAAGTCATTCCCGCTTTTGAGAAAGAGCATCCCGACATTCGAATCCAGGCGCAAGGAATCCCGTACCCGGATTTCCACCAGAAGCTGATCACTTCCGTGGCCGGTGGAATCGTGCCAGATGTGGTACGGATGGACATCATCTGGACACCGGAGTTCGCCCGCATGGGCGCCCTGGTCCAGGTGGACAGGCTGCCCGGATTCGAAGCCATCGCCAAAGGCGCTTTCCCCGGCCCCCTGGCCACCTGCGCCTGGCAGGGCCATTATTACGGTGTGCCTTTGGACACCAATACGCAGGTGATCCTCTACAATAAAAAGCTGTTCCGCGAGGCGGGAATCCAGGAACCTCCCAAGACGTTCGCGGAGTTTGCCGAGGTGGCCCGTAAACTGACCAAGAAGGATGCCAGCGGCAAAACCGTGCAGTGGGGCTTTGCCCTGCCGGGCCCCTGGGCGTGGTATTTTCTGCCGTGGGTCTGGAGCAACGGCGGCGCCATCACCGATGCGAAAATCACTCGCGCCACCGGCTATTTGAACGGTCCGCGGACAGTGGAGGCCTTGGACTTCCTCATCAATCTCTACAAGGAAGGCGTTCTGGCTCCCACCATCGCCCAGTCCGGGCTGGATTCCTGGACGGGCCTGGGCCAGGGAAAATATGCCATGACCCAGGACGGGCCTTGGGCTTTCCCCAGCCTCAAGGCGCAGTATCCGAACTTGGAGATCGGTTCTTTCCTGTTCCCGGCCGGCGCCGGAGGTAAGAGCCGGTCCGTGGTGGGCGGTGAAAACCTGGTGATCTTCAAGGGAAGCAAACATCCCAAGGAAGCCTGGGAATTCGCCCGCTTCATGCTGAGCATGAAGGCCCAGATGGAGATGGCCACCACGGGCCAGATGCCGGTCCTGAAGGCCGCCATCCAGGAGCCTTACATGCAGAACCATCCCTACTACGGGATCTATCTGGAACAGCTGAAGACCGCCTTGCCGCGTACTCCCCATCCGGCCTGGGCCAAGATGGAGGATACCATGCAGCAGGCCTTCCAGGCTGCCGTGGCAGGGAAAGTCAGCGTGAAAGCGGCCATGGATTCGGCAGCGGAGGAGATCGACGGCCTTCTCCGCTGAAGGCCGAAGCCGGCGGAGAGGCTGCTAAGGGCGCTGTTCGGGGCAGGCTGGCCTCCGGCGCTTTGCCCAGCGAGGCCCAACCGGTGCAAAAGCCCGGAGGCCGGCACCCGGGGCGCCTGAGTGGAATGCGGGAAAAGATCGATCGGTGCAGTGAACGGGAGGTGCAGGAATGAGCGTGGACGGAGTGGCAACGCATGCGCATCCGTCCGCACCGGGGTTCCCCGCCGGGCGGAGGCCTGGACCGTGGCATCCTTCGCGGCAGGAGCGCCAGGAGGCCCTGGCGGCGCTGGCATTTCTTCTGCCGGGGCTGATCTGGTTTCTGTTGTGGACGGCCTACCCTTTACTGAAATCGTTTTGGATGAGTTTCTTCCACTGGCAGATTTTGGGAGGAAGCACCTTCGCGGGCCTGGCCCACTATGCCCGGGCTTTCGCGGATCCCGTGATCCGGACGGCGCTGGAAAACACGCTGCTCTATGCGGTGCTCTCGGTGCCAGGGCAGATCCTCTTCGGCTTTTTGGTGGCGGCTCTGCTGGATTCCATCACGAAAGGGAAAGTGTTCTTCCGGGTACTGTATTATATCCCCGTGATCAGTTCCTGGGTGGTCGTGTCCCTCATTTTTATGTATTTGTTCCACAGCGAAGGTCTGATGAACTACGTCCTGGTGGATCTCACCCACTTCCTGCCGCGGCATGTGCCCTGGCTCTCCCAACGGGGAACGGCGCTGCTGGTCATTGCTCTGCTCGGAACCTGGAAGGGGATCGGCTGGTCCATGCTGTTGTTTCTGGCGGCGTTGCAGGGGATCCCCTCGGAGGTGGTGGAAGCCGCCAGCACCGACGGGGCCGGGGGCTGGCAGATTGCCACGCGGGTGAAACTGCCTTTGCTGCGGCCTATGCTCATGTTCCAGGTGGTCATGCTGACCATCGGCGCGTTCCAGGCCTTCATTCAATTCTATATCATGACCGGCGGCGGGCCCATGAACCAGACGCAGGTGTTTCTGACCTACATGTACAAGCAGGCGTTTGATTTCTACGACTTCGGTTACGCCTCCGCCATCTCGTTCCTGCTGGCCGCCGTGATTCTGGCCATCTCCGTGGTCCAGATGCGCTTTTTCCGGCAGGACTATGAGTACTGAGCGGCCGGACCGGGGCTCATCTCGGCCCGGGGTTCATGCTATGAGGAAAGGAGCAGGCAGGGATGGCAACGGCAGCATCCCCAATGGCGCAGGTACGAAAACAGGGTTTGAGCCGGGCGGCCCTGGCCCGCAGGGTGGGGAGCCTGGCGATATATGCCCTGCTGTCCGTGGGTGCGCTGGGCATGATGATGCCCTTTCTCTACAGTTTTTCGACGTCTCTGAAGCGCAATGTGTTTGCGTTTGAGTTTCCCCCGCAACTGATTCCTCTTCACCCGACCCTGCAAAACTACGTGGAGGCGTGGACGTCCAACAATTTTCAGCTTTATTTCTGGAACAGCCTCATCGTGGCTACCCTGACCATGCTTCTTTCCCTGGTGGTGGCTTCCACTCAGGCGTACGCGTTTGCACGCCTGCGTTTTCCGGGCAAGAACGCTGTGTTCATGCTGTATCTGATCACCATGATGATCCCCAGCACCGTCATGATTTTGCCCCAGTTCGTACTGGCGCGGACCTTCGGCCTGCTGAACAGTCTGCCGGCGCTGGTGGTGGTCTATGTGGCCGGCGGAATCCCGTTTCAGACCTTCATGCTGCGTGGCTTCTTCGAGTCCCTGCCGCGGGAGCTGGAGGAGTCCGCCTACATCGACGGGGCCAATCGTTTCGTAATCTTTTCACGCATCGCCCTTCCCTTGGCCAAGCCAGCCTTGGGGACCCTGGCGATTTTCTCCTTTTTGGGGGCGTGGGATGAATTCACCTGGGCGCTGACGGTCATCAACGATGTGGGCAAGCGGACGCTGCCCATCGCCATCCGGCTGTTCCAGGGCCAGCACGCCACGCAGTGGGGGCTGGTGTTCGCCGCCTCCATGATCGCCATTGTGCCGGTGATGGTGGTCTTTGTGGCGTTTCAGAAGTACTTTGTGCGGGGTATCGCCGCCGGGGCGGTGAAGGGATGAACGGCCTACGGAGGAGGAGTCGTCGATGCAGGCAGCCACGATGGGCACGATGAGGATGAAGATACGGGGACTGGCCTGGGCATGGCTGACGGTGCTGGCGGCGGTCCTATGGGCAGGGGCGGCGCCAATTGTGGAAGGGGAAGGGAAAGCTGTGAACACGAAGGCAGGGCCGACGGAAACGGTTTCGCTGTGGGTGGCGCCGGACCGGGCTTTCTTTCGCCCGGGGGAACAAGTTCGCATTTTGGTGGCGGCGGAACCCCAATCCGTGGGCGCCCTAAGGCAGGCGCAAGCCCGCAAATTGCAGGTGCAGGTGTTCCATCTGGACCGGGCGGTGGCTGCCTGGGAGATCGGGCTGAGGGAACCCTTGGCCCCACCTTTGGAGGGCAGCGGCGCCCAAGGCGGGCCGGCAGCGGATGCGCAGAGGGCGCAGGGGACAGCAGCCGGCCGCGGTGGTGGGGCGAGCGCCGGGGAGACCCCGCCGATGATCCCCCAGGGGCTGCAGCTCGTGGCTGTGGCCACGTGGCAACCGCCGGCGCAGCCCGCCGGGTATGGGGTCGAGGTCACGGCTTGGGATGTGCAGGGCCGGGCTGTGGCTCACGGCAGCGGGGCTTTCGACGTAGCGCACCGCTGGACCGATGTGCCCCGTTACGGCTTTCTGGCCCGCTTCTCTCCCCAGGACCGGACCGCAGACCCGATTCCCTGGATGAACGGTTACCATCTGACGGGTGTGCAGTTTTACGACTGGATGTACCGCCATGACACCTATCTGCCGCCCAGCGACGAGTTCGTGGATCCCTTGGGCCGCCCCTTGTCATTGGAGGTGGTGCGCCAGCGGGTGAGGGAGGCCAAAGCCGCCGGCATGGCGCCCATGGCCTATACGGCGGTCTACGCGGCATCCCCCCAGTTCGCCAAGGCCCACCCGGACTGGGCTTTGTTCCGCCTGGACGGCAAACCCTACACCTTCGGCGACAACTTTCTGGAAATCATGAACCCGGAGGCGGGATCCCCCTGGAGCCAGCATCTGCAAGAGGAATTCGCGGGCATCGTAAGCAAGATGGGTTTTGCCGGAGTTCACATCGACCAGTATGGCGATCCCAAAGTGGGTTACAGCAGTGCCGACGGCGGGCATGAGGTGGATCTTCCCAAGGCCTTTGCGGATACGATCAATGCCACCAAAGCGAACCTGCGGCAGGCGGGGCTGCCGGACAGCGTGGTCTTCAACGCCGTGAACGCCTGGCCGTTGGCGGAGGTGGCAGCCAGTGACGAAGATTTCGTATATATCGAAGTTTGGCCGCCCAATGATTTGTATCCGGATTTGCAGGCTTTGATCACGCAAGGGAGAAAACTGGGCGGCGGCAAGCCGGTGGTTCTGGCGGCCTACCCGGCGGATGCGGGAGATGCCACGGTGCGCCTGCTGGACGCGGTGATCTTCGCCAGCGGTGGGTACCACATCGAATTGGGGGAGCAGGGGGGCGTCCTGACAGATCCCTACTTCCCGAATTACCAGGCTGCCTCGCCGGGCCTGCAGCAGGCCCTGGCACGTTACTACGATTTCGCCGTGCGCTACCGAGAGTGGCTCTACGGCGCGACGCCTCCCGAAGGCGTAGATGAGCAGTGGCACTTTGAGGGCGCGCCGGTGACGGGCGGTACCTGGCCTAGCCGCAAGGTGTGGGCGTTTTGGACGCTGGCGGAGCCGGCGGTGTCGGCTGCTCCGGCTGTCCCAGGTATCGCAGGTGCCTCGGGTGCTCCGGGAGTCCCGGGGCAGGGGAGTGTACAGATCCTGCATCTGATCAACCTGACCGGCGCCAGCCTGCCCGCGTGGCGGACCCACAAGGAAGCGCCCCCAGCCGTCGGCCCCATCACCGTAGAGGCGCCGCTGCCCACGGGCCGGACGCCCGACGCCGTATACTGGGCTTCGCCGGATGGCCAACGCGGCGCACTGGCGGAGTTGCCCTTCCAGGTGCGCCACAAACCCGCTGGCCAGGGCACCGTGCGTTTTACCGTACCGCAGCTGCAATACTGGGATATGGTGGTCATCCGTTACCAGGCCGGGGCCCGGCCGTAGGGGAAGCTGAGGCACCGGGTGAGACGGACCAAGGGACCTGGCATGAGAAACGGCCAGGGGCGTCCGCAATGATAGGGCCCAAAGGAGTTGCAAGGGATGAACGAGGAAATGGACGTGCATGCCTCATCCGCGCATCCGGCAGGGGACTGCTGCGGCGGAAAGAAACCCGCCGGCGCAGCGGCCAGCACGGCGAGCCTGGTGCGCCGCAGCTTGGAGGTGATCCGGGAAAACCAGCATTCTACCGGCGCCTACGTGGCGTGCCCCACGTTTTCCGCCTATCAGTATTGCTGGGTGCGGGACGGGTGCTTCATCGCCTATGCCATGAGCAGGTACGGGGAGCGGGACAGCGCCGACGCATTTTATCGGTGGGCAGCCCGGGCCGTGGGCGGGGCCCTAAAGGTGCGCTCGCGGCTGCCGGAGGGGATCCTGCCGGCCCGTTACCGTCTCGATGGCAACCTCGACGGCAGCGAGTGGCCCCAGTTTCAGCTGGACGGCTATGGGACCCTTCTGTGGGCTGCCATAGACCATTTACACCGTGCCGGGCTCAGCGCTGCGGGCGGCGCGGGTAACGATGCGAGCAACGGCGCGAGCAGCAGGGCCGGGCGCCCCGTCCAGCCGGGCGACGGTGAAAGGTGCGCCTCGCTGGCTGAAGCGCTTCACCCTGTGCTGGTGGGAGTGGGCGAATACCTGGCGGAGAACTGGCGGCGCCCCAATTTCGACTGTTGGGAAGAGCACCCGGACCAGGTGCATCTTTCCACGTTGGGATGTATCGCCGCCGGACTGCGCGATCTGGCCGGCTATTTGCAAGGCTTGGGGGACGTGGACCGGGCCGCCCGCTTCCGCGCTGTCTATGGCCAGGTAGTGGAGCTCATCCAGGGCGAGGTGCACCGCTGCGGCTATGTTCCGAAATGGGTGGGCAGCGAAGCGGTGGATGCCAGCGGCCTCTGGCTCATGGTGCCCTTCGGCATCGTGGCGCCGGACAGCGAGGCCGGGCGGGCCACTGCGGCCAAGATTGCGCGGGACCTGGGCCCGCAGGGGATCCACCGCTACCGGGCCGACACCTATTACGGAGGCGGAGCCTGGATTTTGCTCACGGCCTGGATGGGATGGTATGAGGCCCGGACCGGCGCGCGCAGCGCGGCGGAGGGTCGCCTGCGCTGGATCGAGGAGCAGGCGGACGCCGGGGGACTGCTGCCGGAGCAGGTCCCTGAGCACCTGAATGACCCTGCCTGGTTCGCCCCCTGGGTGGAGCGGTGGGGGCCCGTGGCCAAGCCTTTGCTGTGGTCCCACGCCATGTATCTGGTGCTGGCTGCCGAGCTGGGCCAGGGGCATATTGCGGCGCAAGCCTCCGGGTGAGGCCGGTGTCGCGTGAGACCGTGTTACGTGGGGCCGGTGTCTTCTGGGCCGGCGCCACGCGGGAGCGGTGCCGCGGCGCGGGCTAGCCGCAATACTCCAAGAAGACCTCCTCCAGGCTCAGGTCGATCACCTGTACGCCGGTGACGCCGGGCAGGGAGCGCACCTGATCCGGCAGCCCGGGGAGGTAGCCCAGGACGGATAAGAGGTAGCCGGCGGGGTCGGGCCGAACCTTGGCCACCCCGGGAAGGCTGCCCAACGCCGCGGTGAGGGACTGGTCCGGCGCAGCGCAGCCGACCCGCACCCGCTTGACACTCTCCTTCAGTTCGTCCAAAGGCTTCTCGACGAGGATCCGGCCGCCGTGCAAAATCGCCACGGTGTCCGCCATGCGCTCGATCTGGTACAGGTCATGCGAGGTCAGGATGATGGTCAGGTCCCGCTCTGTCGCCTCCGCCAGGAGCAGTTGCAGATATTGGTGGCGGTGGAGCGGGTCCAGTCCCAGGGTCGGCTCGTCGAGGATCAACAGCTCCGGCCGCCCTCCCATGGCCAGGGTCAAGGCCAGTTGGGATTTGGTCCCGGCCGACAGATGCCTGCAGCGGGCCGTGAGGGGGATGTGGAAGATCTTCAGATAGCGCTGGGCCGTGGCCTCGTCCCAGCGGGGATGCACCGCGCGCATCAGGCTCAGCAGGTCCCCGGCTGTGGCCTGCTCGTCGGGAAATGGGCGCTCCGGGACGTAGCCGAGGCGCGCCAGCAGCTCGGGCGCGGGCGGAGCCGCACCCAGCCGCTGTCCCAGGACCTCTACGTACCCCTGCCTGGGCCGCACCAGGCCCAGAAGTGAGCGCAACAGCGTGGTCTTGCCGGCGCCGTTGAGCCCCAGCAGCGCGTAGATGCCGCCGCGCGGCACCGCCAGATCCACGCCGCGCAAGACCTCCGGCCCGCGCCCGAATGCGTGCCGAATTCCCTTGACCACCACGCTATATCTGCTCATGTCGCCCATGGCCGTCCTCCCGCCGCCTGCCCTTCTGTTGCCTGCCCCCCTGTTGCCTGTCCCCCTGTTGCCTGCCCTCCGGCTGCCTCTCCTCCCGCTGCCTGTTCTCCCGCGATCCGCCCTGCGGGCCCCCCGGCCCGTCACCGCGCTGCCCGCCCAGTGCAGGCCCGCCTTGCGGTTGGCCGTCCGGCGGAGGCCCGCCGGCCAGAGCGCTTCGGACCATGGCCAGAACTCCGTCGGCGTCGCAGCCCAGCAGGCGGGCTTGGGCCGCCAGGTTCTCCACAGCCGGCCGCAGCTGTTCCAAGGCCCGGGCCGGATCGGCGGCGGGCGGGGCCGGTTCGGCGACGAAGGCGCCGAGCCCCCGGGGCAGCTGGATCAGGCCCTGGCGTTCCAGGACCTGGTAGGCTTTGACCACGGTATTGGGATTGATGGCCAGTTCCACCGCCAGCTCGCGGGTGGCGGGCAACCGCTGGCCGGGGCGCAGGGCCCCGTCTGCCACCGCCCGCCGGACCTGCTCCACGATCTGGAGGTAGATTGGCGTTGCGCTGGACGGATCGATGTGAAACCACATGGGCACCGCCGTTGGTCGCCTCCGATCCGGCGCGTCCGGGTTTGCGCCCAACCCTATATCTGCTTCCGGGTGTACTGCCACGTTCCCGCCGCCCAAAAGGCCAGCGCCAGCACCGCCAGGAGGAGGACGTCCCCGGTGGGGAATCCACCCCGCCCCAGCATCTGAGCACCCCTGTAGTAGTGATAGGGATTCAGCGCCGCGGCCGCCCAGGGACGGTCTTCAGTGGCGATATTGAGCACGAACAGCCCGAACTGCAGACCCAGGATCAGGACTAGGCCGCGGGTGTAGTCATTCAGGAAAAGGCTGATCAGAAAGCCCAGGCCGCCCAGACAGGCGAACAGCGCGTAGAGGTTGAGGGCCAGTTTGGTGAGGACGGCCAGATCGGCGGGCTCGCCGGCCATCCGCAGGCCGGCGGCCACGCCCAGCACCAGGGCCGCCTGCAGAATCCCCAGATTGACCAGGAAAACCAGGCCCCGGCTGACCACCCAGGCGGAACGCCGGACCGGCAGCGCCAGGAGAAATTCCAGATTGCCCTGGCTGGCATCCCGCGTGAAGATCCCGAGAACGGCCAGGGATGTGTAGATCAGCAACAGAATAGGGGCGATGGTGGTGAAAACCAAGGATTGCGCGATGGCCGACGGAGCATGGGCTGACACCGCCACCCCGCCCAGCATTTGAGCGAAAATGGGCATTTTGGTCAAGAACTCCTCCACGACCTGGGCGTTCTCCCTGAGGTTTCCCGCCAGCAGGGTGAACGCCGCCACCCCCAGTCCGGTGGCGCCGATGCCCAAGGACCAGGCGGCCAGTGAGGATGCTTCGGCGCGGAAACGGCGCCAGAATAGCAGCATGGTGTTCCCTCCCGTTCATCACGCGCCCCGGGAGCGGAATCTGCGCAAGTCCCGGCGGCCGGCGCGTTCGCCAGCATGCCGGGCACGAGGTATTCCCGGATTCCGACCTGGGGGCATCCACCCGCCCATTAGGCTGGGATCTGCTTGCGCTGCAAAACCCGCACCGACAAGCGGAGGAGGATCGCGCTCAGCGCCAGCCCGAGCAGCATCGCTCCCCAGGGAAAGGACCCTTCCCCCACCACTTCGCGCGTACCAACCCAGCCGAAGAGTACGATCCGGCTTAGGGCGGTAGGCCCGCCGGCCACCCGGTTGGCCAGGTCCGCCACATACGCGGCGATCACCACCAGCTCAGAGGCGCGGACAGCTGCCCCATAGCTTCGCGAAACCAGGCTCAGAAGGACCGCCAGGCTGGCGAAGGCCAGGGATACGAAGTACTGGCCGGCAAAGAGCGCGCCGTAGCGGGCCACGGAACCCGGCAGCCCCAGCTGCCAGAGCTCCGCCCAGAGCGCCACCAGGGTGACCAGATAGAAGAGCGCCAGATTGACAGCCACGGCTGCGAAGCGGGCCAGCAGAACCGTAGAACGCCGTACCGGCAGGGCCAGGGTGAAGTCCGCCGTGCGGCGGTCGATATCCCGGGCGATGACTGCCACCGCCTCCAGCGCGCCAAAGATCCCCGCCAGGAGAGGAACAATCTGCAGCCACTTATAAGAGAGGTAGTAGTCGACACCGTTCCGGTACTGCAGGTAATCCCCGAACAGGCTGCGAACCTGGCTGGGCAGGTTGCGCAGAAACGCCCGCAGCAGCTGCTCGTCAGCCACGGCTGGGGCGGTGCTGGCCACGACGTAGCTCATGAGGGCTGTGACGGCCAACCAAACCAGCGTTGCCAGGCGGTGCTCCCGCAAGTATTGCCAGCCCAGGGCCATGTAGACTCTCACGTCACCGGCCTCCTTTGTGGGATCCACTTTGCAGCCCAGCCCGCCCGGACGCCCCGTCCCGCACCGGACCATTCTGGTAGAAGGCGCGGAAAACCTCTTCCAGGGAGGGGTCGTTCACCGTCAGATCCGTGATCTCCTCCGCTGCCAAAAGGCGCAGCAGGGGGAGGATCTGACCGTGGTAGGCGAAGCGCACCCGCTGGCCGTCCTGGCAGACTTTGCGGACGCCCGGCCAGGCGGCGACGTTCGGCGGTGTTCCAACGAACGCCACGTCCAGGCGCTTGACCCGGGAATGCCGGAGCGCCTCCACCTGGTTTACCTCCACCAGGACGCCGTCACGGATGATGGCCACCCGCCCGCAGAGCGCCTCCACCTCAGAAAGCACGTGGGAACTGATGAAAATGGTCTTGCCCCGGGCCTGTTCCTCCCGCAGCAAGCTGAAGAAGGTCTCCTGGACCAGGGGGTCCAGCCCGGTGGTGGGCTCATCCAGGATGAGCACCTGCGGATCGTGGGCCAGGGCCACCACGATGGCCACCTTTTGCCGCTGGCCGTGGGAGAGGTTGCGCAGCCGGGGCCGCAGGTCTGCCCCCAGCCGTTCCGCCAGTTCCCGGGCGCGACCGGTGCCGCTGACCCCGCGCACCTGGAGGGCGAAGCGCAGATTTTCCGCCCCGCTCAGATCCGTGTAGAGCGCGTTCTCGCTGGGCAGATACCCGGTCACGCGGCGCACAGCCACACTGTCCCGGAGGATGTCCCAGCCGGCCACCTGAGCCCGGCCCCCGTCCGGCGTCAGCAGGCCCAGCAGGGTCCGGATGGTGGTGCTTTTCCCTGCGCCGTTCGGCCCCAGGAAACCGAAGATCTCGCCTTGTTCCACCTGTAGGCTCAGCCCGTGAATCCCGCGCCCGTTCCGATACTCCTTGCGCAGGTTCCAGAGTTCAATGGCGTACATGGGGATGCGCCCCGCTTTCGCCGCAATCTTCATAGTGCACTGGGGTGAACTATAGTGCACTATATGTCAAGAAAAAGATAGCACGGGCGAGGGAGGCTGTCAAGCACCCGGGAGGGGGAACGCCGGGGGCCTACCGCGGCGTCCGGCGCTGCAGGTAAGCAGCCATGCGCTTGTCCACGTTGCGGATGTGCTGGATGAGCCAGTTCACCAAAAGCTGATTGGCCCGAACGACCAGTTCCGGCGTGGGACCCTCGGCCTCGAACCGCCCCTTGAGGGCCAGGAAATCCTGCACAAACCGGTCATGCCGGGCCTTGTGGCTCGGAAGTTCCGGATACTGGCTGGCAGCCATTTCCCGTTCCTCGGCGCGAAAGTGGAAGACCACATAATCGCCCAGGAAGCTCAGGGTCTTGCCCACTTCTTCCTTGCCCCGGCCGGCGGAACAGGCGGCGAAGAGGCGGTTGATCCGGTCGATCAGTTCTTTGTGCTGCGAGTCGATGAGCTCCACGCCTGTGGCCAGGTCCCTGGTCCATTCCATAGGTTTCTTCCCCTCTCTGTGTCAGAATCAGGGGGCGCCGAGCGCCTCCCGAATCTGCGCGAACTGACGGGCTGCCTCTGCCTGGGCAGCCTGCCGTAGCGCGTTGACCTCGGCGAAATGCGACTCCAGCTTGGCCACCACGCTGCCGTCCAGGGCGTTCTCCTGGACCTTCTCCCGCACGAGCGCCAGGGCGTCCTCCGGGGCCATGCCTTTGCGGTAGGGGCGGTCCTCCGTCAGAGCGGCGAATGTATCCGCCACCGCCACGATCCGGGACCCTAACGGGAGGTCCGCGGCGGCCAGGTGGAACGGGTAGCCGTTTCCGTCCAGGCGCTCATGGTGATAGGCGCCCCACTGGTTGATGGTCTCCAGGCCGGGGATGGATTCGAGCACCCGGTAGGTGTAGTACGTGTGGGTCTTCACGATGCGGTATTCCCCGGCGGTGAGGGGGCCCGGCTTCTCCAGGATCTCCACGGGCACCGCCAGTTTGCCCAGATCGTGCAGGCCGCCGGCAATGCGCATCGTGCGGCACTCTGTCTCCGAAAAGCCCATCATGGCCGCCAAGGCCTCGGCCGTGGCCGCCACCCCGCTGGAATGGGCAGCCGTGAAGGGGCTGCGGAAATCAATGATCTCGCTGAACAGGCGGGACAGCGCCGAAAGCCCGGCCAGATCCAGGTCCACCGTGGCCCCTCGGATCCAGCGGGCCAGGACCAAATCCAGGGAAGGAGAGGCGGCATCCAGCCAGAAATACTCCTTGGTTGCCAACGTCTGGAATGCGCGCACCAACTCGGGAACGAACACGCTACCCGCGTGTTCAGCGATCTGCTCCGTGATCTCCTGGGCTTGGACCAGGGGAGGCCTGTCTGTGTCCAGGAGGACCGCCACCCGGTCCGCCAGGTGCAGAATGTGGCTGCCCGCAGGAACGTCCCCGCCCCGGCTGCGGGCGCCGAGCCCGTCCTGCCAGGGCAGGTGATGAAACCGGATCAGGGGGGCCACGCTGGCGAAGGGGGCGAAACCGGGCAACAGCTCAAAGCCTGCCAGCAGGGCATACCCCCTTTCGGCATGAAGCTGAAGATCCGGCTCCTCGAAGCGGAGGGTGACAAGCCGTTCCCGCAGGGAAAGGGCGCCGATGTCGTGCAGCATTCCGGCGACCAGCAGGTCGTGCTGTTCCCCCCGCGAGGCTCCCAGGGTGGCGGCGATGCTGGCTGCGATGTAGGCCACCCGTTTGTGGTGGTCCACCAGCGCCGGGCTGACCAGGTCCATGGCGTTGTCCAGAGCCCGGAGCATACTGAACAAAGGAACGGACAGGTCGCGAAGCACAGGCGAATCCCCTCACCCTCAGCAACTCAGGCGCTTTATCGGCCGGAAACAGGCGGATCTTAAGACGCGCCGGATGAGAATGGCGCACCCATACAGGAGGCTCTGGCGATGCGTAAACGGATTTCGCTGGATGGGACATGGCAGTTCAACGAAGCGGCAGAGGCAGCCAGCGGCCACTGGCTGCCGGGCAGCGTGCCAGGGTGTGTGCAAACGGATCTCATGCGGCTGGGGCAGCTCCCGGACCCTTTCTTCCGCCTGCAGGAGGCGGCGGCCTATGCCCTGGAGGAAAAAGAGTGGGTGTACCGCCGGCAGTTTCTCTTCCCGAGCCGGGCGGGCCAGGGCGAGGGCGGGAGCGGCGCCGGCGGATATGCCCGGGCAGAGTTGGTTTTTGAGGGTCTGGACACGCTGGCTACAATTTATCTCAACGGGCGGTGCCTGGGCGAAGCCAGGAACATGTTTATCCCCCATCGCTTCGATGTGGGGGGCTGCCTGCGGGAAGGCGAGAACACGCTGGAAGTGCATTTCGCCTCTGCCACCCGGGCCGGGCAGGCCTTGCGGCAGGCCTATCCCCAGCCCGAAGTGGGTGATGAGCGTGTGTTTCTGCGCAAGGCCCAGTACTCGTTTGGTTGGGACTGGGGCCCGCGCTTGGTCCAGACCGGGATCTGGCGCTCAGTCTATCTGGAGTTGTCGGGCCCGGCCCGCTTGGCGCATCCGTTCTTTTTCACCCGGCAGGTGGAGGGCGGCAGCGCCCGGGTGGAGCTGTCCGCGGAAGTGATCCCGGCGCCCAGCACGGTTCCGGCGCCGGCCCCGGCTGGGGGGGAGGCCCTCACAGTGCGGCCTGAGCAGGGCAACACCGCGCCCGGGGCGCAGGCATCACAGGTAGACCTGAGGGGCTTGACGGTCGTGGCCGTGGTCCGTGAGGCGGGCGGCCGTGCGGTGGCTCAGGTGGATCTGCCGGTGGTGAAGACGGCGGACGGCTGGGGCGTGAAGGCCTCCCTTACACTCGAGGACATTCAGCTGTGGTACCCCAATGGGATGGGGCCGCAGCCCCTTTATGAAGTGGAGATGACGCTGTGGCGGGAAGGCCCGGGTTCAGGCACGTCGCAGGCCCCGGAGGACGGGCGCAATCCGCAAGCACCTGGACCCGGCGGGGAAGCTCTGGACCAGATCCGCTTTCTCACCGGCATCCGCACGGTGAAGCTCCGGCGCGAAAAGGACGCCGAGGGAGAAAGCTTCGTCTTTGTGGTCAACGGGGTCCCGGTATTCGCCAAGGGGGCCGACTGGATCCCTGCGGACAACTTCCTGCCCCGCCTGCGGGCTGCCGATTATGACGCGTATGTCCGGCTGGCCCAGGAAGCCCACATGAACATGCTGCGGGTTTGGGGCGGCGGGGTCTACGAGGACCCGGCCTTTTATGAAGCCTGCGACCGCCGCGGCATCATGGTCTGGCAGGATTTCATGTATGCCTGCGCACAGTACCCTGACCATACCGCCTGGTTCCGCGAAGCGGCGGAGGCCGAGGCCGTGGCGGTCATCAAGGCTCTGCGCAACCACCCCAGCCTGGTCTTGTGGTGCGGAAACAACGAGAACAACTGGGGCTTCCACAGCTGGTGGCACGCGGGAGATCCCGAGTACATGGGCAACTACATCTATAAACAAATGCTGCCGCGCTTGTGCGCTGCCCTGGACCCGTCCCGCCCGTACTGGGTCTCCAGCCCTTACGGTGGCGAAGACCCCAACAGCCAGCGCGAAGGGGACCGCCACGCATGGGATGTATGGAGCGGATGGCAAGATTACGGCCTGTATCGCCGGGATCACGGGCGTTTCCTCAGCGAATTCGGCTTTCAGGCCATGCCGGCGTGGCCCACGGTTTTGAGCTACACGGCGCCGGAAGACCGCAAGCTTTTCAGCACGGTGGCCGTCTCTCACAATAAGCAGGTGGAGGGAAGCGAACGGCTGCTGCGCTTCCTGGCCGGCCGGCTGGGGCTCCCCCGGGATTACCGCAGCTTTGTCTATCTCACGCAGTTCAACCAGGCGGAAGCCGTCAAAACCGCGGTGGAGCACTGGCGCTGTCGCAAGTTTGCCACCGCCGGCACCCTTTACTGGCAGCTCAATGACTGTTGGCCTGTGGCCAGCTGGTCCTGCCTGGACTACTACCGCCGCAAAAAAGCCCTCTACTACTACAGCCGTCACTTTTATGCGGACCTTCTGGTGGTCCTGGAGCCGGATTACGCAGAAACCGGGGCCGGGGTCCGGGGCGCGGCTGGGGCTGGGTCCGGGGCGGAGGCGGGTGCTGGGACGGGGGCGGGCAGCGCAGGCCGCGGCGCGCAGATTGCCGGCGTCCGGGTAACGCTGGTCAACGACAGCCTCTGCCCCCGCGAAGGGGAACTGCGCCTGGCTTGCTACAGTCTGAGCGGAGAAAAGCGGGGCGAAATCCGGCGCAGCGTCGCGGTTCCCGCCAACGCCGTGGCCGAACTGGGCAGCTTCTCCGCTGCCGCTTTGGGCCTGGGCTACACTCCCCAGTGGGTGCCGGAGCCGGTCGGGAACACACTGGTCCTGCGGGAGGAAAACGGCCAGCTGCTGCAGAGCGTGATCTTCGCCGAGGTGCGTTGCGACGGCCAGGTTTACCGAAACTACCTGGTCTTTCAGCGCTTCCGCGATCTGCCTTTGGTGGATCCGGGCCTGTCCGTGCAGGTGGAGGGCCGGATGATTGGGGTGAGAAACGCGGCTCCGGCCTTTGGTGTTTTCCTGGAACCGCAGGAGCCGGTGGACCTGTCTGACAACTGTCTGTGGCTGGAGCCCGGCGAGCACGAGATCCTCTGCAGCGGCGATCCCGGGCCGGTGGAGGCTTTCGACCTCACAAAGCTGCGGCTGGACATCTGACCGCGAGGTGGCGGCGGCGAAGATCGGACGGGGATGCAGGGGGGCACCAGGCCGCCACCTGGGATCAAGGAAGGAGAGCTCATGCGGGATCTGAGCCGTCTGGGCGGAAAATACCCCTTCTGCCCGAAACAATCAGGTCTGTCCGTACGTCGTGTTGGTAACGGTGACCCAGCGTTCGCCTCGACCAACACGAAACGCGGACAGACCTAACGGCCTTGCGGAGACCCTTGTGCTTCGCCGGCGAGACCAGATCACGAACAGAGCCCGGCAGCCAGGCCGTCCCCGGGAGCAGACCGATCCCCTCGGGGCTGACAAAGGGCGGGCCGGGCAGAAGGGTTCCGGCCGCCCGGCACCGAATAACCCTGGCCAGAGCAGGGCTCCCGGCCGACCGGGCCGGGGGACGGTTGTTTGCGCCTTGTGACGCCCGGTATGTAACGCTCGGTGGCGCCTTGTAGCGCTCGGGAAGCTCGGTGACGCTCGGCGCGTCTTGTGAACGTTGGTTTGGTGGGATGACCGTGGACGAAGACAAGGGGTGCGCGGGGTGCGCAAAACAGGCGTTCATCATCGC
>JADBKO010000046.1 GCA_014896355.1 Bacillota bacterium
TCCCGCAAGGGCGGAACATGCAGCCCCACCACGTTGAGCCGGTAAAACAGATCGGCGCGCAGGCGTCCTTCCGCCACCGCCTGTTGGGGATCGCCGCCGCAGGCTGCCATGAAGCGCACATCCACCTTGCGGCTGGCGGTGCCGCCCACGCGCCGCACCATCCGGTCCTGGATCACTCGCAGCAACTTGGCTTGCAAGTTCAACTGCAGGGAGTCGATCTCGTCCAGAAAGAGGGTACCGCCGTCCGCCAGCTCGATGAGCCCCGGCCTGTCCACGGCTCCCGTGAAGCCGCCCTTCTGCGTCCCGAAAAGGATGCCCTCCAACAACGGCTCCGGGAGGGCAGCACAGTTCTGGGCCACGAAGGGCCTGTGCCTGCGCGGCCCGGCGTTGTGAATGGCCTGGACCAACAGCTCCTTGCCGCTGCCGGTTTCGCCCCAAACCAGGATCGGGCAGTGGCGCTGTGCGGCTTTGGCCGCCAGGCTTTTCAGCGCCCGCATGGCAGGGCCCTCCCCGATGATGTCCTCAAACGTATACACCGCTCCCGCTGCAGACGGCGCCTCCTGTTCATCCGGCGCGCCGGTCCTTCCGGAGGAGGCCCCGGCGAGCTGGCGCTGCAACACCAGCATCCGTTCGCTGAGATCCTTCAGGCGGGTGATATCGCGGGCCACCTCCACAGCCCCCAGCAGGCGCCTGCGGCGTCCGCCTCCGCCGCGGTCTTCGGCCTCACCCCAAATGGGGTACGTGCTATTGACCGTGGTGATCTCGTCGCCCTTGAAATTCGTGAAGGCCTGTTGCCGGTCTGTTTCCGGCTGGCCGCTTTGGAGGACGCGCAACAACGTGCTGGTTTCCACCGTAAGCGAGGGAAAGACCTCCAGCAGCGGGCGTCCCACCACCTCGGACGGGTTCAGGTTGTCGATCGCCGCGGCAGCCCGGTTATAGAATACAGTCACGCCGTCGGCATCCACCACGTGAATGCCTTCCTCCAGGCACTCGAGGACCACCCGGAAGATCTCCTCCCGGCCGGAAGACGTCGCTTCCCCGGCGCGCCGCACAGGACCCTTTCCTTTCCCTGTCCCAGCACCCACCCGCATCCCTCCGCCCCTGACCGGTTTTCGGGGGCCCCGGAACACCGTGGCGCCCGAAAAAAAGAGGCACACGCCAGGGTCAGAAATCCTGGGTGTACCTCTTCCGCGACATCCACCGTGTGGCCGCCGGCAACCAGCACCACGTGCGGTGACACCGCTCGGCAACCGCCCTGCCGTGGGACGCAGGGGAGCCGACACGATACCCCTCCACGGGAGCCGGTCCAGCGTTGTTCAGCGCCGGCCGCTGACCTTCATGGCTTCGTAGCACTCACGGCAATACACGGGCCGGTCTTCACGCGGACGGAACGGAACCTGCGTGGGCGCACCACAATTGGCGCACACCGCGTCATACATCTGCCGCGTTCCGCCGGACCCGTACGCAGAACGCTCCCGGCGGCGACTTGCCCTGCACTCGGGGCAACGGCTGGGCTCGTTCTGGAAGCCCTTTTCGGCGTAGAACTCCTGCTCACCGGCGGTGAAGACAAACTCTTTGCCGCACTCCCGGCACGTCAACGTCTTATCCTGAAACACCTTCGCATCTCCCTCGGTGGTTTTAGAGCTTGCTCAGGTTCCCGCCCGATCGAGTTTGCAGCAGTAACCGCAGCGGTAGCTCCCACCGGAGGACATGCTGCACCCCATTGTCTCCGGGGCGCCCGGCCCGCCACAGCTTTGGCCGTCACGGGCGGTCAAGACTAAGGCTCATTCGCGGACTCCACCGGGAGTACGTGCCGGTTGATCTGAACAAGGACTCCAAAACGATTATAAGCCTTCCTCAACTAAAACACAAGGGAGCAGGGAGGCCCCTACCCTCTGCCGTCAATAATGGCTGAAGGCCGTCCGCTGCTCCTTAGATAAGCGCGTCCCGCGGCCCGCCCCTGCTGAACCCGCTGCAGCTCCTTTTGGAGCTGCTCGGCTTGTTCCCGCAGGCGTGCCTGGCACTGGGCGTAGACCGGCTCCAGCTGCCGCATGACGCTCTGTATGCGAGCCCGGATCTTCAATCCCTGCTGCCATAGACCGTAGATCTCCCCGTCACGGCCCCACTGCTCCGCCAGGAGGGCCAGGCGCTCCCATCGCGCCGCCAGGCCCTCCCCGGCCGAGCCTCCCAAAAGCCGGGCCACCGCCGACTCCTCCAGCTGATCCTGGCGGTCGATCTCCCTGCCCATCTCCTGCTGGCGAGCCAGGTACTGCAGCACCGACTCCATGTGGCCCAGATTCAGCTGCGCCCTGACCTCCAGAGCCAGCGCCAGCAATGCTTCATAGCGCCTGGCTTTCTCCTCCAGACAGGTGAGCCAGTCGTGCCAATCCGCCAGTACGTCTGCCTGTGACTTCGCCATGGCCTCTTTCGTCCTCGCGTTTTCCAGGGATCGAGCCGACAAGGCCCAGGCCCTGGCCCCCCTGCCCGCCCGCCTGGCGCGGGCCATGCCGCCCCTCAGCGGCCCCCTTGGGCCAGGGCCACGGCCCGTTCATCCCAAGTTCCGTGTCCCGGCGGCAGGTACGCGGACCCCAGACCCTCCTCGTCCAACAGAAAATATCCGCCTCCGGGGCCGCGGCGCGCGCCCACAAGACGCAGGTCCTGCAAACGGCGGACCTGCTCACGGACATAGGACGGCGCCAGATGTAACGCCTTCCCCAGCCGCTCCGAGCGGATCGGATGTGCGTAGCTCGCCTTCTCCCGAACCAGGACGCGGATGATTTCCCGGTGAACCTGCGAGAGCCCTTCCATGGTGACATACCCCCTCTGCGGGCGTGGTCCCCTGGTCACTGTCACCGTATCGCACTTCGGCGCCGGTTTCGGTAACCGCCGTCACATTCTCGCCCGCCATTTCCATCCTCCTCTGGCTCTGCGCCGCCCCGTCGGCGCTCCAGATGTCAACGCCGCCCGCCTTTGCAGTCTGAGCTACAAATCCCGTGTGCGGGCTGGCCGGATGGACATAAAAACCCGGGGAACCCCGAGCTATGCGTGAGCCAAGGACTCCGCCCTACTGGTGCCGGCTGTAGACGCGCCACCTGCAGCTGCAGCGGAGATTTCTCCGCCTGCAGGCCCGCCCTGGGCTCCCTGTGCCCGCCGGGCCAACACCTGTTTGCTGGCCTCCACCCACGCCTCCCGCAAGCCCTCGATGGACTGAATAGCCGCATCCACCAGCGTCACGTCTTTACGCGCGTTCGCTTCCACCAGCTGCCGCAACAGCATCTCGTACGTCTTGCGCAGACTGGCCGCCACTTCCCCCTGGCTCAGGTCCAGGCTGGAATTGAGCTCCACCACGATATCCTGGACCCTTACCAGGGCCTGATGGGTCCCTTCCACGTCATGGGCTGCCAGGTAACCGCGGGCCTGCCGTAGAAAACGCAAGGCACCGTCATAGAGAAGCGTCACCAGCCCCTCTGGCGTGGCGGTCTGAACCTGCGCCTGCAGGTAGGCCTCCTGGGTATTGATCCGCAAATGTCCCACCCCACCCTCTGCGTATTGGGCTGAAAATCCCGCCATCATCACAACTTGCTGACCTGCTGGGAGAGCCAGCTCATCTGCCCCTGCATCTGGGTGACCGCCTGCTCCATGGCCGTGAACTCCTGGATCAGGTACTGCTGCCGCATATTCAGCAGGTCTTCCATCCGGGCGATCTGGTCGTTGATATCCGAGATCTGGCTGTCCAGCAGGTCCATCTGCCGCGGAATGGCGCCTTCCTTGACGCTGACGCCGCCCACGGACGTGGTCTGCGTGCTGATGAACTGGTCGAGGAGGCCGTTGAGCTGCATGGCCACGCCCGTGTCCCCGTCGTCCACCCGGCCGTCGCCATTGGCGTCTTTGTAAAGCAGGTCCGCCACAGCCAGGGGATTGTTCTGCAGCGCGGCCTCCAGCTTGGCGCTGTCCACCACCAGATGCCCGGACTTGCCGAAATCCGCCGGGTCCTGGCTGATGCCGATCTGCGCCAGATGGTTCATCTCCGCCGGCAAGCCCGGAACCAGGTCCGTCACGAGGCGAACCAGGCGGCTTTTCAGGTCGCGCAGGACAGAATCGTTGTTGAGAAGCCCTTTCTGACGGTCCTGATCGGACGTGGGATTCGGTACTGATTTCTCGTTCATTTTGTCGTTGATCAGGTCCATCGTGGCATTGTATTTCTGTACGAACGCGTTGATGGCGTCTTCTACGCCCTTGACATCTTTGGCCACGCTGATGGTGGCGGTGCCGGTCTTCTGCAGGCTCAAGGTGACGTTCGGGATGATACCGCTCACGTCGTTGCCGTTGCTGTAGAGCGCCGCGCCCCCGTTCAGCTCGGCGATGCGGAATTGGGCGTTCCCGCCCAGGGTCACCGTGGCGTTGGAGGAGGTGGCACCCGGAGCGCCGGAAACCAGAAGGCCGGTTTTCTCCAGAAATCCGCCGGACACGTCCTCCAGACTGATGTCCAGGCTGCCCGTGGCCTTGGAGGTCAAAATGATCCGGTCCTGGGTCCCGTCATAGATCGCCGTCACGTTGGCTGCAGAGCTGTTGATGCGGTTCAGCACGTCATTGAGGCTATCCGTGGCCGCGTTGAACGTGATCTCCACGCCGTTGATCTTGAAGCTGCCCGAGATGGGCTGCGGCGGGGTCTGGCTGTCCACAAAGGCGTGGGCGAAGTTCGCCATGGACAACGGCATGCCCGTGTTGATGCGGCCCAGGTGGAACGTGCTCTGCCGGACAGTGTTGCCACTGGCATCCGTCGCCGCCGGGCTGGCCAGCAGCCCCATGACACTCAAAAAGTTGCTCGTATCCCCGGCGGCGCCCAGGTTGACCGGCCCGCCAGGGTTCGCACTGGTTAGAACCAGCTTGTCCGCCACGCCGTCGTAGCTGGCCGTCACGCCCGCCCCGGCGTTGTTGATCGCAGAGATGAGGCTGTTCAGAGAGTCCCCTGCGGTGACGGTGATCTGCTTGCCGTTGATGGTGAAGGTGCCGGTGGTGACCACCTGCCAGAGCCCGGATCCGGTACCCGTCACCGCCTGGCTGGGGTCAATGGCTTTGCCCAGGCCCAGGGGGGCATCCGTGAAACCCGTCGCCACCGTGGTGGCGGTGGCCAGCTGATCCACCGTCAGGTGATAGGTGGCCGAAACTGCGCCGGGGCTGGCCTTGGCCGAGGCCACGGATGTGTCGGAACTGGTGGCCGCCACGCTCAGCAGCACGTTGCGGTCCAGCAGCGGCTTCAGGGCCGACTGCAGCGCCGTCAACGAGGCACTGACTTCAGACCACTGGTTCTTGGTCCAACCCAGGGCCTGCTGTCTTTGTTGAAGCAGTACTTCCGGCTGGCGCTCCAACTGCATGAGCTGGTCGATGAGGGAAACCGTATCAATGCCTGAAAAGCCGCCGATGCGAATGGAACTGTCCATGGCCACCTATCCTCCCCGATATTCCGGCATCCTCCGCACCCGGATATGCGGGCCGCTAAACGTATTCATCCAGGAGAACGCCGACGAAGCGCATCATCTCCGCGAACATGTCCAGGATCTTCTTGGGTGGGATCTCCCGGATCACTTCGCCGGTACGCACGTTCACCACCTGGACCATGATGTCGTGGGTCTTGTCATGGACGCGGAACTTCAGCTGAATGTCGAAAGCGCTGAAAGCATCGTTCAGATCTTTCAACGCCCGGTCCAGCCGGTTGCGGGCCTCAGCCTGTTTCCTGGCCGTGTCCAGAGGCGGCCGCAAAGCTGCGGACTGTTCGGCCATCACCGGATCACCCATGGGGGCCGTACCGGTTTTATCCCCGTGCACGGCCGCCGGCGCCCAGTCTCTTCCGCCCGCCAGCGCCCGCTGCGCCGCCGCATCTGGCCCTTCCCCCGCCCGTTTGCCGGGCAAGGAAGCCGGTACCAGGGGTGGAAGCAAGGTGGCCCCTACAGGTGCTGCTTCATTCATCTTCGCCACCTCCGTGGTTGTTTCTCCCAGGGCCTCCATGCCCGTAGGCTTTTCCCTTTCCACCTGGACCTTCTGCCGTTCGCGGCCCACGCCTCTCTTGTAAACTCTTGTGTAAGCTTTTGTGGCGCAGTGGAAAGGGCGTGGGATCCCGCGGGATCCACTCGTTCAAGTTATCGGGCGCTGGCTGGGAAACTTAAGAATGGCGCTTCGCCGCAGCCGTTGACCCGTGGCCATGCCGGTGATAAGCTAGTTTTATCCACGTCGGGGCCTTTCCGGGACGATGCCTTCTCCCGCTGGAATCGCTTCTTCGATGGGTGTCGCCTCTGGCACCCGCAGGCAATACGAGTCTAAGGGAGCAATCACATGCAGGACACCGCCCACCCCCCTGCCCCAGCGAAGCACCGCTGGCAGTTTCTGGCTGCCCTGAGCCACCGCAATTTTCGCTTGTTCTGGTCCGGCCAGGCCATTTCGCTCATCGGCACCTGGATGCAGAACGTCAGCCAGGCCTGGCTGGTTTTGGAGATCACCAATTCCTCGTTTCTGCTGGGACTGGTGAGCAGCCTACAGTTCGCACCGGTGCTTTTGTTCTCCCTGGTCGCCGGCGTGGTGGCAGACCACTTCCCTAAACGCCGCATTCTGCTTTTCACGCAGGCCAGTATGATGATGTTGGCGTTCATCCTGGCGCTTCTGACGTACACCCGGGTGGTGCAGTACTGGCACATCCTCCTGCTGGCCCTGAGCGTTGGCCTGGTGCAGACCTTGGACGCACCGGCCCGCCAGGCCTTCTTTATTGAACTGGTGGGGCCCCAGGACCTGATGAATGCCATCGCCCTGAACTCGACGATTTTCAACATCGCCCGCATTCTAGGGCCCGCCGTGGCGGGCGTGGTCATGGCCAGGTTCGGCGCCGAGTTCTGCTTTCTGGCCAACGGCCTGAGTTTTCTGGCCGTCCTTGCGAGCCTGCTCCTGATCCGCGTGCCTCCACTGAAAGCATCCCAGGTGGACCGCAACCTCATCGGAAACATCCAGGCCGGCCTGCAGTACGTGAGGCGCACGCCGGTGGTCCTCACAGCCATTGTCCTCATGGGCATTCTGAGCACTTTTGCCATGAACTTCAACATTCTGGTGCCTGTACTGGCGAAGAACGTCCTGCATCAACAGCAGCAGGGGTACGGTTTTTTGATGTCCTCCATGGGCATCGGAGCCCTGACAGGGGCTTTGCTGCTGGCAGGCTTCAGCAAGGCGGGGCCGCGGCGTGTGGTCCTGCTGGCAGGCGGCTTCGGCCTGGGCCTGTTCCAGGTACTGCTGGGGCTGGCCAACGGCTATCTCATGGCTGCGGCGCTTCTGGCCCTGGCGGGCATGAGCATGATCAGCTTTTCAGCCTCCACCAACACCACGATCCAGGTCAACACGCCGGATGAATACCGTGGGCGCGTCATGAGCCTGTATTCCCTGGTTTTCGGCGGCGTGACGCCGTTTGGCGCCCTGTTTGCAGGCGGCCTGGCCAGCCTGGCCGGGGCCAGGGTGGCTTTGATCTGCGGCGGAGGCATCGGGGTCCTGGCGACCGCCGTCGTCATCGCCCACCGTCATACGTGGTTCCGTACCGAGTCGGTGCCGGTGGCCCGGGAAGAGGCGACCATCCCGTCTGCGGCCGGCGAGATGGCAGGCGAGATCGTGGGCGGGGAACGCCAGTAGACGGACGTCCGTAGCCAGCTGAGGGACGCCGGCAGCTCGACGAAACCGGGTCGGGCCCGCAGGGGTCGCTGTGGGAGCCGGGCCCGCGCGGCCCCTTCAGCAGATGCGCGGTAATTCTCCCCCGCTTTTGACGTCCAGAAGCCGGGTGCCACCCAGGGCCGTGCGCAGGTAGACCGCGGGCTCCGGGCGGGGGCCAAGCGGCAATCTGCGGGAGGCAGACACGTGGCCGATGGCTGCCGCGTCCCGCCCCAGCCCTCCGGGCACCGCCCGCCACGCATCCAAAACAGCAGCGGCGGCATCAGGGGCACAGATTGCCACCACCCGTCCCTCGCAGGCCAGATACAGCGGATCCACTCCCAACAGACGCGCCGCAGCGGATACCGCCGGATCTTCGGGCAGCGCCGCCTCCTCCACCCAGACATCCAGACCGGACCCCTGCGCCACCTCGTTGAGCACCGTGGCCACTCCGCCCCGGGTGGGATCCCGCATGAAGCGGATCCCCGGCACCCCCTGCAGCGCCTGCACCAGCGGAAACACGCTGGCACAGTCGCTACGGATCGGGCTCTGGAACCCCAGATCGCCGCGGCTCAACAGCACCGCCATGCCATGGGCACCGGGGGAGCCGCTCAGCAGGACCACGTCCCCGGGCCGCACGGCATCCAGGCCCCAGTGAAGGTCTTCCGGAACCCAGCCGATGCCCGCCGTGTTGATATAGATGCCATCGGCTGCACCGTGCTCCACCACTTTCGTGTCGCCCGTGACGATCTGCACCCCTGCGTCCCGGGCTGCCAGGGCCATGGATTCCACCACCGCCTCCAACTGGCGAAGCGGATACCCTTCCTCCAGAATGAACGCCACGCTCAAATACGCCGGACGTGCTCCGCTCACGGCCAGGTCGTTGACGGTCCCGGTCACCGCCAGAGTGCCGATATTGCCGCCGGGAAAAAAAGCCGGAGAGACCACAAAAGAGTCTGTGGTAAAGGCTAGCCGCCATCCGGCCGGCGGCGCCAGCACGGCGGCATCCGGCAGGGGGCGCAGCACGGGGTTGGCCGGATTATCGAAGTGGGGCAGAAAGACGGAACGGATCAGATCGTGGGTCAGGCGGCCGCCGTCCCCGTGCCCCAAGAGGATCCTGGGTTCCTCCTCCCGGGTCATCCCAACCCCGCCTCTTCTTTCTCGTCCACGCCCATCATTGGCCATCCTTCCCTTCGTTCGGGAGCGCTCACAGTTTCCGGGCACCCCCCGCCTGCCCGGGAAGCCTGTGACGCTCATAGCGGTAGTAGGCGGCGCAGGCCCCCTCGCTGGAGACCATACACGGCCCCGCCGGATCCTGTGGAGTGCAGTAGGTGCCGAATAGGCTGCAGTCCAGCGGCGTGGCTTTGCCCCGCAGGATGTCCCCGCAGCGGCACCGGCCGCCGGCGCCCCCAAGGCTGACCACCTGGCCTTGGCCCAGGCCCCCATCCGGCGGTTCTTGGCCGGCGGCGCCGGGAAACCGGTAGCCTGCATCGAAGTCCTTCCATTCCGCGCGCAAACCCAGGCCGCTGTCGGGAATCCACCCCAACCCCCGCCAAACGGCAGGCACCGGTTCGAAGTGCTCTGCCACAGCCTGCTGAGCCCGGGGGTTTCCCTCTTCACGCACAGCCCGGGTGTAGGCGTTGACCACACGGGCCTCTCCCTGCTCCAGCATGGCCACCAGCTGCTGCAGCGCTGGCAGAATATCGATCAGTTCAAACCCCGCCACCACCGCCGGACGGTGGAAATCCCGGGCCAGGAAGTCCCAGGCTGCCCGGCCAATGACGGTGCTCACGTGCCCGGGACAGAGAAATCCTTCTACTGTTGTCTCCTCCCGCAACAGGGCTTTCACTGCCGGAACGGTGAGCTTGTGCAGGCTGATCAGGCTGAAATTCCGTATCCGGCGCTCCTTTGCCCGGTCCAGCGCCAGGGCCGTGGCCGGAGCCGTGGTTTCGAAGCCCACAGCCAGAAAAACCACTTCCAGCGTAGGGTGGGCAGCGGCCAGATCCACGGCATCCAGCGGGGAATAGATCACGGTCACGTGGGCGCCGGCGGCTCGCTCCTTCTCCAGGGTGGTCCCGCCGCTTCCCGGGACCCGGACCATGTCCCCATAGGTGGCCAGAAGCACTTCCGGTTGCCGGGCCAGCTGCAGAGCCCGGTCCAGGTCGGCCTGGTCCGTCACACACACAGGGCACCCGGGCCCGCTGATCAGGCGCAGCCGGGGGTCCAACAGGGAGCGGAGGGCGAACTGCCCGATGGCCATGGTATGGGTGCCGCAGACCTCCATGATGCAGTGGGGCCGCGACACGCTGGCATTGATCCGGGCCAACAACGCCGACGTCAGCTGCGGGTCGACGCCGGGACGCAGAATATCCTGTCCGGCCCGCGCGGCACCGCCGGACCGGGCACCCTCCGGCAGGTCCGTGGCCTGAAGTGCCGGCGGATTCATGGGGCCGGGCTCCCCTCCGGGCAGCCGGGTTCCGGCCCGCCGCCCCCCGCAGGCGACGAGGCCACCGCCGCAGCCGCGGCAGCCTCCTCCAGCAGGCGCAGCGTCTCAAGAGCCTCTTGGACATCCACAACCTGCAGCGCCACACCTGCATGGACCAGTACGTAATCCCCCGGCCGGGCTTCCGGCACGTAATCCAGGCCTACCCGGCGCCGGACGCCGGCGGCCTCCACGTCCCCCCAGCACCCCTCCACGTGGATGACCCGCATGGGGATGGACAGGCACATCCCTACATCACGCTCCTTGCTGCCTCGCGCTCCCCCGCTCTACCTGGCCTGTTCCGCTCAGCCGGCTCCCGGTGCCCCGCGTGCCCCGCGGTCTGGAGCCGGGCGCGCCACCGGAACCGTGCCACTACGGCCTGGCCCAGGGCAATCCCCCCGTCATTGGCAGGCACATGCCGGTGCACCAGCACGCGCCAGCCCCGGGACTCCAGCTCTTGGCTCAGCCGCACCAGCAAATAGGCATTCTGGAAAACGCCGCCCGACAGCACCACCGGGAGCCGCCCCGCCCGCACTGGGTTGGCATGTCCGGCGCACTGCCCGCTGCCGGGCGTGGTGTGAGCACCGGCTGCATGCTCCACGGCAGCCACGCCGGCGGCCACCAGAGTCTCTTGCCACCGCAACGCCAGCGCAGCCAACTGGCGTCGCAGAGCCCCGGCGCGCCCCGAACCCCGCCCCGCCCCGGACAGCCAAGCTTCCGCCAGAATCTCCCCGCCCTCCGGTGCCAGACGGGCGGCCAGGCGGGCCAACTCCAACCAGGCGGGGCGAAAATCCAACACGCCTTCCTGGGACAAGGCGAAGGGAAGGGGCTCCGGCGGGACACCATCCCAGGCTTCCCGCGCCAATTCCGAAAATTCCACTGCTGCCTGCCCCTCGTAGGTCACCGGGCCGCTGAATCCCAGTAAGGCCGCAGCACCGTCGAACAAACGTCCGCAGCTGGAGGTCTGCGGCGACGGAAACCTGCGCTTCAGCATGGCCAGGGCCACCCCGGCTTCCAGCGCGTCGTCAGCCACAGCAGGAAGATGGCCCCGACCCTCCTGGCGCCCGCCGGCGGGGCCGTACCGCCACACCAGAACCTCCTCCGCCCGGGTCTGGTCTGCATCCCACATGACAGAAGCCAGGATCCGAGCAGGCTGCAAAATCGCCCGCTCCCCCCCAGGCAGGGGAACATAGCGGAAATGCCCAAGGCGCTGGAACGCTGCGCAGTCTCCCCATAATGTCTCCCCGCCCCAAATGGCCCCGTCTTCTCCGTAGCCGGAGCCGTCCCAGATAAGTCCGATGGCGGGGCCGATGCAGGCGTTTTCCGCCAGGCAGGAAGCCAGATGCGCGTGATGGTGCTGGATTTCCACGACCCGCTCCGGGCCGTATCCGGCGGCGCGGGCCAGGGCGTGAGCCAGGCGGCGGCCGGCGTAGCCCGGATGCAGATCGCAAGCCCAAAGCTGCGGCTCTGCCTCCAGCAGCCGGGACAAGTGCTGCCAGGCGGCGTGAAAACTCTCCTCCACCTCCACGGTGCCCAGATCCCCGATATGAGGGCCCAGAATGGCCCGGCAAACGGGCTGCGCATCACCGGGGTCCTCCGGGCCGCCGGTCCTGTCATCGCCCTCCGACCCGTCCAGGTAGCAGAACACATTCTTGATTTCCCCGCCCACGGCCAGCACCGCAGGGCCCTCTGGCAGCCCCGGGACCAACAGGGGGGCGGGCACAAACCCCCGCGAGCGCCGCAGGTAGATAGTCTTGCTGCCGGCCACACGCACTACAGAGTCGTCGCAGCGCTGTTCGATGCCGCGATTGTGTAGGAGCCACCCGTCCGCGATCCCCCGCAGGCTGGCCAGAGCCTCCTCGTTGTCTTTGGCCAGGGGCAGGCCGCTGGCATTGCCGCTGCTCATGACCAGAACATCCAGCTCAGGCCGCTGGGCCAGGAGCAACACATGCAGCGGCGTATAAGGGAGCATCACCCCCAGGGTCCTCTGCCCCGGCGCCAGCTCCTCCGGCAGCCACGCCTCCGGCCGCCGCTCCAGCACCACGATGGGGGCTGCCGGACTCTCCAAAAGGCGCGCCTCCGCATCGCTCACCCGGCAATACCTGCGCGCCGTTTCTATGTCCCGCACCATCACGGCCAAAGGCCGGGCTGGCCGGTGTTTACGCTCCCGCAGGCGGGCAACGGCTTGGGGATTCTTGGCGTCGCACGCCAGATGAAAGCCACCCAACCCCTTCAGGGCCAGGATGGCTCCTGCGGCCAACAGCCGCGCTGCCTCGGCCAGAGGGTCCCCGGGAACAGCGTTCCCTTGCCCGTCTGCCAGCCAGAGGTGAGGCCCACAGGCGGCACAGGCGTTGGGTTGGGCGTGAAAGCGGCGGCTGCCGGGATCGTGGTATTCGTGTTCGCACTCCGGGCACATGGGAAAATCCCGCATGGAAGTCTGGGGCCGGTCGTACGGCAAGGCCCGGATAATGGTATAGCGGGGACCGCAACGAGTGCAGTTGGTGAATGGGTAGCGGTAACGGCGGTCACCGGGGCTGAGGACTTCCCGGCGGCATTCGTCGCAAATGGCCAGGTCCGGCGGAATCAAAGCCTGGTGCTCCGCGCCCTGCCGGGAATCCCGGATGGCAAACCCTCGGTAACCCAAGGGCGGCGCCCAACGGCTAGATACGGACAGGATCCTGGCCGGGTGGGGAGCCTGTTCCGTGAGGCCCGCCAGAAAAGCTTCCACTGCTGCCGGCGGACCCTCCACCTCTGCGTCCACCCCGGCGGTGGAATTCACGACCCAGCCATCCAGGCCCAGACTGGTGGCCAGGCGGTAGACAAAGGGGCGAAAGCCTACGCCCTGCACGACGCCGGTGATCTTTACACAAAGCCGTTGCCGCCCGCCCCGGCGGGGTTCTCCGGCTTCAGCCGCCCAAGTAGCCATTGAATCCATGCCTCCATACCCACACCGGTACGCGCCGAGACTTTCAGCACCGGCAGGCCTGGCTGCACACTGCGGAGGCCCGCCTGGAAGACCTCCATGTCGAAGTCCACATGGGAGAGGAGGTCCACTTTGTTGAGCAGGCATAGATCGGCCCTGCGGAACACGGCCGGATACTTCTCCGGCTTGTCGGCTCCCTCGGTGACACTGAGGACCACCACCCGCCAATCCTCGCCCAAGTCGAACGCCGCCGGGCAGACCAGATTGCCGACATTCTCCACGAACAGCAGGTCCAGGTCCGTAAGGGGAAGACTCTCCACGGCGTCCGCCAGCATGCCAGCGTCCAGATGGCAGGCCCCGGCCGTGTTCATTTGCACCACCGGAACCTGGAGCGCCGCGATCCTTTGTGCATCCCGGGCCGTGGCCACGTCTCCCTCTACCACCGCCACCCGCAGATGGTCGCGGGCCCAGGGCAGAGTCGCCTCTAGGAGCGCAGTCTTGCCTGCCCCCGGCGAGCTCATCAAATTGACCACCCGCACGCCGCAGGAACGAAAGCGCTCCCTGTTGCGGCGGGCCAGCTCATCGTTGCCCTCCAGCATCTTGCGGGCCATTTTGATCTCGAGGAGTCCCGGCATCCCCCGCACCTCCCCCTGCTTCGGCCTCATAGGAGTCCAGCAGAAGCTCGGCATCATCCGATTCTTCAATCTCCAATGCCGCATCCCGCAACAACGGATCGTCTGCGGTCAAGAGCTGGAAGCAGAACCGCAGGCTGGAAGGCCACACGCCGCTCCAGCGGCCAACACGCAGACGCACCCGGCGGATACGGGTCACGCGGCGCGCCTCGGCGCTTTCCCGTAAGGCCTGGGTTACCCCACAGATGATGGACAGTTCGTGCATGGAAGCACCTTTTGTACCGTCTCTTGATTGGAACGATCCCCGGCCCGCCAGAAATTCGTCACGTTTGACGCCATCTCCTTTCGCCGCCGCAACGAAAAGCCCTTCCCACCCGGAAGTGAGAAGGGCTGATCGCGTGACCCCGCCGCCGCGGGCGGGCATGCCGCTGCCTTGGAGGGCTATCTCGGAATGCCGCCTCAAAACTCGGAACGGCCTTGCCCTCCCCAGGCATCCGCCGCCTGGATGGCCGCCACCACCTGCTCCGGCGTCACCGGGAACGGCATGTTATGGATGGTTTCCTCCGGGGCACAGGCCATTTCCGCCACCCGGCGCAGGTCAGCGGCGTCCACGGACTGGACGCCCAGATCCGCGAGGGTGGTGGGCAGTGCCACGGTCTCGCAGAATCCGTAGACTTCCTCCAGCTCTTCCTCCGGCTTTCCCTCCAGCATGAGCTGGCACAACGTGGCAAACGCCACTTTTTCCCCGTGGAAGCGGTCGTGAGTGGCAGGGAGAGCCGTCAACCCGTTATGGATGGCGTGCGCGGCCGCCAATCCGCCGGATTCAAAGCCCATACCGCTCAGAAGAATGTTGGCTTCCACCACCTTCTCCACCGCGGGAGTGACTGCCTGATGTTCCACCGCCAGGCGGGCGGCCAGGCCGTATTCCAGCAGGGTATCATAGCATTGGCGGGCAATGGCCAGTGCAGCCGCCGTCGGACGGCCGCCTACCACATTCTTCGCCGTGGAGCGGGCGCAGGCATCTGCCTCGAACCAGGTGGAAAGAGCGTCTCCCATGCCAGATATCAAGAAGCGCACCGGAGCTTTGGCCACCACAGCCGTATCCACCAACACCAGTTCCGGATTACGGGGCAGGAACAAATATTCCTGGAACTGCCCCTCTTCCGTGTAGATGACCGCCAACGCGCTGGTGGGAGCATCGGTGGCCGCAATGGTAGGGACGATCACCACCGGAACCTTGGCATAATAGGCTACGGCCTTGGCTGTATCCAGAGTCTTGCCTCCCCCGACTCCGATGACGCTGTCCGAACCTGCCTCCTGCCCTATGCGCTGCAGTCGCTGGATCTCCTTTTTCGTCACTTCGCCGCCAAAACGCTCCCAGGTGCACTCCAGAGAGCCGAGCACCCGTTTGAGCTGCGGGTCGAGAATCTGGGCTACGAAGGAATCGAGAATCACCAAAGGCTTTTTTCCGACGGGTTTCATCAGCGCAGCCAGTTCATCCAGGGCTCCGGCCCCCTGCACATAGCGGCTGGGGCTGGCCAGGACTTTGATCAATGTCAATCCCTCCCGGGTGGATTCAGGTGTTCCAGTTTAGCATAGCCTCCATCTCGGCATCCATTTTAGCATAACCTCCATCTCGGGATCTATGACGTCCTCCGCTTGAATCCCGGCACTGCGCCGGCTGGCCTGCCACCCTGAGGCCGCTCGGAACGGCTCATTCTTTTCTGCTTTGCTTGCGCAGTTTGAACTCCGTAATGTACATATCCGCGTCCTCCACGCTCTTGGGTTGTGCCGCCGTATTCTGGGCCAAAGCCTCTGCCAGTTCCTTCTGGCAGGCTGCGCAGTACCTACCGCTGCGGATAGGCCTGCCGCAGCGCTCACATTGCACCTGCAGCTTTTCGCCCAGCCCCACGGCCTCCAAACGCCCGGTGCGGACGAATTCCAAAATCACATGCTCCTCCACACCGGTTCCCTGTGACACCTCCAGCACGTCTGCAAGCGGATGCTCCTTCAGATACGCCGCCACCTTCTGAAATCGTTTCTCGTCCTCGGCCAGACATGCCGGGCAAATGCGGTTACCGGTGGAGGAAAACAGCCTGCCGCACCGTGCACAATTGCGAATGTCTGCCATGGCTCTCTCTCCTTTCGCCAAGGTTGCTATGACCTGCTCTGTTCCGCCTCTGTACCCACCGTAGTCCGCCTGAGGCTGGCATGGGCCAAGACGAACGCCCTCACCCCGGCGGCTCCCGCCTGCTTCAGTGTCGCAGCGCACGCGTCTAGGGTCGCACCGGTGGTCACGATGTCATCCACCAACAGGACTTCGGCCCCTGCCAGCCGCGCCTGCCACCCGGGGGAGAGATGGAAAACACCTTCCACATTCCTGCGGCGCTCCCACCGGGAGAGGCCTGCCTGACGCTCTGTCTCCTGCCCCCGCCGTAAAACATCGGCCAAGAAAGGAACGCGCAGCCGCCTGGCCACCGGCGCGGCCAAGAGATCCGCTTGATTGAACCCCCGCTCCCACGCCCGCCAGGGAGCCAGGGGAACGCTGACCACACAGTCACTGCGCCAAAGCTCTGGATAGAGATCCACCCATGCAGACTGCAAAAGCCCTAAGGCCTCGCCTATTTGCACCCTCCCCCGGTATTTCATGGCCTGGATATACTCGCGCCCCGGGCCTTCGTAGGCAAGGACCGCAGCCAGGAAGGACAGATGGCGCAGTGCTCTTCCACGGGTTAAATCGGCATTTGGGTCGCAGAACACAAGGGGCTGCCAGCAAGAAGGGCATAGCCCCAGGTCTGCGCCAGGTTCCGGCGCCCACCAACTTCCGCACACCGCACACCTGCCGGCACCTGCCAAGCCGGCCATGACCTGGCGGACCCCTACGCCGAGCCGCAGGACAGCATCCATCCACGGGGTTCGCCGGAACCCGGCCCGGCACGCCTCCGTCTGTCGCATCGCCCGTTCCTCCACCTGGCGCCCGCTTCTGTTTTGATCTACCGCGCCGCGGCCTCAGGATCCCCCGGCCGTAGACCCGGGTCCTGCCTTCCGGCAGCCTCGTTGGCCTGGCGGATCTGCTCGATGGCCGCCTGCATGGCCCGGGTCCAATGGGCAGCCAGAAACCATACATGCCCCTGAGGGCTGTGGGCGCTGCGGCCAGCCCGGCCCGCCATTTGTACCAGCTGGGAGGTGGTCCACATGGGATGGTCCGCCTCCAATACCAGAACTTGGACCGCAGCAATGGTGATTCCCCGCTCTAGGAGAGAGGTGGTGACCAGGGCCCTCACCCGGCCGTCCCTCAATTCCTGCAAAGTCTGCTGTCTCTGGGCCGGCGGGCACCCGGAGTGCAGAAACGGGACAGGAATCCCCAGCCGCAACGACAACCTGCGGGCAGTCTGCACGCTTTGGCTGCGCGTGGGGACGAAAACCATAAGCCGCGCCTGAGGCGGTGCCAACGCCCGTGCGGCCAGGCTGTATGCCTGCGGCGGCAGGTCGCCCCGAAGCCAGGACCACCAATCCGCAACACTTTTCCGCCTGCACAACACCGGCTCAGGCACCGGCAGGGCATGTCCATGATGGCGCATGAACAGGCGTACCCCGGCGGTGGCGTTGCTTTGAAACGCCCGGATCCACCGCGGCTCCGGTGTGGCTGTCACCAGAATAAGCCTGCCCGCAGGGCGCAGCGTACGCCGGATCTGGCGCCAGAGATGGCCGTTGCCGGCCAAGGGAAAGGCATCGGCCTCGTCCAGGAAGATGACCTGGAAGCTACGGCCAAAACGTACCAACTGATGGGTGGTGGCCACCCAGACCGGCAAACCTGCGGGGCTTTGCTGGTATCCGCCCACCATCACGCCCGGCCTGCGTCCGGGAAAAGCCTGCTGTAGTGCCTGGGCCAACTCCAAACACACCTCCCGGCGTGGGGAAAGCAACCCGATCTGTACGCCGTCGGGCAAGAGATCCTGCAAGGCCCGGATCATGACTACAGTTTTGCCGGCGCCGGTCACCGCCCACAGAACGAACACCGCGGGCCCGTCTGTCCCATGCTGCCGGCCCGGCAGCCATCGCAGCAGAGCTGCGGCAGCTTCCCTCTGCGCTGGGTTCAGCAGGGGTAAAACGGCCTGTAGAGACCCCCCGGACGGCTGCAACCGTCCGGACTCCAGCTGGACCCCGCTCCGTCCAGGCCAGGCTGCGGCCCCGGGAACCCAGCTGGACCTACCGCCCTCCTCGGCCTCCGCTGTCACAGGCGCGCTATACAACGTCAAGCAGCTGCGCGATTCCCCCAGGGTGGCACATTCCAGGCAGAGCAGGCAGTCCCGACGCCTACACCGGCTGCAAAAGGCCTGGACCACCGCGTGGCTGCCGCACCGGACACAAAAGGGGACGGACCCTGCGCCGGCGGATACCGCAGCCTCCGCGCGGATCCGGTTTTGTGCCAGCAGCCTCTGCAGGCCTTCGCTAAGGCAACGGCTGCGGCGCTCCACCGGGCACAGGCGGCAATCTGCCCGGGCCCGGCGTGACAGCCACCAGCGGCGCAACTCCTCACTGGTGAACTGGCGCCCCCAGAGAACGCGAAACAGCTCCGCATCCGGACGTACGGCGCATCTCTCCGGGCACATGGAGCTCACGGCAATCCCTCCACCGGCGGCAAAAAGGTTAACCGGTGGCCCGGCCGCACGCCTGCTTTCCGTAGGGTTCCCGCCGGCAGCTCCACCGCGACCCGGGCCTGCCACACGGGGGCCGGTAGGCGAAACGGCGCCAAATCCGTCAGGCAGCGAAGCACCCGTCCCGCGGGATCCAGGAACACCACGTCGATGGGGTAGGCCATAAAAAAGGTATGCACCGCACGACACGGAACCAGAACCAAGCCGGCCCCGGGCGGCAACGGGGGGCAGCCAAGCAAGCCCTGCAAACGGGCACGGAATGTGTCTGCCTTCCGTATCCGCGCCGCCACCATCACCTGGCGGCTGGCATCCCATAATCTCAGGACTGCCGGCGATGTGGAAACCCAGCTGCGGCCAGCCATGAAGATTCCTCCCCGCGGTAAACCGGGCGATTTCGTCTCCATCCTTCGCCGCGTCGAAAACGGCACCTCCTGGCAGCGTGATCCGGCCCTCGACCGTGTTTAACCGTGTTTTTCCGCGGAAAGAAGCGAAAGGCAAAAAAACGAAAGGCACAGGCACAATTAGAAATCCCGCCTGACGGGGCAGGCGGGATTTCTAGAGTGAGGGGGTTTGCAATTTTTGGGGTTCGGGTTGCTGCCTTTTCGGATGGCCTCGCGAGGAGCTCGTCCGCAGCACCGTCACCTTCGTTGCATCTGTAATATAACACGTACCCCAGAGCGGTTCCAATCCGTCTTTAGGCCTATTTTCCTGGGACCAAAGTCCCGTTAAGTCGGCTTCCGCATCCCGATTTGGGGCCGCAGGGCGGGTCCCCGCAGCCGGCTTGCTCTCAAGGCCCGGCCTTGGGGAGAGACGAGCCCCCTTTGTGGAGAGAGGAGTGCGAAATGCCGCGCCGGGCCGCCAACAGGGCAGCCTGCGTGCGATCTTCCAAACCTAGCTTTTTCAACAGATTGCTGACATGGTTCTTGACGGTCTTCTCGCTGATATAGAGGGCATCCGCAATCTGCTGGTTGGTCCATCCCTCGGCGAGGCACCCCAGGACTTCCAGCTCCCGGCGGCTCAGAATCTGCACCAGAGCTTGCGTCTCCGCCGGAACCGCCGCAGGATGATCCGCCGCCAGGCTGCCGGGCGTAGCCCCCCCTGGAGAACCCGGTTCCTCCGCGGTGTCCGCGGCTGCCCGCGCCGTTTCTGCCGCAGCGTGAGCAGCCGAGGTCAGCGGCCCGAGAATCCCAGCGCGCACTGGGACCGTTCCCTGTGCCGGCACGGCGGCGGGCCGCCCGCTCTGCGTTTCGCCGCCGGGGGCCTTGTCCGTTTCCTGCCCCGGGCCTGCGAAGCCCGCGCCATCCGCGGTCGCCTCGCCTACAAGGTCCGCCAGCCCCGCCTTGGCCTCCCCATCGCGCGCCAACCGCCGGAATTCCTGCAGCACCCGGATCAACACCGGGCCTGGCATGTAGGCCTCGCCCCGGGCCACGGCCCGAATGGCTTCGATCACCTGTTTGGGCTGGGCGTCCTTGAGAATATACCCGTTGGCGCCGGCTTTGATCACTTCATACACATAGGCCGGATCGCTG
>JADBKO010000047.1 GCA_014896355.1 Bacillota bacterium
CACCTGGGGGCGAAAGGCGCTGCGGCTGCCCGGGATGGCGTGGCCATCGTGGTCAGCGATGCTACCCGGCCCTTGCCTGTGGCGGCGGTCCTGGACGTGCTCATCCCGTTCCTGGAACAGCGGGGTGTCTCGCGCCGCCAGGTGGTGCTGTTCATCGGCGGCGGGCTGCATCCTCCGGTCGGCGACGCGCAGCAGCGCGCCCTGCTCGGGGAGAGGTGGCGGCAGGCCTTGCCCGTGGTGGCGCATGACGCCCGCGACCGCAGCAACCTGGCGTACCTCGGGACCACCCAGCGCGGGACGCCGGTCTGGATCAACCGCCGCTACCTGGACACGGGCCTCCGCGTGGCGGTTAGCGTGCTGGAGCCCCATCAGTTCATGGGTTTTACAGGGGGCGAGAAGGCCGTGGCCATCGGCCTGGCCGGTGAGGATACCATCACAGCGAATCACGCCCTGATGCGCCGGGCCGGAGCCCAGATTGGGCGGGTAGACGGCAACCCGGCGCGCCAGGACGTGAATGAAATCGGCCGGATGGCCAGACTCGACTGGAGCATCATTGTGGTCTTGAACCCGCAGAAGCAGCCGGCGGCGGTCTTCGCGGGCAGGCCGCGGGAGGCTCACGCAGCAGCGGTCCGCTGGGCTGTGAGGAGGATGCAGGCCCGGGCGGCTCAGCCTGCGGACCTGGTGGTCGCGTCCGCAGGGGGGTACCCGAAGGATCTCAATGTGTATCAGGCCCAGAAGGCCTTAGCGGCAGCCGCCCGCCTGGCGCGCCCGGGCGGGGAGATTTTTCTGCTGGCAGATTGCCCGGAAGGATGGGGGGATCCCCTGTTCCAGCAGACCATGCAGTCCCTGAAATCCTTCCGCACGCCTCCGGAAGTCCTGGCCGACTTTGCCAGCCGGCCGTTCACCATGGGCCGCCACAAAGCCCACCTGTGGTGCCGCAGCCTGGCACAGGCCCATGTTACGCTGGTGTCCGCGCACGTGACCGAGGACGACGCCCGGGCCCTCATGGTGAAGCGCGTCGTTGCCCCTGGCCAGGCCAACGAGGCCATCTGGCGGGCACTGACGCGGTTGGCGGCGCGGGGCCGGGCCTTCGTGGCCATCATGCCGCACGCCGGCAGTGTGATCCCGGTGTGCCGCGGGGCAGTCCCCTGGATAGCCGGTTCCTAGCACACGCAGCGGATGGTGTAACTCGCGTGAGCCGCCGGGTCCGCGCAGTTACGCCGGGGGTGAGTAAAATGTAGCATGTGATGTGGGTCAGGCTGGTCAGGCAGGCGGAGGGAGCAGGAGGGAGCAAGGTCAGATGAGGAATCTCAGAAAGTGACATGAAAGCAGTAGCAGGATTTTGGGAAGTAGTGACGAAAAGAATGCCGTGGATGTTATTAAACTAAATCCAGTTTCGTATGTGGCGGCGGTCGAGATGAGCACGGTCAGCTTTGAACGGATGCGGCTGGAGAACCGGTCCGCGGTCCTCAACGTCATCCGCAAGTATGGCCCGCTATCGCGAACAGAAATCGTGGGTCGGACGGGTTTGACGCTAACGGCCGTGTCGAAGATTGTCAGCGAGCTGCAGCGCTCGGGGCTGATATGCGATGCGGGGGCTGCCAATCCCAACGGCGGACGGAAAGCGAGACTTTTGCGGATCAACTCGGCGGCCCGCGTGGCCGTGGGCGTGAACGTGGGCTATAGCCGGATCTGCACGGTTCTAACGGACCTGGATGGCAGGATTCTGGCCCGCCATGCCTGCGTCAACCGCGGGCTTGGCTCGCCTCAGGGAGTGCTGGACTATGTGGCTGATACTGTGCACGGTCTGTTGGCAGAAAATGGCGTCTCGAGGGATAAGATCATCGCTGTAGGCGTGGGAATTCCAGGGCTTGTGGATACCCGGCGGGGGATCTCCGTATTCTCGCCTAACCTCAACTGGCATCAGGTACCGGTGGGCGAATACCTGGAAAGCCGCTTGGGGCTGCCGGTGATCGTGGACAATGACGTCCGGGCAGCCACGTTAGGGGAACGGTGGCACGGAGCGGGCAAAGGGCTACGGACCCTGGTGGGGTTATTCGTAGGAACCGGTATCGGAGCCGGGCTGGTTATTGATGGAAAGCTGCACTATGGTGCCACTGAAAGTGCCGGTGAAATTGGCCATACAGTGGTAGTGCCTGGCGGCCCGATCTGCAGCTGCGGCAATCGGGGATGTTTGGAGGCCGTGGCGTCAGGTCGCGCTATTGCTGACCGCGCCAAGGTGGCGGTGGCGGCCGGCGCCCCCGGGGGAGAAGAACTCCTGCAAATCGCTGGAGGCAGGCTGGAAAACCTCACGGCAGAGCATGTGGCTCTGGCCGCACGGCAAGGAAACGTGCTGGGGCGACAGTTAATGGAAGAAACCGGGCGGTTTCTTGGAATCGGGGTGTCCATCCTGTGCAACGTGATCAACCCTGAAGCCGTAGTATTGGGTGGCGGCGTGTCGCGCTCATCCGACCTCTTTTTGGGAGCCGTGCAGGACGCGCTGGAGACCCACACTCTCGAGGGCCGGGGGCGCGGGGTCAAAGTGCTGGTCAGCCAACTGGGGGCCGATGCCGGGCCGGTGGGGGCGGCCACTTTAGTGCTGCAGAAGATGTTTTCCGCCGAAGGGCTCGCTCAGGAAGCCGCGGGCCAAGGTTAGTTACGTAGTATCAGGGTGAGGGCGAAGGTGAGGGCCGGTGTGAAGGTGACATTGGGTACACCCCGGAGCCCGAAGCCAAGACTGATTCACGCGATGTCTGGCCCATGGAATCACGGAACGGAGAAGGGATGGTACCTTTGTCGCGACAACAGATTTCGCTCAACGGAACGTGGCAGTTTGCGCCGCAGCTGGAGACGGCGGCCGGCAACGCCGCCGCAGCCGTTGCGTTGGATCGCTCGGGTTTTGCGCAGACCGGGTACACCGCAGGTACTGGCCGGGTGGTTATCGGAGAGACGGAGTTGGGGCGTGTGTTGCCGAATGACCTGAGCTGGCGGCCGTCGGTTGTGCCGGGCTGCTGTCAGGCGCAGTTTGAAGATTTGCGACATTTCCAAGGCGTCTCGTGGTATCGCCGGGTTTTCAACGTGCCGGCAGACTGGCAGGGGCGCGCGGTGCGTTTGCGTTTCGGTGCGGTAGATTATTACTGCGAAGTCTGGCTGAACGGTCGTTTTGTGGGAAGCCACGAGGGTGGGTACACTCCTTTTGCATTTGAAGTAAGCGAGTTTTTGGTGTACGGCGCAAAGCGTGACGGCCAGGACGAGGGTGAAAACGTCTTGATCGTTCGCGTCATCGACCCGACCGATGACGCATCGCACTACCCGGAATTTCCCTTAGGCGAAATCCCGCACGGCAAGCAGAGCTGGTACGGACCCATCAGCGGCATATGGCAGGATGTGACGCTGGAGGCGACAGCGTGGACACGGATCGAGGGAATTCGGGTCACTCCCAAGGTAGAGCTGGCGTCCGCCACGGTGGAGATCGATGTGCGGTCAGTGGGTGAGCCTTCGGCGGACGCGTGTTCGGCTGACCGTACAGCGGACCTGAACGGCGGCCGGGCACCGTCGCCTTCGATGTCCCTAGACATTGAGGTCCAGGCGCCATCGGGGCGAGTTTTCCGTTCTTCGTTACCGATGAGGATCGTTATTGCCGGCAATTACAAAACTGATATCAGTTTTGTAAACCCTGAGCTCTGGACGTTGGCGGACCCGCAGCTGTATACCATCGTCGTTCGCTTGTTGGATGGTGACGGGCAAGTGCTGGACGTCGCGTCAGACCGTTTCGGCATGCGGCAGTTTCAGGCGAAGAATGGGCGCTTTTATTTGAACGGAGAGCCTGTCTACCTGAAGGGCCTTCTAGATCAGGATTACTACGCCGACGGTATTGTGTGCCCGGCAGCCGGTCAGGGGGAGCGGGTGTGGCGCGACCAGTTCCAAAAGGCCAAGGCCATGGGCTTTAACTTACTGCGCTGCCACATGAAGGTACCGGATCCCCGCTACCTCGAGCTGGCCGATGAAATGGGCCTTCTAGTATGGGTGGAGCTGCCCAACGTAAGCCGGCTAACGGACGCCTCCAAGGGCCGTATCCGCTCAACACTCGAAGCCATGCTGCAGCGTGACTGGAACCATCCCAGCCTGGTCATCCGCAGCATCATCAACGAAAACTGGGGTACAGACCTGGTCAACGACCCGTCCCACCGGCAGTGGCTGCAGAAGATGGTGCGCTGGCTGCGCCAAGCGGATCCCAGCCGGCTGGTGGTGGACAATTCCGCCTGCCCGCCCAACTTCCATGTGGAGACGGACATCGAAGATTTCCACTTTTATTGTTCTATTCCAGACCATGTGCAGCAGTGGGATGAGCGCGTGCGGGAGTTTGCCGGCCGGGCGGCCTGGACCTATAGCCCCTACGGCGATTCGGTACGGCGGGGCAACGAGCCCCTGGTGGTGTCGGAGTTCGGCAATTGGGGTTTGCCGGACGTCCGCCGCCTACGGGCAGGCTACGGGGGCCAGGACCCCTGGTGGTTCGAAAGCGGCGCCGACTGGGCCAAAGGTGCGGTACAGCCTAAGAACGTTCAGGTACGCGTGGCCGAGTACGGCTTGGAGCAAGTCTTCGGCTCTTACGAGGAGCTGGTGAGACAGTCCCAGTGGAATGAGTTTCTGTCTCTTAAGTATGAAATCGAAAGCATACGGCTGCAGCCGTCCATTGCAGGCTATGTCATCACGGAGCTTACCGACGTTCATTGGGAGTCCAACGGGTTGCTGGATATGTGGCGAAACCCGAAGGTGTTTCACGGGTTGCTGCCACTGATCAACGCCGACACGGTGATCGTTCCGCGGCCGGATCGCTACAATGCCTGGTCAGGCGAGGACGTTCATGTGGCCGTATGGCTGGCTTTCGCTAGCCGGGAGGCGGCGGCACAGGCCCGCAACCGCGGGTTGCAACTGGAATGGTACCTGGAAGGGGCAGGGGTGACGTCGCCTCCGGCGTTCTTGGCAGTAGCCGGCGGCGGCGATCCGCCCGGCGCAGGGGTGATTCAGGCAGGCAACCTGACATTCCCTGCACCAAGCGTGGCGAGCCCGGCCAAGTATCGGCTCCTGCTGCGCCTACTGGACCGTGCGGGGGAAGTGTTGGCCGAGAATTTTTTGGACCTGCAATCGTTTGCTCGGGAGACGGCACAGGACCAGGCGGCAGGCGCGTCCCAGGCAGGCGCATCCCAAAGGAGCGTGTGGGTGGTCCCCCGGATGGACGAGCCGGTGCTGGAACACCTGCGTCGCGGTGGGACTGCGCTGGTTGTGGCAGAGGACGAAGAGGCGGTGCCGGGGGACTGGGGGCGGCGGTTGGGCTGGCCTCGGCTTGTGCGGCGGCAGGGTACAGTTCGGGCGGGGGACTGGGCGAACAACCTCAACTGGATCCGGGTCGAGGGTAACCTGGAGGATCTGCGGGGCGTGGGCCCCCAGGTGCCCGGTCAACTTGGGAAGCCGGAGGTGCCCGCTGGGTCTGAAGAGTCAGTGCCTGCGGCGGAGGCAGCGGTGCCGGGTTTCGCCATGGACTTCGCATTCCAGCCGGTTATTTCGGACCTGGTGATCGACGGAGTAAGGTCAGCGCAATTCTCTGACGTTCTGTCCGGCATGTTCGTGGGTTGGGTGCACCAACCGGCTGCCTATGCCTACCAGTTCCGGTTGGGTGCCGGCCGGGCCATCCTCACAACCCTGCGCCTACAAGCAACCGACCCCATGGCGCGCACTTTGCTGCAAGGTTGGACAGCTTACCTGGCCTCCGGGCGTTGCCAGCCGTCTACTGTCCTGCCGGATCCGGGAGCGTAGCCAGCCTGGTCTGGTCGTCAGAGCAACTGGATCTGTGTGCGTTGTCGCCGCTGTCGGGTCAAAGCCTGGAAAGGAGGTGGTTCGCGGGAGAATGACAGGATGGGATAGGCCGGGAAGCTCAAAGGAGGTCGAAGGGCCCTGAACTGTGGGAGGTTGTACGTTTCGTTTTTCCGTTCACATGGGTTTTTGCCCGAAAGAAAGGAGAGACACAGGACGATGAAAAGACTGGCGCAGATCGTAGCGCTCAGCGTGGCGTTCGTGATGATCCTCGGCGTGCAGGCTATGGCCAAGACCGTGACCATCACCTACTGGCACGGCTTTACCGGGCCGGACATGCCCTATATGCAGCAGTTGATCAAGAAGTTCAATGAGACGCATCCTGGCATTGTGGTCAAGGCGCAGGCCATCCCTTGGGGAAACCTCTTCCAGCAACTTCAGCCCGTGGTAGCGGCCGGCCGGGCTCCCGACGTGGTCGCGGTGAATGAAGACGTGATCACCGGCTTTAGCGCTCGTGGTGCCCTCACCGAACTCACGCCTGCGATGCTGAAGTCGGCGGGCATTGACAAGAGTCGCTTCTACCCGGTCCTGTGGAATACGGCGGTCTACAAGGGCAAAGTCTACGGGGTACCGATTCATTCTGTCGCGCTGGTGGAGTATTACAACAAGAAGCTCCTCGACGCGGCTGGCGTGGACCCCACCAAGCTGCAGAACCGGGAGCAGTTTCTGGCGGCCCTGCAGAAGCTGACCATTGACAAGAACGGCAAGCACGCCAACGAACCCGGCTTCGATCCCGACAACGTGGTGCAGTGGGGTACCATGATCCCGCTGCCTTGGATGGGCGGCAGCATCTATTATTCCATGTTGCTGCAAAACGGCGGGGCGATGCTGAACGCCGATGGAACCAAGGCCGTTTTCAACTCGCCGCAGGCGGTGGAAGCGCTGCAGTTCTTGGTGGACCTGATCTACAAGTACCACGTGTCTCCTGCCAATGTGACGGAGGATGGCTCCATCGCCGCTTTCCGGCAGGGTAAGGAAGCGTTCGTGTTCAACGGCGTGTGGCGCTATGAGGACTTCAAGGGTCAGCAGGGGCTGGACTTCGGTGTCGCTCCCTTCCCGCGTTTGGGTACCCGCGAGGATGCGGCTTGGGGCGGCTCCTCCTACCTGGCTCTGCCACGGCAGCGGTCCGTGGATGCGGCCCGCCAGAAAGCTGCCCTGGCATTCGTCAACTGGATGACCGAGCCGGCCCAGGACCTGTACTGGACCGGCGCGGGCAGCCTGCCCACCCAGCCTGTCGTGGCAAAGGATGCCTCGTTTGAAGGCAAGCCTATGAAGCCGGTGTTTGCAGGTCTGCAGTATGTCCACCCGTTCAGCGGTTTCCCGTGGGTGGCCCAGGTCCGGGCCGCGTTGGATGAAGCGGTTGGCAACGCCCTGCTGAAGAAGGAAACACCCAAGAGTGCCCTGGACGCCGGTGTGTCTGAGGCGAACAAGCAGATTGCCGACGCTATGGCCAACCAGTAGTGCACAGGGATGAACCGGGGGGGCGGGGCGACCGTCCCCTTCTCCCCGTTCCCCCACCATCAGGCCCGAAAATCGGAGGGATCACCATGAACCGGTCCGGCTCGACGCGGCACGAGGGGGGCCGCAGAAGAGGCATCCTGGCGCCATTTAGCGAGGGCAGTCCGCTCCTGCCGTACCTCTACCTCCTGCCGCACGCCGTGTTGTTTACCGTTTTTATTCTTTACCCCATTGGCTTTGGGATCTATGTGAGCGTGCACCGGTGGGATATCCTGGCGTCACATCAGCCCTTCGCGGGGCTGGAATTCTACAAGAGGCTCTTTGATCCCAGTACGCTGCAGTTTCAGTTTTTCTGGCGCACCATGCTGAACACCGCACTGTTCGTGGGGCTCAGCGTACCTCTGCTGGTGTTTGGCGCGCTCTCCATGGCCATGCTGGTGAACCGGCCGATCTTCGGGCGCGGCTTTTTCCGGGCTGTGTTTTTCATGCCCAACATCCTGGCTGTGTCGGTGGTCGGGCTATTATGGCGCTGGATCCTGGACAACCAGGCGGGGCTGGTCAACGTGATCTTATCGGATGCGGGGCTGCCCAAAGTGGACTTCATCACCCAGCAGCCTTGGGCGTGGGTCAGCATTTTGGTCTCGACCCTTTGGTGGACGATCGGTTTTAACATGGTCATCTACCTGGCGGCGTTGCAGGGCATTCCCAGCAACTATTACGAGGCGGCGGACCTGGAAGGAGCCTCGGGGTGGGCTAAGTTTCGTTATATCACTTGGCCGATGCTCTCACCCACCACCTTGTTCGTCGTGGTAACGACGGTGCTGGCTTCGTTCCAATTATTCGGCCAACCGTACGTGATCACGGGTGGTGGACCTAGCCGGACCACTGAGAGTGTGCTGATGTACATCACCGAGGAAGCTTTTACCAACTACCAGTTCAGCTCGGCTTCGGCCATGGCCACGCTGTTCGGGCTGATCATGTTGTTGTTTACGATCTTCCAGTTTCGGACCATGGCCCGGGACATTGGAACAGGGGGAAAGTAGGACATGGGAACCGAACGCGAAGGACGCGCCCGGGGTGGGAGACTGGCTCGCAGATTGAGGCAGGCGCCGCGTCTTGCCCTGTTGGTCATTTTGGCACTAATCTTCCTGGCGCCTGTTTACTGGGCTGTTTCCACGTCGCTTAAGCCCGAGTCAGATACGGTAGCAATGCCCCCGCAATGGATTCCGGCCCATCCCACGCTGGAGAATTATCGAGCCGTTTTGAACATGCCCGACGCCAACATCTGGCGCTGGACCTTCAACTCGTTGTTCACGGCTACGGCGTACACTGTTTCCTATGTGGGCCTGAGCTTGTTTACCGCCTATCCTCTGGCGCGGATGCACTTCAAGGGCCGGGACGCCTGGTTTTGGTTCATCCTGTTCAGTATGATGATTCCTGGCGTGATGCTCCTGGTCCCGCAATACATGATGATGATTCGCTTTAACTGGATCGACACTTACAACGCCCTCATTTGGCCAGGTGTGCCGGCGGTATTCGGGATTTTTATGCTAAGACAGTTTTTTGTGACCATTCCGCGTGACCTTGAAGACGCGGCCCGCATCGACGGAGCCAACAGCCTACAAATCTTGCGGCACGTCATTCTGCCCCTTTCGCAACCGGCCCTTGTGACGTTGGCGGTGTTCAGCTTCATGGGATCTTGGAACAATTATGTATGGCCACTGTTCGTGGCGCACGGCAACATGCTGACGCTGCCGGTGGGGATCACCATGTTCTCCAGCCGCTACATTACTGCGTACGGAAAGCTCATGGCCGGCACGGTGATCGCTTCGCTGCCGGTGCTGGTGGCGTTCGTGTTTGCTCAGCGTTTCTTTGTGGAGGGGTTGACCCTGACGGGACTGAAGGAATGAAGGGGGATCGAAGGTGTCTGGATTTCAATTAAACGCGTTGGGGGTTCAGGCAAATGCGTTGGGGCGTCATTGGATAAGGGCCTTTATCCTGGGGTCGGCGCTGGCGGTTGCCGTCATGCTGGCGGGAGTGCCAGCCGGGGTGGTTGGAGTATCCGGGGGAGCCAAGGGAGCCGGAGGAAGCGGGCGGGCCGAAGTGCTGGCGGCAAGCCCGAAACAGAGTGCGGCCCGAAACCAGGGTGTGGGCAAGGACTATGTGCAGGTGGGGCCCAATGGGCAATATCTGCAACTAGACGGTAAGCCGTTCATTCCCATCGGGTTCAATGATGCCGTCAGCTGGGGCAATTTGCTGTTCCTCTACAACGACATGGCCCCGGAGATTGTGCAGGACTATTTTGCCAAGCTGCACCATTACGGGATCAATACGTTGCGCATCATGGTTTCTTACTCGCAGGATCCGAGCGGGCAATATGAGCTGGAAAAGCCCCTGGGCCATTTCCAGCCGGAAATGGTGGCGTTGTGGGATCAGGTTTTCAAACTGGCGGATAAGTACCACATCTATCTGATCCTCACGCCGTGGGATCCGTTCTGGATGTCGCGTACCTGGGACGCCAATCCGTGGAACGTCAAGAATGGCGGGCCGGTGCAAGATCTAAGCGGCATGCTCACGGACCCCAAAGCCATCCAGCTGGAAAAACAGGAGTACGCCTTTGTTATTGATCGCTACGGGAAGTCCAAGTACATCCTGGCCTGGGAGCTGGCCAACGAGATCGACTTATGGTTCCGGGGAACCCGCAGCGACAGTCAGCTGGCAGATGCCATCCGGGTGTGGACCACGGACATGGCGCAGTTTATCCGCGACCGAGAGATGCAAAAGTACGGAGCGCGGCACCTGATCACCATTTCCACGGCCAACCCCGATCCTGACGGCTTCATGGGACGGGCCATCTATGATAACCCGTCCCTGGACTTTGTGACCACCCACATGTACTACGGTCCGGTGAAAGACCCAACGACCCCTGTAGAGGCTGCGCAGGCAGTTCAGGACGGGATGGCCTATCAGTTGTATAAACTAGGCGGCAAGAAACCGTACCTCGACTCGGAAAGCGGTCCCATCGATCGCTGGCCGTTGAGCAAGGATGAGGACTTGCCCTACTATCATGCCATGGTCTGGGCGGCGATGATGTCGGGTGCCGCGGGGCCGGGTCTGCGGTGGCCCTACACGCAAAGCAGCACGCTGGACGACGACTACTACACCATCCTGGGCGCCATGGCCAAGTATGTACAAGGCGTTCCCTGGACCACGGAGCGATGGCGGACGGTGGGCCGGGACAACCTGTCCCTGGAAGACGAGGCGGATCTCAACGCCTTTGGGCTCATCGGGCGCGAACACGCGGTGCTGTGGTTCCTGCCCCAGACGGACAAAGGAACGCAGGCGCCCAGTTCGGTGACCGTGCAGGGGCTGGTGGCGGGCCATTACACGGTGGAATATTGGGATACGTGGAAGGGGAGCATTGTCCGCACCACCCCGGCACAGGCGACGGCGTCGGGTCTGACCCTGCAGATTCCCGCCATGGCCAAGGACCTGGCGCTCAAAGTACATCCCGCGCAGTGAACCTGGCCAAGTCAACTGGCTAAGTCAATTCGGCCAAGGATATATCTAACAGAGGGGATCTGGCGACGCGAATGCCACAGGCTGAACCCGTAAAGGCGGGGACGGTCGAGGACGAAGTGGGGACGGAGGTTGAAGTGGTGGCATTGGGCAAATCCATGCTCGCATACGGCTGCAGGCCGGAGGATTTCCTCTGGGCCACAGGAATCGAGGACACCTTCGTGGCGCAGGAGGCACCGGGGCAGCGCCGCCTGGATCTGTATGAGCTGCAGCAGCACTACCATAACTGGCGTCAGGATCTGGACCTGGCCGGCGAGTTGGGCGTGCGGGTGATGCGCTATGGGGTTCCCTGGTACAAGGTGAACCCTGCACCCGGCCGCTTCGATTGGACCTGGACTGACCGGGTTCTGACCTACCTCCTGGAGGTCAAAGGGATCGAGCCTATTGTAGACCTGGTGCACTACGGGTGCCCGTTGTGGCTGAAGGATGAATTCATGAACCCCCGCTACCCTGAGGCAGTGGCGGAATGGGCGCGAGCGTTTGCGCGGCGCTACCGGGGGCTCGGGGTGCGCTACTATACCCCGTTAAACGAGCCCTTCGTCAACGCGGAGTTTTGTGGCACCATCGGGCGTTGGCCGCCCTATCTGCAGGGCGATGCGGGCTTTGTACGGGTCTCCAACCAGCTGTGCAAGGGTATCGTCCGCACTGTGGAGGTCTTGAAGGACGTGGACCCTGGCAACATCCTGGTGCATGTGGAGGCCACGGGGGTGGAACTCCCCCTGAGCGAGGGCGTGCGGCCGCGGGCCGAGTTGGACAATCTACGGCGCTACACCATGCTGGAGCTGGTCCAGGGCCGTGTGGCAGAGGGACACTTCCTCTATGCCTACCTGAAGGGTAACGGGATGACGGCGGCGGACCTGGCCTGGTTCCGGGAACGCCGGATCAGTGTGGACGTGCTGGGGATCAACTATTACCCGGAGATGTGCGTCCGCGAACGGTTTCAAGAGCCGCCCGAGGCAGGCGGGGCTGAGCGTTTGCGCGCTATTTGGGGTGGTGGGCGCTATCTGCAGCAAATCGTGCGCGACTACTGGCGGCGCTACCGGCGTCCCATTTTCATCACGGAAACCAGCACCAACGCCAAGTCGGGCGACCGGCAAGCCTGGTTGGAAGAATCGGTGGCGGCCGTACGCCAGCTGCGCAGTGAGGGGATTCCCGTCATCGGCTACACCTGGTGGCCGCTCTACGACCTGATCAACTGGGACTACCGGGAAGGCGAAGGGCCGGTGAGGCAGTACATCGAGCCCATGGGGCTCTGGAGTTTGGAGCCCGACGCGGCCGGGGAGCTACACCGGGTTCCTACGCCTGTTCGAGACCTGTACGTAAGAATGGTTGCTACCAGCCCGGTGGGATGGATCGGAGGCCAGGAACAGAAACATGCCTGACACATTTCGCAATCCTGTGATCACCGATGACCGAGGCGCCGATCACGGCGACCCCTTCGTCCTCAAGTACCTGGATACCTACTACTTGTATCACACCGGCGCAGACGGGGTGTGGATGTACAGCTCGCCAGACCTGGTTCACTGGCAGGAGCGGGGCATTGTCCTGCGCCCCGACGGTTCCCCCGAGCACTGGGCTCAGGCGGATTTGTGGGCGCCGGAGGTGCTGTATCGCGGCGGTATTTTTTACATGTACGTAGCGGCCACCCGGCGGCAGGCCGGCGGTCACGGCGACGACCAGTTGCGGCGTTTGGGCCTTGCTCGCAGTGACCGCCCGGAAGGGCCGTTTCACTGGGACCCGCGGCCTCTGGTGGACCGCGAGTGGTCCATCGACGGCCATCCTTTTCAAGATGAGGACGGCAGCCTCTGGCTGTTCTATAACGTTCGCACGGCAGCAACACGTTATCCGGACGGAACCACAGGGTGTGGCAACGTGGTGGATCGCCTGACCGCTCTGGACCGGCTGGAAGGCCGGCCAGCGCCGGTCAGCTACCCCAGCGCGCGCTGGGAGGGGAACCGCGAAGGCACGTGGTATTGGAATGAAGGGCCTTTCGTGCTCAAACGCCGCGGCGTGTACTATCAGATGTACAGCGGCGGGTTTTATGGCGACGACACCTACGGCATCGGGTTCGCCACAGCGCCATCGCCGCGTGGGCCGTGGACGAAGTATGCCGGCAACCCCATCCTTCGTTCCGGCCGGGGGATTCTGGGACCGGGGCACCACTGCGTGGTCAGGGCGCCGGACGGAGTGACGCCCTACGTGGTCTACCACGGCTATGTGCCCGGGCAGCGCGGACGGAAGGTGCATCTGGACCGGCTGTTTTGGGTGGGCGACCACCTGGCCATTGCCGGCCCGACGGACGAGGACCAACCCATGCCACCGCGACCGGTGTTTGACGCGGCGGTGCCCCATTGGCGCGGGGAAGCCTGGGTGCAGGGCAGCTGGGCTGACGTCTGCGGGATCCGGATGGATCTGACACCCGGCGGCTACAAGAGGGTAGAGGCCATGCGGGTGGGAGGCACCCTGCGCGTTTTTGTGGACGGGGTGCTTCGTTACCACGGGTTCGCGGCGGGCGACCATGCGGCGTTCGCCGCGAAAGCGGACGGCGACGTTCGGGACGTCATGCAGACCTCGTGGTTGGAGGACGAAGGGCTTTACCCGCTAGCGGCAGGGGCCAGGCTCGTGTGGGCCTGGGGCGGCCGGGCGGCGCTGGAGGTCTCGATGGCCGTGCGAGGCCGGGCGGTGCTCGCCATCGGATCCGAACAAGAGGAAATCGACGCGCCCCAAGACCGTTTTGTGTTGGTGCGGCGGTTCGTCCCTGCCGGCGTAGGCGTCGACCAGGTGGCCGTGCAGGCAGGCGACGGCGGGGCCACCGTGGCGGACGTGACTTTGGCGGCGCGCTGACACGGAAACGTAAGTGAGCCGGGCCTTGAACGCAGGTTGGCGCGTGCGGATCGGACATATTCGACCGCGATTACGAGATGGTTCTTCCGTCCTGTCTGTGGGGGCGAACCTGTCCTAGCGGCCGTGGAAAATGGTAAGCGCCTCCGGACGCCATTTTCCATGTCGTAGCTCGCTCGAGCTCGTCCGCGCGGTTTCCTTCCCCAGCGGGTTGTGCTCCGGGTCCTGCGCTTGCCGGCAAAGAACGCCGATTCGATGAGGTTCGTGGATGCCAGAGACTGCCGCAGAATGCCGGGAATCCCCAACCGTTGCAGCGTCAGAGTCTCCTCCAGCCCTTTCTGGAGGCTCTCGGCAGCGTCCGGGTGGTCCATCTTTAGCCGGTAGAGCAGGTCCATGAGCTTCTCTTGGCTGTGGCATCATCGGGTTCTCGGTACGCATCCCGCAACTTGCGCACCATCCAATCCTGGGCAGAGGGCGCCAGTCCCATGCTCCGTGGCCCCCTCTTGCAGCCCCAGCACGGGCCTCGGGCCGTCTGCGGTGACTCCCAAGGTGACTTGTACCGTGTGATCCCCCCGATGGCTCCCATCCACCCGCAGGGCCACGAAAACCTGCTCATCCAGGCGCTGATGGAGCCGTTCCTCAAAGCCGTTTGCATCTGCCGGGTAAAACCGGACGGCGACCCGGCTCTTGGAAGTCCCGAAGCTGTTCAGCTCGCCCTCCAACGTTTCGGCGTAGCCTCGGATGGAAACCCCCTGCGGAACGCGGGCCAGGATCGAGTCCGTGAGGCTGTCCTCCTGTTGACCCCACACTCCTAGGTCTCCCACTTCCTCCTGCATCATCGCGCTCAGGACCAGCAGCCCAATCTGCTACACCCGCTCCGTGAAGCCTTGGGCGACGTATTGGCCGATCTGGCACAACGGGATTGAAACTGTGTCAGGGACGAACGGAACTTTCGCAGACTGACAGCGATTCAGCTTTTGGACCTTCCCTCGCGGGGTACCTGATGGTACAATGGGATTGGCGGCCTCTCCTTTCATATCTCGCCTTTGTTTCACTACAAGGGGCTCCGGAGCCGCCACTTCATTTTCCACGATCTACGGGACATTCTCCCAGCCAGGGGTTTGAGCGGGAGTAGGCATAGCCGCCGGTTCGCGCTTGGAGGCGTGACGGGTATGAATATGCTCGACGATGCAGCACTCGAGGCCTTCGTTAAGGCGCTGGCACAGGCTCGCGACTATTCCAGCGTGGGAGAGCGGCTCAGACAGACTGCTCCATTCAAGGAAGGGCCCTTTCAGGCTATCATCTGGGCGTTCGATTACCGCCTTGTCGTGATCAGCGATAAAGAACGTCGGAGAAGGTGGGGAGCCTATGCGCCCCAACTAGAATGGCAAGGAGGAGCCACATATCCCCCTACGCTTGATTCGGTCAAAGACGAGGATCTTGCCTTGTGGGAGAATGTTGCCAGAGACCTGAATGACCCACTTGGGCTTTCCCGGCTTCATGACTTATTATGGGAACGCCGGCATGGGAGCCGTCCCGATCTACATGCCCGAGCCGCCATTGAGGCCTATCTTGAACTCAGTTTCGGCCGGTGGGGTCCCCTAGACAAGGCTCACTGCTTGGTACGCGCCTTGGAACTAGCCCAGAGGATATCTGACACTGGACTGAGGGACAAGGCGCTCACCCGATGCATCTATCTGGCGCGGGCTTCGTTGACCAGCGAGCGTCCTCTTCCAGGGGTCGTTGTGCGTCTGATTTCAGCGGTGCAGGCTCTGTCACCGCAGTCTACCGAGCTAGACTCGCTTAGCCAGGATGCCGAAGCCGCGTTTTCCGGCAATCCCTGGGTATTGGAAAGCCTGTTCGATCTCAAAGCTTCAAGAACTACAGACCCTAAACAACGTCGTGTAGTCGGTGAAGACCTGGTGCGGTTGTGGCGCGACGTGGCAGAAAGAAATGTCGGCGTGGCACGGTTCGCATACCTTCAACACGCTCTGGAGCTGGCCCACAAATACGGCCTCAGTGATCACGCGCACGACATCAAACGATCCATACAAGGCCTCACAAATGAAGATCTACAGCTTTCATGTACCTCGGCAACGGCGCTCGTTCCCACGGACGAGGCCGAAAGGTTCATTGCGTGGTTCATCGAACCCTCGCAATGGGAAAACTCGCTTCTCCGTTTTGGGTATTATGGGCCTCCGGGTGGGGGCCATCAGAACCGGCTGGCACGTGTCACCCAGCTGATGGCGGATCATCCCTTGCAGTTTTTGTTTCCCAAGGCGATCATTGGAGCCGAAAATGCTCTCATACGCCTTGCCTCGTCCCCTGAAGAGCACAAAGATGTAGCCTTAATAGAGGATCAGGCCCTGGGCATCAGGATTTGGGGCGTTTTCGCGGCGGACGTTTTGGACCGCATCCGTGCGAAGTACGGCGAGCCCACCGTGGGCGAACTCACCGGCTTCTTCAAAACAGAGATCATCTCGGAGGACATAGCTGAGCGGGTCGCACGCGCTTTGTTGCTTTTCTGGAACGGTGAGACCGACGAAAGCGCTCACATCCTTGTGCCTCGCCTTGAAGCCATAATACGGACACTGGCACGTGAAATAGGTCTTCCCGTCATTCGAGAGCCACGAGGTGACTGCCCAGGGGGCGTCAAGCAGTTGGGTGATCTCTTGCACTCTTTGTCGGGTTATCTCGATGATGATTGGCGACGTTATTTGGATAACTTACTAGTTGAGCCCGTGGGCGTGAACTTACGGAATCGAGTAGCGCACGGGCTTATCTCGTCGGTTAATAAACAGGAAGCCGCCTTGCTGATACATTGCGTTTGCTTTCTACGACGACTTGAACTGCGTCATTCCGGGTAAAAGCATATGGCCTCGGCGGTGGTCTGGGCGCTTCTGGCCAAGCTGACGCCGCTCCAGGTGCAGGAGTTCATTGCCCACGAGCTGAAGGAAGGCCGTGTCGACAACAAGAAGACCCCCGGACCGTCCTTGTCGGCTGCCAGTGTCCATTACGAATTCCAGGTGCTGCACAAGGCATTGAAGCAGGCGGTGGAGCGGCAGTTAATCCCGCGAAACCCTGCCGACTTCGTCAAGGCCCCCAGGGGCGAAAAAGCGGAATTAGTGGTGCTCACGGAGGAGGAAGTGGCCCGTCTGCTGGATGCCGTAAAGGAATCCTACTTGTACATGCCAACGTTCCTGGCCATCTACACCGGCATGCGGTTGGGGGAGATTCTGGGGCTGCGCTGGCAAGACGTGGACCTTACGCGGGGGCAGATCCACGTGAACCAGGCTAATTGCCAACGGAAGGTGGGGGAGCCGCAGTTTAAGAAACCGAAAACGGCCAAGGGCAGACGGGTCATAGACATTAGCGCTTCGGTGGTGCAGGCCCTGAAGGCCCACAAGAAGCAGCAGGCCAAGTGGCGGCTGGCGGCGGGGAGCGCGTGGCAGGATTTCGGCTTAGTCTGTTGCCTGCAGGACGGGCGGCCCATGAACCCGCCGAATGTGTCCAGCCATTTCGCGGACGTGACAGCGCGCCTGGGGCTGCCGGTGACATTTCACGGGCTACGGCATACTCATGCTAGCCTGCTGCTGAAGGCTGGGGTACCGGCTAAGGTGATATCGGAACGGCTGGGGCATTCGACCATCGCAGTGACCATGGACGTTTACGCGTCGGTCATGCCGGGGATGCAGCGGGAAGCCGCAAACAAGCTGGAGGATCTCCTACGTTCGTTATAAATTCGTTATAAAATCAGGCTCAGACGGAGAACGGCGGGCACCCTCGCTTCTGGGAATGCCCGCCGTTCCTGCGTTTTCTGGAGCCGACGCCCGGATTCGAACCGATGACCTGCGCATTACGAGTGCGCTGCTCTACCAACTG
>JADBKO010000048.1 GCA_014896355.1 Bacillota bacterium
GGGAGCTAAGCCGCCCCTGTTGGCTGGCCTCGGCCAAATCGGTAACCAGCTGGCCCGCAGTGCAGAAGCGCACGGAATACCCCAGACAGCAGGCTTGGTAGCCCAGGCCGATGGCCAAATGGGTTTTCCCCGTGCCGGGGTTGCCGAACATCAGCACGGGCTGCTTCTCCTCACGCAGGAACTCCTCATAGCCCCAATGATGCTGGGTGGCCTCCCGGGCGATGGCGGCAAAGTCGGCCACCGTGGGCAGGCGCAGCTGCTTGGCATAGATCTGGATGAGCCCCTCCTGGCCTGTGGTCATCGCGGCTCACCGACCTTCAGCAGTTGGTCGTAGATCCGCAGATCTGGGGGGCGCAATGGCTGGTCCAAAGGTGCCCAGCCCGGCAGAGGCGGCGGCTTCCGTCCTGGGCAGGGCCTGGGCCTGGAGCCGTTGCAGCAGCCGGAAGCGGATGGCCTCGTAGGAGACCGCGCCACAAGCCTGGCATTCCTCCAAGGCGGCCAGGAGGGCAGGCTGGCCGTATTTCCAGAAGCAGGCGCAGAATCTGGACAAATTCCCGGTCCCCTGCGGGCCCCTGCGCCAGCCAGCCCCGAATGGCCCGGATGCGGGCCTCGACGGCCTCTCGTACCGGCTTCGCCTGCCAGACTGCCCGGGGTTTGCGCTCCAGGGCACCGATGTAGTGGCTTGGGTCGTAGACTGTACGGCCCACCTCGAAGCAGCGCGGGTGCTAGGCCACCTTTTCTCCGTGAGCCCAGATCTCCACCCGGAACGGATAGGCCTGGATAGTCACCCACTGGCCCACCAGATGGCTCGGCACGCTGTAGTGGTTATTGTCCACCTGTACCAGGCTGTCGGGCCGCACCCGGGGATTTTACACCCGGCCCCATTTTTACGTTACAACTCCGGGCCCAAATGGCCCACTTTTGGTGTACAGAACTCAGGCGAACCTCAAGCGGCCCGCCGGCCACTCAGTCCGAGAAATCCGCCGCCGAAGAGCGTGGGGAGCGACACGTCTGTGCCGGAACAAGCGTCTGTGATCCGCCACTTCCCGGATCATAGGGAAGAGGAAGGCCGCCTGCTTACTTGATCGCCCCTGCGGTAAGTCCCCGAATCAGGTGCTTTTGAATAGACAAGCCAAAAAGGACGAGGGGCAAGGCCGCCACGACCCCGGCTGCACTCATTACCCCCCAGTTCACCGTTTTCTCGCTGACAAAGGAATTGACCAGCACCGGCAACGTCCGTGTGTTGGCCCCGGTCAGAACCAGGGCATACAGAAACTCATTCCAGACAATCAAGGCGCTCAAGACTGCCGTGGCGGCCATGCCCGGACCCGTGAGCGGAACAATCACGCGCCACATCGCCCACGCTCGGGAGCTGCCGTCAACCATGGCCGCCTCCTCAAGCTCCGTCGGCACCTCGTCAAAAAAGCCCTTCATCATCCAGATCACAAACGGCACACTGAAAAAGGCCCCGACGAGAACCATGACCGTATAGGTGTCGAGCAGGCGGAAAGTTCGGGCCAGAAGAAAGATAGGGATCACCATGACGATTGGTGGTAGCATACGCACCAGCAAGACCCCGATTGACAATATGTCCTTGTACCGCAGGTGGAACCTAGACAGCCCGTAAGCCGACGGGACGCCCAGCAGGAGCGAGAGCGCCGTGGAAAGGGTCGTGATGACTGTACTGTTAACCAACGTCTTCAGGAATGAGGCATCCTGGAAGAAGCGGATATAATTGTCCAATGTGAGTCGGGACCCAAACCACACAGGGGGTATGGCAAACTGGTCCTGCTCCGGCTTAATCGACGAAAGCACAACCCATAGTAACGGATACAAGGTCCATACGAGTGCTCCGGCCACCACCATGAAAGTCAAGACCGACGCGAGATGCAATCTCCATCCAGACCGCGTTTTCACCACTCATTCCCCCCAAACCGTACTACGTCAGCTTTGACTCCCCGATCTCATGAGGAAGAGCGTCAGGACCAGAGCGATCAGAAGAGTCAGAAGCCCAATCGCCGCTGACATGCCCATCTGGTAGGATTGGAAGGCCATCCGGTAACCATAGAAAGAAAGCACCTCCGAGGCCGACCCCGGCCCTCCGCCGGTCATCACGAATACGGTGTCGAAGACGCGCAAGGCGGTCATGGTCCGGATGATCACCGCCACCAGAAGGGCCGGGCGAAGCAAAGGCAGGGTAATACGGAAGAACTGCTGAACCGGACTGGCGCCGTCCACTAGAGCCGCCTCGTATGGCTCACTCGGCAATGCCTTGAGCCCGGCCAGCAGCACCAGAGTGACAAAGGGCATATACTGCCAGGCATCAATTACAATCAGCATCGGAATAACCAGGCTGGCATTGGACAGCAACGGTGGATTTACCAAGAAGTTCAAGTGTAGGGCAGAAAAAAGGTGTGGGAGTGGACCAAAATCGTTGTTCAGCAAGAAACGCCAAGTGAAGCCGACAACCACCGGAGCAATGATGAAAGGAATCAAAATAATGGACCGAATCACACCGACTCCCGGGAACTCGCGGTTTAGCGCCAGAGCCAAAATCATGCCCAGAACGAGTTCGAGCGCCACCGAACCGAAGACGAAGTAGGCGGTCCGAGCCACCGTCTGCCAGGTAAAGGGATCCCGTAGTAGAGATACGAAGTTGGCCACACCCACCCAGCGGACGCCCAGGTCTGGGCGCAGGAGGTTCCACTGAGTGAGCGAGACATAGAGGCTGTACAGTAGAGGAAAGACAAACAAGACCCCGATGTACCCCAGGCCCGGTGCGAGAAACAGTATCTTTTCGCGGAACTCCCTCGAGGGCAACTTCTGCGCGGCGTTCAAGGCTCAACTACCTCCCGCAACTTCATCCTCGCCCGGCATGCCGGTGCAGAGGTAGAAGGCCCGGAACCCCGTCCAGGGAAGAGGGAGGCGTTTGCGGCTCCGGGCCCCGCTGAAATTGTGACTTACTTGTAGTACCCGCCGGACTTCATCAGCTGAGTCACGCCGTCAGCCGCCTTGTCGAGAGCGCTCTTGGCGTCGGCGACCCCAGCCATGTAATCGGCCACCGCCGGAACCAGATATTGGTTGACCAACGCGGACCCTTCAGGGATGAGCGGCACCATGGGCGTTGGTATGCAGTTTTGCATGGCTTTTCTGAAGGGCTCCAACCATGGGAATTTCTTCTGCAGTTTCGGGTCGGTCAAAGCACTAAACCGGGCGGGAATGTTGCCGTGTACCGCCGCCCGCACTTCGGCGTCCTTGCTCGTGACGTACTTGATCCACTCTTCGGCGGCTCGCTTGTCCTTCGCCGTCCCGGCCAGCGTGAATCCCCAGGAGATGTACAGCATTGGGAGCTTCTTGCCCAGGTTTTCCTCGGGCCGCGGGAAACCGACGAAGGAGACCTTTCCGGCTACCTTAGATTTGGCCTGATCGTCTGCATAAAGCAGCCCCGTCGTCCACAGCTCGGCCATGGCGCTGCGGCCCATGGTGAACTCTGTCAGGGCCTCCTGGAAGTCGTAATTTCGCGCCGCCGGGTTAGCGTACTTGAACATCTCTTTAACTTCTTCCAGGGCTTTTACGCCAACAGCGCTGTTGAACGCCGGACGCATCTGGTTGTCTAGCAGCTCTCCGCCATACGCCCACAGACGGTTCATGAAGTGAGTCGCCAGGAAGATGCTGCGTTTCCCCATCAACGTTACCCCATACAGATTGGGTGGGCGGTTGAAGAACTCGGCTATGTCTCGATACTGCTTGAGCGTCTCCGGGGGCTTCAACTCGTAACCGTATTTTTTCTTAAAGGCGGCCTTTTCTTTCGGGTCTTCAAACAGGTCCTTGCGATAAAGGATGCCGCCCAGCTCGTTCATGTAGGGAACCATGTAGAGCTTGCCGTTCTGGTAATAGTTCTGAATTCCCGGGATATCTGAGATGTTGATCGCCTTGACCAGGTCATTCAAGGGCGTAATGTACCCTGCCTTGGCAAACGCTGGGTACCACAGACTGGAGATATACGGCACGTCATAATTGCCAAGACGGCCGGTGAAGTTCAGCGTCAACTGGTCGAAGTAGTTAGCGTACGGTATCTGGGTGAGCTGAAGCTGAATTCCTGACTTCTCTTGGAAACTCTTCATCTCGGTTTTCCAAGCTTCAGTGTGAATGCCGTACTCGCTCACCAGGGTGACCTTGCCCGCTGCGAGGACCGGAGTGGCCAGCACCGCCATCAAAAAGACGGCCAGCGCTGCCAACACGGCACGGGAACTCCAAGAGGATTTCATGGCATGCGCCTCCTTTTATGGATTTCGCTGAACCAGGCCGCTCTCGTAGGTCTTGACCACTGCCTCCAGAGCAATTCTGATCGAGTTTTGGACCCCCCTCTCAACCACCTCCCTGTCGATCGGTGGTACAGACAAGTCTACTGTGTCCCCGGCCGACTGGCGGCCGCGATTGGCATAACACGTGCCGATCAGCCCGGCATGAACGCCTCTCAGGGCCGCCACCACAAACAACGCTGCACCTTCCATCTCCATTGAGATGACCCTCTTCCGGGCCCAACTCTGGAAGTACTCCGGGGACCGGCTGTAGAAACAGGAGTGGCTCCAGTTGATCCCCACGTGAACCGGAAAGGCGAGTTCTGCGGCAGAGGAAACCAGAGCTTGAAAGACCTGAGGTGAAGCGACGGCGGGGAAGTTCGGGGAGACATAGTACTGGGAAGCGCCGTCATCCCGCACACAGGCGTAGGGAATGATTACGTCGCCCTCCCCCACCTCCGGCTGGAGGGCGGCCATACTCCCTACCCGGATCAGTACCTGCGCTCCGATGTTGATGAGTTCCTCGTAGGCGATCGCTGCAGAGGGACCGCCCATGCCTGTCGATACCACAGAGACGGGGTAGCCCTTGTAACTGCCAGTGTAGCTGATCATCCCCCGATTTTCGGCCCGCTTTTCCGCCTGGTCCAGAATGGACACGATCTTCTCGACGCGTCCCTGATCGCCCGGGACTATGACCGCCGGAGCGATATCGCCGGGTTTGCAGTGTATGTGATACTGTTCCAGCCCCTCCAGGCCGGTGGGACGGCGATAGTCGATGGTTTCAAGATAGGAACTCACTTGCTGCCACCTCACATCTCAGATTCGACGGCGGACGACGACACAGCTGTGGCGCGTAGACTCGATGTAGTCCCGCGAGCAGATGACAGGCACTCCGCGGTCCGAATAGTGTACCTCACTGAGTAGCAGGAGCGGGTGGCCGGTCTGCACGGCCAACAACTCCGCCACCACGGTATCGGCGCAGACGGCCTGTACACCGGAAACGGCGTACTTGACTTGAATCCCGTGTTCTTCCAGGACGTCGAAGAGGCAACGACCGTCGGCGGCCCCCTTCGTCACATCGGCGCAGAAAACGGAGGGGTCAGAGAAGAGACGGGCCGGCACATAGCTATCCCCAAGGATGATGGGCACACCGTCGCCGAGGTAGAGCTGGCGGGCAAAGACAACCTGACGGTCGTCTCCGTCGAGTTCAAGGGAGGTGACAATGTCGGGTGGAGCTTCCCTTACGTCGATGATCTCAGTTGCAATTCGCGGTTCCTGCCCTGCCGCTCGGACGATGTTCGGAATGCCGCGCAGGACCTCCAGGCCAACCACAATCGGTCCGCTCCCCGCCATGGTAAAGGTGCCGACGCCATGGCGCTTGAACAAGAGACCCTCCCTTTCCAGGACCCGGATGGCCTCACGAATGGTGGAACGCCCAACCGCCAGCTCATTCGAAAGCTCCATCTCGCTTGGTAACCGCCGGTTCGGTCCAAGCTTGCGCACAAGCTCGCGCAGTTGCGCTTCCACCTCATCTGTGATCAAAGGCCGTCGCCGCACCCGTCTTCTCCTCCGTCTGCACCTGACCCTAGACATATGATGTCTGATGTCAGATTACCAGAAGTCGGCGTGCAAGTCAATACATGGCCTGCCGGCCCAAGAGAAAAGCCTTACCGGGGCAGGAGTGGTGCGGGAGGCGCTGAGCTTCCATGCCGCCAGGGAGGGCATTCACCCCCAAGGGATCCCAGGGCCTGGGAAGCGGAGAAGAGCCTCATGGAAGCGCTGGCCGCGAAGGGAGCCGTGGCCGGACGGCGGGTATGGGTGCGGGAGAATCTGCATGAAGCCTGACTGCTTTCTTGACACCAACGCTCTGGTCTATGCCCATGACCGTTCGGAGCCGGACAAGCAGGCCAAAGCCCAGGCACTCCTCGGAGAATTGGCCGGTCTGGGCCTGGGGGCAGTCCACCTTCGCCATCCGGATACCCGGTCTCGGTGAAGCCTTGGGCGACGTATTGGCCGATCGGGTGCAATGGGGCTGAGACGGTCTCAGGGACGAATGGGGCCTTCGCAGCCCGACGGCGACTCAGCTTTCGGACCTTCCCTTGTCCGCCGCAGTGGTTCCACTAAACAGGGAAGGGTCAATTTCACGTAGAATTTCCTAAATCGGGCAAGAAAATTTAAGGCGGGCGAGCGGCAGAGACCGTATATGTCAGTCTGGGGTGGTACAGTTGTTTTTGGGGCGCTCCGGGCGGCCGACACATGGGGATAGCAAAGCCGTCGCGTGGCTGCAGCGTAGTCGGCGCCTGGTGGCCCGGGGGCTGTGGCGAGCGCGGAGCACCGCAGGCCGGCCCGGGCCTGGCCATGCGAGCCACACCGCCGGCCCAGGATGCGCAGGCCGCGCAGCCGCACGAACGCTACCCACGGCGGGGGCTGGGTGCCCCTCCGGCAGCGGCCACGAAATACGGCCGGAGAATGGAAATGCTTGGATGCCGAAGAACCACCATCCTGCGCGCAATAGCATCAGGTGAAAGGAATGTGGGGGGATCACATTGTTGCCGGGAATGCCTGCAGGCGGCACCGACCAAGGCCCCAAACACTGCGGCGGCGAAGGTGTGGGCCCACTCTCCTACAAATCCTACCAGGAGTTCTTCCGGTTCGTGACTGGCCGGGACCCCTATCCATACCAACAAAGCCTGGCAGAGTGCGATGAATGGCCGCAAGTGCTTCACATCCCCACCGGAGCCGGCAAGACTGCGGCTGTGGGCCTTGCATGGCTCTGGCGGCGCTGCTACCACCCGGATCCTGCGGTCCGTCAGGCAACGCCGCGCCGGCTGGTGTACTGTCTGCCCATGCGGGTCTTGGTGGAGCAAACCCGCGATACGGTGCGGTCTTGGTTGGGTAAGCTCGGTCTGCAAGACCCCGCCGGCCTGGAATCCGGCAGAGAGCGGCCATCGCCGGGGCTTCCCGGTTCCGGAGGCAAGGCGGGCGTCGGCGTTCACGTCCTGATGGGCGGCGAAGAGCCCACAGATTGGGCCGTCCACCCCGAGCAGAATGCGATCCTCATCGGAACCCAGGACATGCTTCTTTCGCGGGCTTTGAATCGGGGCTACGCGGCCAGCCGCTATCGTTGGCCCCGCGAATTTGGCCTGCTGAACAACGACGTCCTGTGGGTCCTGGATGAGATCCAGTTGATGGGCGTTGGCCTCGTCACCACCGCTCAGCTGGACGGATTGCGGCGGTCCTTGGGAACCTTCGGCCCTGCCCGCTCGATCTGGATGTCCGCGACGCTGGATCCTGCGTGGCTGGGAACTGTGGATCATCCGGTTCCCCTTGCGCGGGAGATTCTTGCGCTCACGGAGGCGGACCGGGCCCACCCGGATCTGGCCCGCAAATGGCAGGCCCCGAAATCCTTGCAGTTTTGGCGCGAGGCAGCGCCGGTAGACAAGCACTATGCTGCGCGCCTGGCGGCTTTCGTTGCCGATTGCCATGTACAGGCCCGGCAGCAGGCAACTACGGGTACTGGCGTGGGGCAGACCGGACCACTGACCCTGGTGATCCTCAACACAGTTCCGCGCGCGCAGGCGGTCTATGCCGAGCTGGTGCGTTTGCAGGGGAACGGCGGGAACGATCGATGCATTCCGAGCGGCCGGAGCGGGGCCTCACCCAGCATCCTGTTGCTCCATTCCCGCTTCCGGCCCTACGAAAGAGAACAGCGCGTTGCCGAGCTGCTTACGCCGCCCGGCCCTGGTGGGCGCATCCTGGTGGCCACTCAAGCCGTGGAGGCCGGCGTAGACATCTCTGCGCGAGTGCTTATTACCGAGCTGGCCCCCTGGTCCAGTCTGGTACAGCGTTTCGGCCGCTGCAACCGCCGGGGCGAGTACGGCCAGGCTGCCGTATGGGTGGTGGATCTGCTCGCCGGGGGAGCAACCACGAAGAAAAAGGCCCGGAAAGAAAACGTGGCTGCTCCGTACTCGCCCGAGGACTTGGCCGAAGCGCGGGACCGGCTGCGCCGTTTGCACTCCGTGAGCCTGGCGGACCTAGACCAGCTGCCTGTCCCAGCGACCACGGAGAACACCTACCCCTTACGGCGGCGGGATCTTCTGGATCTGTTCGACACGACTCCAGACCTTTCCGGCAGCGACATCGACGTTTCTCGTTTCGTGCGCGATAGCGAAGATCGAGATGCCCAAGTGTACTGGCGCCTGTGGCCCGGCGCCCAGGAAGGCAAGGCCCCCGGCACCGCCGGGTTCGCACCTCCGCAGCGGGAGGAACTGTGCCCGGTGCCGGTTTATGGCGCATACGGGTTACAGGAGTTTCTCCGGGGGTTGAAAGGGCCGAGGGCGCGCCTGGCCTGGGTCTGGGACCCCTTGGAGGATAAGTGGGAAACGGCCAAAGCCGATCAGGTACGGGCGGGGATGACCGTCTTGCTGGCCGCCCAGGCGGGGGGCTATTCCTTATCCGGATGGGATCCCGCGGCCCCAGGCCCGGTAGACCCCATCCCAGTGGGCCGGGCGGACCAACCCGCCTCTACCCGCGCCCGCCCGGGCCAGTGGATGGGAGGCGACGAGAGCACCGCGGTGGGGCGTTGGCAGAGTCTGGCTGAGCACGACGACGCCGTTGGTGCGGCGCTGGAGCAAGAGCTGGACAACCTGAGTGGCCTCGCTCTGCCCTCCCAGGCTATGGAGGCCCTACGCCTGGCGGCCCGCTGGCATGATGCAGGCAAGGCCCATCCGGTCTTCCAGGAGACCCTCCGCCTCAGCAACCGAGATTGTCCGCCACCGGACCAGTCCACGGCTTGGGCCAAATCTCCCGGGCAGGGGGGACACCACGCCCGCAAGTATTTCCGGCACGAACTGGCCAGCGCTTTGGCCTTCCTGGAGAGCCCAGCTGCCTACAACGAACTGCCCGAGGGCTGGCGGGACCTGGCTGCCTATTTGATCGCAGCCCATCACGGCAAGGTCCGCTTGGCCATTCGTTCACTGCCCGGTGAAGAAGCTCCAGCAAACGTGGCGCGTCATGCCTTGGGTGTCTGGGAAGGAGATCCACTGCCGGATCCGGCCCTTCCAGCCCCGGTGCAGCTGGGCGGGGGAGCAGTCTTATGGCCCCTTCGTCTCAGCCTGGCGCCCATGGAGCTGGGGTTTGGCGCGGATGGGTGCCCTTCTTGGCAGGAACGCATGTTGCGCCTGGTGACCTGGGATGCGCTGGGCCCTTTCCGCCTGGCGTATCTAGAGGCGTTGCTGACAGCGGCGGATGCCCGCGGCAGCGCCTCTGCATGCGCCCCTGACAGCAGCCCCGCAGGCTCCGCACAGGAGGAGAGGCGATAAACATGGGGATTTGGCCTGGCAACAGCTCCGCACAGAGGATACGCTTGGAGGGTTGCACCCCAGATCCACTGCTGAGTTACCTGAAGGCTTTGGGGGTCCTGCGGCTGGTGGCAGAGCAAGCCGACCGCGGAGCACGGGGATATTGGGACGGGGAGAGCTTTGTTCTGCTATCCGCTCTGGATCGCCCGGCCCTGGAGCAGTTCTTTTTGACCCGCTATGCACCCACCCCCATCCTGGCGCCTTGGAATGGCGGCAGCGGTTTTTGGGGCCGGGAAGGCGATCTGCGAATTCTGGAGGAATCCGGCGATCCGCGGCTGGAGCTCTATCGGCAAACCATCGCCGCCACCCGCCGGATCATCCGTCAGTTGAAGATCACGAAGGCCAGCCTTCAAGGCGCCCAGACAAAAGAGGCCGCAAAGAAAGGCTTGATCCTGGCTTGCCGCGCCAGCTGGCCCGAGGCTGCGGTGAATTGGCTCGATGCGGTGTGTGCCATCGCCGACGAACGGGTCAAATTCCCCCACCTGTTAGGGGCAGGCGGTACGGATGGAAATCTGGAGTTCACCCGCAACTTCATGGTGCATTTGGCGGCGGCCCTGGGATTGTCTCAGAAGCCGGGAACTGCCGGGACCTCCGACGCGTCCGGCCGGCGGAAGCGCGGGCGCTCAACGGAGCCCGGTCCTTCCACCAACGGCGGTTACGGAGCCCAGTGGCTGCAGGCGGCCCTCTACGGCTGCGGCTCGCCTCCGGTCCTTGCGGCCTCGCCGGGACTGTTTGACTCTGGCTCTGTGGGCGGGCCCAATTCTACGGAAGGATTCGAAGGCGAGGCTTTGGCCAACCCTTGGGATTATGTCCTCGGACTGGAGGGAACCTTGCTCTTTGCCGGCGCCGTGGTGCGGCGGCTGGGAGTAGCCACCGGCGGACGCAGCAGCTTCCCGTTCACCGTGGAAAACTCAGCAGTGGGATATGGTACGTCGGTCGATGCGGAACAGGGTGACGCGGGCCAGTCGGAAATGTGGCTGCCTTTGTGGGACAATCCGGCTGCCTATGAGGAAATCGTCCGCCTGTTTGCCGAAGGCCGCGCGCAGCTGGGGCGGCATATGGCCCGCACGGGCCTGGAGTTTGCCCGGGCGGTCCGGGAATTGGGCGTGGCCCGTGGCGTTCGGGCTTTTCAAAGGTACGGCATTTTCCGCAAAAGGGTCGGAGGAGAAAATTACCATGCCGCCGTAGCCATCGGGCGTCTGGACGTCCGCGAGCGGCCGGCACCATACCTGGACCGGCTGCATGAGATCGACGCTTGGTTGCAAACGGTTCGGCGGGCTTGTGGCGCCGCTGGGGCGCCGGAGCGATTCCGGCGGGCTTTGCGGCAGATCGATGCTGCTGCTTTTGCCTTGTGCGAAAATCCGGACAGCCGCCGGCTGCAGGGTTTGCTCATGAGTTTGGGCTGTTTTGAGCGCGCTTTGGCGACATCGCCCAAGTTCCGTGAGGAGGGCGGGATTCCGCCCCTGCAGGGCCTTTCGCCCGGATGGTTGCGCGATGCGGACGACGGATCCACAGAATACCGCCTGGCGTTGGGGCTCGCGTCCATCGGCAACGCCCCGGACGCACTGCCTGTGAGGTTGCAGCTGGAGCCCTTGCGTAGCAGGCCGAACGGCCGTTTCAAGTGGGCGGACGACGATCATGGCCTTGCCTGGGAAGAGCAGCCGTTGGCCGCCAATCTGGCTGCCATCTTGGAGCACCGGTATGTGCTGGCCAGCCGCTCCGATACGTTCGTACCGCCGACTTGGGGACGCTTCACGGTATCCCTGCAGCGGGTACAGGCTTATCTGAAGGGCGGAGTCGATGAGCGGAAAACCGCGGATCTGCTGTGGGGATTGCTGGGCATTGCTTGGCAAAAGGTACAGTCCAAGCACCTACCCGCTGAGCCCAGACATCCTGCGCCGGCGCTGTCGCGGGCATATGCCCTGATCAAACTGGTGTTCTTGCCGGGTGCCCTTCGTGCCGTGCTGCTTCCGGATGGCGCTTCGGCCTGGGAACTCGTTCCGGCTGCCGCTGTGGAGGGAGGGGGACATGCAGAGGAGCAGACCAGCACGGAGCCAGGGAGCCGCATACGCATGGAGGAACAAGCCGGCGCAGAGCAGGGGATCCGCATCCGCCCCGAGCCGGCCATCTTCACCTTGCTGCGTGCCGGCGGCATCGATGGCGCTGTCCAGCTTGCAGCCCGCCGGTTGATATCCTCCGGCCTGGTCCCATTGGGCACCCGCCGCAGCCGCGGGGCTGCTGGCCTGAACTTCGTGTGCACAGCCGAGGAAAAGCGCCGGCTGCTGGGAGCGCTTCTTTTCCCCATCGGCAAGTATGAGGTCGCCTCCTTGGCAGCTATGGTCGTTCGTGCCCCTGTGGCGGATTCGGACCAGCAAAGGACGTTGTCGTAGCTCAACACATACCGTGTTCACCGTGCCATGTCAGGCCGTTCTGTAAACCGATCCATAACGAAAGGATGTGTAGGGAACATGATTTCATTGGATCTTCTCGCCGGCCAACCGAGATTACTGCTGGAGGCCGACCTCCGGCCGCTACAGGGAGAGCGTTTCCAGCCCACCGGGTTCCCGGATTTAGGGGCAGCCGAGTATTCTCTACCGGATGGAACTCCCATGCTGCTGGTGGAATCTCCCCAGTCGGTGGCGAACCGGCTGGAGGCCGTATGCTGGGACGAAGCAACCGACGAGCTGCTCCCGTGCCTACGCGGGATGCCGTATGTGCGGGTGATCGCGGAGGGCCGCCCGAGGCCCCTCACCAATTCCATCCTGGAGGCCCACAGGCTCAATTCGCCCTATATCCTCGAAAGCGAAGACAAGACCTTCTTTAATCAACTCAAGGAAGAGTTGAATCTCTTGGAGGAAGGGCCGGTGGACAATCATACGTTGGCCTCGGTCCTAATGAAATACGACCCGAACTCGTTGCTGCACGGAGTGTTCCTGGCCAAGAAGGAACTGGCCGGGGGACGTTTGCGCCTACGCAGGGCACTATCCGGTTTTATCGATGCCCGTGCTGTGCAACGGGTGGAGAGCGGCGGTGTTAAGAACGACCGGGTGAACCCCTCCGGGGATACCAACCGGGGATTCGGCAACGTGCCTTTCCACCGCAGCGAGTTTACGGCGGCGAGCATTACAGCCTACTTTAACCTCGATTTGACCCAAATCCGGGCCTACGGGCTCGGTAACGAAGGGGAAAGGCTGCTCATCCTGTTGGCTTTGTACAAGATCAGAAGGTTCCTCGAGGAGGGGTTACGGCTGCGGACAGCCTGCGATCTACAGATGACCGCCCTGCGGGTGACGCGGCCTGAAGGCTTTGCAGTGCCCGCGCTGTCTGAATTGGAGGAGGCCCTGCCTGGCGCGATCGCTGCCTGTCGTCCGCTGTTTGCCAATCCGCCCGTCACGGAGGTCCGCTGGCGGGCACCCAAGAAGAAAGCCTCTGCTCCTGCGGACCAGGGCAACAGCTTGGAGGACGCCGCCGAGGACACCACCGGGGACAGCGGCCAGGACGATGACGACCAGGACGAAGGCGGCGGCGATCCCATTAGCTCCCGGGTCTAGGAGGAGTGAGGGGCAGGATGATCGCAATCTCTTTCTCCTTCCTGGCGGGGCGTTATCATGCCACACCTTGGGCCCGGCATGTCAACGAGGGGGCTTTGGAATGGCCGCCTTCGCCCTGGCGCATTCTCCGCACTTTGGTGGCTGCTTGGCATCAGCTACGCAGCGTAGCACCGGCGACGACAGCTGGGGGCGAGCCAGTCCTACGCCGACTCTTGGCCCAGTTGGCGGAGCCCCCATTGTTTCAACTGCCGCCCGCTACTGCGGCACATACGCGGCACTACATGCCGTGGTTCAAAAAGGGACCGGCCGACAAGACCCTCGTCTTCGATACTTTCGTGGTTGTGCCGCCCTGGACCCCGGTGGTCGCAGTATGGCCCCACGCGCAGCTGGGGGAGGAGGAGACAGCCCTCCTCCACCGCCTGCTGGGCAACGTCTCCTACCTGGGCCGGGCGGAGTCCTGGTGCGAAGCCCGCCTGGAGACGAAGTATCAGATGCTGGATGACACCCGGTTCGTGGATCGCGAGACCGGTGTTGTCCTGGGGAACGCCTTTCCGGTGGGCGCAGGTGCCCAAGCCGCAACACCGCATCAGCTAGCATCGCAGTCCGGCACGAGCAACGAAGAGCTGGAAACCGTGCGCATCCTGGTGTGGGACGGAACTGGGAACGACCTGCCGCTGGATCACGCTGCTGTCCGCCCCGTGCCGGGTGGGAAGAAGATGAAGTCTGTTTCTTCCGTGGCTTTGCATCCCCTGTGCGTGGAGACAGCGGCGCTTCGTGGAGCCAAGTTGGACCCCCGGCAGCCGCCCGGTGGCCGCTGGCAGACGTATATGCGGCCCCGTAACGCGTTGGGCTGGGCGGTGGCGGTCGCGCAGCCAGCGCCGCTGGAGCGCGCCGTGACGGTGGCCCGCTTCCTGCTGGACAGCCCGGTGTTGCCTTTGGCCACAGATACGGTGCGCTTCGCGGAGTTAGCGCGGCGCGCGGCTATGGCCCGCTATGGGCGGTTGTATGGCGGCCAGGCTTCACCGGTGCTGGCAGGCAAAGCCCCATCCGGCGAACCATTACAAGGCCATCGCCATGCCTGCTATTTGCCAACGGACGAGGACGGGGATGGGCGCCTGGATCACCTGACGATCTACTGCCAGGCAGGTCTGGGGCCGCGGGAGCAGATGGCCCTGGCCTCGTTGCGGGAATTGCGGCGGGAGGATGATCCAGCCCCTGTCCACACGCTCCTGCTGGGGTTTGCCCGTGAATCGGATGGGCAGCTGCGGCAAGTGCCGCTTTTCGGCGCGAGCAGGGTGTGGCATTCCCTCACGCCGTTTGTGTTGGCGCGGCATCCCAAGTTCCGTAAAGACGGGCAGCCCAAATGCCGGCCAGACGGGACACAGATTGATGGACCCCTGGACCAGCTGCTCCAGGAATTGAGGCGCCGCCAGCTGCCGGCGCCGGTGCGCGTGGAGTTCATCCCGCGCTCCAGCGACACCGGCAGGCGGTGGTTGGAATTCCGCCGCTGGCGCGAACACGGACCAGCGCCCGCAGACACGGCGGGTTACGGCTTCCGGCTGACCTTCGCCGAGCCGGTGCAAGGCCCCATTGCCGTGGGCTATGGGTCCCACTTCGGGCTGGGGCTGTTTGGTAAGGAAGGCTAGCTGTAGTTTGCAGAAGAGGCCGTCCAAAGTGGGCCTGGACTGTGACCTTGACGGGGAGGCCCCGGCTGCGACGTGGTCGGCATCTGGATAGAACTTCTCTTCTGCTGTTCTTCCTGCTCTTTGACAATTGAATAGCGACCTACCGCGGGCATACCAACTCCCGAACGTGCCGGCCCGCCAGCGCGTCAATCAGCATATGCACAAAGGTGGGGAGCATCGTGGACTCTCAGATACCGGAGGCAGGAATGGAGGATACTCCCGATCTGCTGCCTGCAAGAATGGTCAATGAGTTTGCGTACTGCCCGCGCTTGTTCTATTTGGAGTGGGTACAGCAGGAATTCCGCGATTCGGCGGACACGGTGTCGGGACGCATGCAACACCGTAGGGTGGATAAGGAGCAGGGCGATGTGCCGGGGTCCGCTGCGCCAGCCGCTGGCCCCGGCCCGGGCTCCCCGGCCGGGCTTCCTGCCCCTGGGGTGGCCGCTGACGGTGCTGCCGACGCGGATGCTGGCGGTGAGGCCTCGCAGATCCATGCCACTTCGGTGTTGCTTTCGTCACCGGAACGGGGGCTCATCGCCCGCATCGATCTCGTGGAGGGGCAAGGGCGGTGCGTCAGCCCTGTGGATTACAAGCGCGGCCAGGTTCCGGATAACCCTGAGCGTTCCTGGGAAGAGGACCGGGTGCAGTTGTGCGCACAGGCTTTGATCCTGCGCGATAACGGCTACAGCTGCAACGAAGGGGTCCTGTATTACGTGGAATCCCGGACGCGGGTCAGCATTGCGATTACGGATGACCTGGTTCAACATACGGAGGAACTCGTGCAAACCGCCCGGGCTGTGGCGCGGGCGGAGCAGGCGCCTGCCCCATTGATCGATAGCCCCAAGTGTCCCCGCTGCTCACTGGCCGGCATCTGTCTGCCAGACGAGCTGCATCTCTTGCGGGCGCTTCAGGAAGAGCCCACCCAGCACGCGGCGCCGGCCTGTTCGGGTTCGGGGCAGGGTGGCCCGCCGGGTTCTGAGCAGGCCGAGCTTTCGGGTCCTGGCGTCGGGTCCTCGGCAGCCGATGCGGTACGGCGTCTGTTCCCCGCCCGGGACGATGCCGTCCCTGTCTATGTTCAGGAGCAGGGGGCGTTGGTCGGTAAGGCGGGAGAGCGCTTGGTGGTCAAAGTCCGCGACAAGGTGGTGAGCGACGTGCGGCTGATAGACGTCGCTCAACTCAGCGTGTGGGGAGGGGTACAGGTCTCCACACCCCTTCTGCGCGAATTGGCGGCGCAAGAGACCCCAATCTGTTATTTCTCGTCCGGCGGCTGGTTTTCGGCCATCACCACCGGCATTCCCCACAAGAACATCGATTTACGGCGCCGCCAGTTCGCCGTTGCCGCGGATGCCGCCGCCAGCCTAAGAATCGCCCGGGATTTCGTGCGGGGGAAGATCCTCAACGCGCGCACGCTGCTGCGCCGCAATCATTCCGGGTCGCCTGTGAAACCTCTTGAACAGATGGCTCGCTACGCGGCGCAGGCAAAGCAGGCCGACACTGCCGACAGCCTGCTGGGAATCGAAGGAATGGCTGCCAACGTGTACTTCGGTGAGTTCCCGGGAATGCTCAAGCCTCAGTCGGGAGACGTGGCGGTATTCGACTTCACCAGCCGTAACCGAAGGCCTCCCAAAGACCCCGTCAACGCCCTGTTGTCCTACGCCTATTCCCTGTTGGTGAAGGACCTGACCATCACGCTCTTGGCGGTGGGATTCGATCCCTACCTGGGATTCTATCATCGGCCGAGATACGGTCGGCCCGCCCTGGCACTGGATTTGATGGAGGAGTTTCGGCCCCTGGTCGGCGATTCAGTGGTGTTGAGCCTCATCAACAACGGGGAGATCCAGGGCAAGGACTTTGTGGTGCGGGCCGGAGCCGTCTCCCTGACGCCCGGAGGGCGCAAGAAGTTCTTGGCGGCCTATGAGCGGCGCATGCAGACGCTGATCCGGCATCCGGTATTTGGCTATACCATCAGCTACCGGCGTGTCCTGGAGGTCCAGGCAAGGCTGCTGGCCCGCTACTTGATGGGCGAGATCCAGCAGTATCCGCCGTTTTTGACGCGCTAAGGCGGCGGGCTGGGCTGGTCCTGTCCGGTAGCATCTGCGGGAAGACCGCGACTGAAAAGGCCAGGCTAGAAGGACAGGCTAGAGGGAATCGGGCAGGAGGCCGCGGCTGCCCCGATGCTGGACCAAAAAGGGGTGAGGAATGTGCGGCGCTATTACCTGGTATGCTACGACATTCTGGATGAAAAGAGGCTGCACAAGATGCACAAACTGATGCAGGGATACGGGGATCCCCTGCAGTTTTCGATTTTTCGGTGCGCCCTGTCAGAGCAGGAAAAGGCGCTGATGATGTCGGATATCATCGATGTGATACACCTGCGCGAGGACAGGGTTATGATCGTGGATCTCGGTTCGCTGGAGCATGCAGGCGGTGGACAGATTGAGTTCATCGGGAAGGCGCTATCGGATCCGGAGCTGCCGGACAGCCTCATCGTATGACGGGTTCCGGCGGTTCCAGCGGTCACGTCGGGGAACGAGACTCAATCTGGCGCCAGGCGCCGCCGGACGGCCTTTGAACGTTATGGGGTTCAGAATGTGGTTCAGTTAGCATCAGGTCCAGATACCCGGCTTTGCGAGAGGTGAGGTGACCCATGAACCCCCGGCAGCGCTCGAACG
>JADBKO010000049.1 GCA_014896355.1 Bacillota bacterium
CCTGATCCCAGTTCCGGAGCGCCTCGTCCGGCTGAGGCTGGCCCGGTAGGGCCTTGGGGCCCGGCGGGTCCTGGGGCACGTGGCTGGAGGCAGGTGTGCCAGCGCCGGCAGGTGTCGATGCAGCAGTCTCGCTGACCGTCAGCAGCAGGCTGTAGCCGGCGCGGGTGGCCCGGTCTGCCACTCCGCCCAGAAACTCCAGATAAAACGGGTCCGATGCGCGCCGGGGAGCGAACGGAATCACCAGTCCCAGGACGTGGGTCCGCCCGTGCGCCAGGGCCCGGGCCGCCGCGTTGGGGAGGAACCGTAGGTCCGCCGCCAGGGATTCGATACGCCGCCGCGTCCGCTCGTTGACCCGCGGGTCGTGGGCCAGGGCCCGGGATACTGTGGATTTGGATACCCCGGCCAACCGTGCCAGCGTGGCCATGGTCACTCCCGGAGCAGTGTGCTGGCGTGCCAAGATCCCGCCCTCCAGTGACTTTTCCAGAGAAAGCCGCCGCGTCGCCAGCGGAGAGATTGCCGGGCGCGGACGTTTGCAACCGGTTGTATTCGCTAATTACAGAATACGTCACTGAAATGGGATCTCCTGCTTTCGTCCCTGGAATTTTTCCATGCGTCTGTAGCGGGAACAGGCAGCCGCTGGCAGGAATCCCTCAGGCCGGCCAGGATTTCTAAAACCTGCTGCCTCCCTCTGCACATCAACTGCCGGTTCTACGCCCAAAATATGGGGTGTGCAGGCGTTGGTCCGTCGGAGATGCGGACCCAAGCGTGCGTCGGCAGGAGGTGAGACCCATGGCTCTGTCGTTCACGGAAACCTGGTGGCTGGAGGAATGTGTCAAAGCGGAGAACCTGGCCATCAAAAAGCTGATGATGTATAAGGAAATGGCCCAGGACTCGCAGGCGAAGGCGGTCTGCAACGACCTGGAGCAGAACCACCGCCGGCACCTGGACATGTTGATCAATGGCACGCGCGGACTCTGAGGCGGCCCGCGAAAAGCAGGCCCACGGGTTGAGAAGCAGACAAAGCCCCATGCAGAAGGAGGCTCCTGACAGTGGCAGATTGGCACGGTCCGCTGGATGACCGCGATATCATGGATGACGTTCTGGGAATGGAGAAATACATGAGCGACCGCCTGCACCAGACTAGCCTGGAGGTCATGCATCCGCAGCTGCGGCAGGTGGTCAATCAGGTGGAAAACGATACCCGCGCCATGGCCAGCCACGTCTTCAACTATGAGTACCAGCGGGGCTGGTACCGGCCGCGGGCGGCAGACCAGAACACCCTCTCCTGGTTCAACAACGCCTTGAACAATCTGCGCTCCGACATCCAGAACACCCCGGCGCCGCAACCGTTCAACTATCAGCCTCTGGGCGGGCAGCCGGGGCAGCAGTTCGGGGTCCAGGCCAACCAGTTCCCGCCCATTCAGTTCGGGCAGAGATCTTACCAGTGAACCTGGGCTGCGCGAGTCGCCGGATGCCTAATGCCTCCGCTGCGGCTGGCCGCACAGCCGGCCGCGCTGGTGAGGCGGGCCAAACGGGCCAGATGCCTGGCGAAACCTGAACGCCGGGCATCTGGCTTTTTTCCCCTAGCCCTTGGTTCCGGTGAAAGAGATCCCTTCCACGAAGTAGCGCTGGAACACCAGGTAGAGAATGATCACCGGCAGCGCTGAGATGATGGCGCCGGCCAACAGGGGTCCCCAGTCGAACGCCACACCGTAGGTACGCCGAAAGCTCAAGAGGCCCACCGTCAGCGTGAAACGGTCCTGTGGCGCAGTCAGGACCACCAACGGCCAGAAGAATTCGTTCCAGGTGCCCTGGAAAGTCAGAATGGTCAGGGCGCCCAGCGCGGGCCTCGCCAGGGGCAGGATGACCCGGGTGAAGACCTGGATGTACCCAGCCCCGTCTATGCGGGCCGCCTCTTCCAGCGAGGCCGGCAGGCTCTCGAAGAACTGCTTCATGATGAAGACCCCGCTGGCCGTCACTACGCTGGAAAGAAGGTATCCCGTGAAGCTGTTCAGCAGGGTCTGCTGCCCCCAAATCTGCGCTAGCCCCCAGATGCCGTCCCGGAGCACCAGATAGTTGGAAATGAACAGCACCTGGCTGGGGATCATCATCGAAAAAAGCAGGGTGAAAAAGACCGCGTTGCGGCCGGGAAACCGCAAACGGGCCAAAGCGTAGCCCGCCATGGCCGCGAAGACCAGGGTGGTCAACACTCGGACGGTGGCCAGCAGGAAGGAGTTGCGGATCCAGGCCAGAAACAGGTTCTGCCCTGTGGAACGGCTGTAATTCTCGCGGAACACGCGCACATAATTATTGAACACATACGGGATCAGGCCGGCGGTGACGTTGTTCCAGCTTTGCACCCGGCCCTGGCGCTCCTGGCGGCTGGGCCAAAGGGTGGCGCCCTGAAAGACCTGTCCTGCAGGGACGCTTACGTCCAGAGGCAGGCGATCCACCGCCACGGTTCCTGCATTGCGGATGCGGAACCGGTAGGTGACCACCGTACCGCGGGCCAAAGGCTGCCGGGATACCTCCTGGGGCGGGGAGACCTCCGCCACGTCGGCGGCGAAGGGGCCCAAGCGGACGGCCCCTGCTCCGGCGCCGGGCACCCGGCGGGGGACCTGCACCTGCGGTGGCACAGCAGCCGCTCCGGGCGGGACCAGGTAGCGCACCTCAAAGGACACGCTGCGGCCCGGCGCGAACTGGCCGAACCAGCCGTTGCCGCCGCCTTGGCGACCCAACTGCCAAGCGGCCGCCCAGTTGGCAGGGTTGAGCTGGGGCGGGTCCAGACGCGGGGGCCACTCGGATGGGTTGTCCTTAAGGCTGGACAGCAAGGCGAAAAGCAATGGCCCCACAAAAAGCAGGGAGCAGGCCAGGAGCAGCGTGTAGATGATCCCGGCCCGGGCCCAGCGGCGCCTGGCAATCCAGCGCGGGTCCGGCTGAATCGTCTCCGCGTAGGCCGCCCCGGCGCCGGGGCGGATCGGGCGGGGAAGGTCCGCGCTCACCTTTGACCGCCGCCCTGTGGCGGACCCCCTTGGTATCGTGGGCATATCGGCCATCTTCATCCCTCCAAGCCTCCGGTCAGTAGCGCAGAACCCGCCGCTGTAGCCAAACCACGCAAAGCGTCAGCACCGCCAGCACCACGGCAGCGGCGGATGCCATACCCAGCCGCGGTATGGCCCCCGGCGGAAAGGCGTTGTGGTAGACGTAATAGGCCAGCGTTATGGTGGACTGCAGCGGCGCCTGATCCCCGATGATGGCCACCTGGTCGAACATCTGCAACGTCCCGATGAGGCCCAGGGTGAGGACGAGAAAGGTCACCGGCCGCAACTGGGGCCAGGTGATGTGGACCACTTGCTGCCAGGGTTTGGCGCCATCCACGGCGGCGGCCTCGTAGAGTTCCCGCGGCACATCCTGCAGCCCCGCCAGGTATAACAGCATGAAGGTGGGCGCAGTGGTCCAGATGTTCATCAGCATGATGGCGATGAGGGGAATGGGGGCGGAGATGGGCCCCTGCGGGAAGCGGTCGGTGGTGTTGAGCCAGATGATGGACACCGGGTCCGCCGGGCGCGCCAGTGGAAGGACTCCGGCGGCCACCAAGGCGGCCACCGCCCCCACAGCCAGAAATAAAGACGAAAGCCCGAGCACCGGATCGGTCCACCCTGCAGGCAGGCCGCGGCGCCGCTCCAGAAGCACCTGCGCCAGTTGGAACAGAACCAGCAATGCCAGCCCTGCCAGGACCAGATGGCCATAGGCCCGCCCCAGCGTCAGAAGGTAGTTGATGGCCCCTTGGCGCTGGTAGAGCCAGATGAAGATGAGGGTGATGACGATGGAGGAGGTGACGCTGGGCATGTAATAGGCGCTCCGGAAAGCCAAGATGCCGCGGAGTTTCTGATTCAAGACCAACGCCAGAAGAAAAGCCAGCAAAGTCTGGGCAGGCGTCACTACCAGGGCAAAAGCCAGGGAGTTGCGCAAAGCCGTGAGGAACAGCGGCTCCCGGAACAGGGCCAGATAGTTGGCCAGGCCCGTCCAGACGGGAGGCTGGAAAAGATTATAGTCCGTGAAGCTAAAGTATACGCTGCGCACAAAAGCATAGGCAAAGAAAATCAGCAACCACAGCAGAAAAGGGAGCAGGAAGAGATACCCTGCCACCCCTTCGGCAGCTCGCTGCGTCCGGCGGATTCGCATGCACACACCCCCTCAAGACCCGGCCCGGCGGGCATCCCGCGGCGGCAGGAGACATCCGCCCCGGCACCCGCCGCCCTGCAATCGGCAAGCAGAAGGACGGCGGCAGGCTTTCCCGCCGCCGTCCAGTGCGGGAGGAAACCGCTACGGGGCGTTACTTCGTGAGCTGCCGCAGCCGTGCCGTGAGATCCGGCAGAACCTGGTCGGCGGTGGCTTTGCCGCTCATGACTGCCGCCAGGGCTTCGTTGATGGGGGTCATCCAGTCGCCGCCGTATTTGCCAAAGCTGAATGGATAAACGTACCCATCCGATGCGCCGGCAAAGACGATCTTGTTTGCCTGGGCTTCCGGGGTGCCCTTCTGGAAGTAGGGGTTATTGGCCAATTTCGCCCGGCTCGGCAACGCCAGACCCCGCTCCAGGATCCACTGCTGGGCCTCGGGGCTGGTGAGCGCCTCCAGAACCCGGAACGCCGCATCTTTATCCTTGCTGGCTGCGTTCATGGACCAGGAGACAGTATAGATGATGTTGCCCCGCTTGCCCGTCTTGGGGTTCTTGGGCAAGAGAGTCACGCCGTAAGGCAGATTGGGGGCCTGATCCCGCAGAAAGCCCAGCATCCAGGCGCCTTCCACAGCGCAGGCCACCTTTTCAGTGGCAAAGGCTCCGCCGCCCCAGCTCTGACCTAAGTCCGCAGGCAGGACGCCGATGCCCTCGCGAACCAGGCCCGTGTACCACTTGAAGGCGTCGGCGAACGCCGGCTGCGAAAGATCCGTGTGCCCCTGGGCGTCAAAGGGCTTGAAGCCGGCAGCATAGGCGAAGGCACCGAAACGGGCGAACTCCGGAGTGAGGGCAATGCCGTAGATACCCTTGGACTTGTTGGTGACCTTGCGAAGCTTCTCGGTCAGGGTGTTCCAGTTGTCGTTGGCGTTCGGATAAGGGACATGGGCGGCGTCAAACAGGTCTTTGTTGTAGAAGAGGGCCAGGGTGTTGAAGTCCTTGGGGATGCCGTAGATTTTGCCGTTCAGGGTGAAGGCTTTCAGCAGATCTGGGACGATATCCCTGGCCTTCAGCACGCGGGACTTGGCCAGGTAGGAGTCGAGGGGCTCCACAGCCCCGGAGGCGAAGACGCCGTGGGACCAGTAGATGTCCACGTAGAAAAGATCCGGCGCTGTACCGGCGGAGAGGGAGTTCATCAGGTACGTGGAGAACTCGTCCGCCACCGGCTCGTATTTCACCACGATGCCCTCTTTGGCTACCTGCGGCTTCACGAAGCGGTCGATGAGTTCTTCGACGATGGCGATGTCCGTGCCGCCCCAACCGGAGACCCGCACCACCCGTTCCTTGGCCTGGGCTGGACCGGGGACGGCGGCCACCAACAGTGACGCGCACACGATTGCCACAGCCAACATCAACGCAACGCCGCGAACTGGAAGATGGGTGATTCGGAACACAGGTCACTCCTCCTTTGTGGTTTGGTTGTGCCGGACCGGATACTGGGCCTCCCGCTGGCGCTGCGGGGCCTCCCACACAACCCGGAGGGCCCGGGCCTGGCGCCGGCGGTAAGGCCGGGCGATTAACTTAAACGTTTAATATCAAAGATACTATTCTCCGTCCCGGGGGGAATTCCTTCCTCCCACGAAGAAGCGATGTGCAAACCCGTACGGACGGCCCGCTCTGGAAAAAGACGGTTCAGGCTGAAAAAAAGGGTGCTGCAGCCGCCGGCACGTGCAGGAGCCCGGCACGCCTCAGGTGCTGCGCGCTTCCGCCGCCGGCGATGCGGTGGACTGGCGGATAACCAGCTGCGCCGGCACCACGATCCGGGCTGGCACCATCTTCCCCTGGGTGGCCTCGATAAGCGTTTTCCCAGCCAGCCAGCCGGTCTGATAACGGTCCTGGCGCACCGTCGTCAAAGGAGGTTGCAGGTGCTGGGCCGCAGGGATATCGTCGAAGCCCACCAGGGACACATCCTCCGGCACGCGCAACGCCTGCACCCGCAGGGCCTCCAGTGCGCCGATGGCCATTAAGTCCGAAGCAGCCATGAGCGCCGTGGGCCGCGGCCGGAGTTCCAGCAGCGCCGCGGCGGCCCGGTATCCACTTTCCTGGCTGAAGTCTCCCGCTGCCTCCAGGCAGGGATCCGGCTCCACCCCGAAGGCCTGCAGGGCCTGGCGGTAACCCTCCAACCGCTCCCGGCTCACGGCTGCCTGGGCATGGCCGTTGATGAACCCGATGCGCCGGTGGCCAAGCTTAAGAAGGAAGGAGACGGCTTCGAAGGTGCTGTGGCTGTTATCGCACCCAATGCAGCTCACGTGCGGGCCGGTCAGCGCCACGTCATGCAGGACCAGCGGAATGGGGGATTCACGCAGTTCGGGAAGCGCCGGATCATCCAGGCGGAGGCCCAGAATCAACGCCCCTTCCACCTGGCGTTCCCGGCACAGATCCAGGTAGGAGACATGGGAAACGGGCGGAGGCGAAGCCGGCGGCTCTCCGCCTGCGGTGCCGTCGGCGTCCAGGCCTCGCGCCGGGCCATTCCCCGGGGTGCTGAAAAGGACGATGTCGTAGCCGTACGCTGTGGCGCAATCCATCAGTCCGCCGATGATAGGCCCAGCAAACTGGCCTAGAAAGCCCTCGCTGCCCCGGCTGAGCACGAACAATCCCAGGGTGGTGGTCCTCTGCTTCACCAGGCTCCGGGCCAGCACATTGGGCCGGTAATTCATCTCCGCCGCTAAGGCCAGAATCCGCTGCCGGGTGGCCTGGCTGATGTCCGGATGGCCGTGCAAGGCTTTGGAAACCGCCGCCGGGGAAACGCCCGCAGCTTTGGCCAGGTCCTTAATCGTCACCATGGGGGCCGAAACTCCTGGCCAGGCTGGATGAAAATCCAGGAACCGGATTCGGCGCCGGGAGGGTCCAACTCCGCAGGGCCCGGACGGGCCGCAATCTGGCCCTCGGCCGTGGCCCGGAGGGTGATGGGCTTCCCGCGCCACTGCAGGGTGACCTGGCACGAGGTCCAACCGGGTGGCAGATGGGGAGTCAGCCGCAGGCTGTGGCAGGGGCTCACAGACTCGGGCCCCGGCAGGGGGTCCAGGCCCAGGAAGCCCCGCACCACACATTGCCACATGCCGCCCAAGGTGGCCACGTGGATGCCCAGCGCTTCGTTGTTCATGCTGTTTTGCAGATCAATGGCTGCCGCCTGCCGGAAATAGCCCAGGGCCTTCTCCGTTTTACCCAGCCGTGCTGCCAGCAGGCCGTGAATGGCGGGGCCCAAGGAGGAGCCATGGGCTGTGATGGGCTCGTAATAATCCCAGTTCTGCTCCAGCGTGGCCGGATCGCTCAACTCCGGAAGCAGATACAGGGCCATGAGTACGTCTGGCTGTTTGACTGTCCGGTACCGGGCTACGCCGTCCGGGCCCAGCCTCTTCTCCAGGGCAGGCCCGTCTGCTCGGTCCCCAGGCGCGAGCTCGGGCAGGTCGAAGAAGCCCAGAAATTGCTCCCATACCCGCGGCGGAACGCCGGGGACAGCGGCGCCTCGGCGGCCCAGAAACAGCCTCTCCGCAATGCACAGAAAACGTTGCCGGTACACGGGATCCAGGTGCGCCGCGGCGGCCAGGTTCCACCGGGCCAGGGCATTGGTATAGAAGTTCTGGTCGACGTTGATGTGGAACTCATCAGGGCCGATCACCTGCGCGATTCCGTAGGCTTCCTGCAGCCCGGGGCCAGGCAGCGTGGAGTCAGACGGAGCGGAGCTGGGCTCAGCGGAGTCAGGCGCGCCGGAACCAGCCTGCCGGGGAAGCGGGCGTCCATCCGGAGCCACCGGGCTCACCCGGGAGGCCCAAAACCGGGCGGTCTGCTTAATAATCTCGGCGCCGTAGCGTTGCAGGAACTCTTCGTCATGGGTGATCTGCCAGTATTGCCAGCAGGCGTAGGCCACGTCGGCGGCGATGTGCTGCTCTGTCTCGCCGCACCAGATGCGGGTCCGCCTGCCGGTCCGCGGGTCTGGATCACTCCAGGGCGGCGTGGTCTCTTCCCCCGTGTCTGTGCTCTCCCAAGCGAAAAGGGCGCCCTCGTATCCATGGGCCCAGGCCTTGGCCTGGGCCTGGGGCAGGGTGTGGTGGCGGTAGAGGAGCATCCGCCGGGCCGTGGGTGGGTCTGTCCAAATGAAGAAGGGCAGGGCGAAGATCTCCGTGTCCCAAAACACGTGCCCTTTGTAGCCCGTGCCGGTCAGGGCGCGGGCGCCGATGCTGACCTGCTGGCTATGCCGGGGCGCGGCCTGCAACAGATGGAAGAGGGCGAAGCGCATGGCCAGTTGAGCTGCGGGGTCGCCTTGGATCTGTACGTCGCAGGAGCGCCACAGTCGCTCCCAGGCTTGGACGTGCGCCCACCGCAAAGCCGCGTAGCCCGTGGCCCTGTCCGGAAGGCCGGGGTTTAACCCGCCTTCCGGGCGGGCGCCGCGCACCGCCTGCCGGACTGCGGAGAGGGCGGCTGCCAGGGGATCCGTCGCGTCCAGGGAGGTGTAGACGGCCAAGATCTGTTCCGCCCCGGCCGGGGAGCCGGGCACCAGCCGGAAGGAGAAAGAAACCTCCAGCGCTCCGGCGCCGCGGCGCACGACGGCCGGAGAGCCCTGAGCCACCAGGGCCGCCGCCCAGGCCACCAGAATCCCGGACTGCCGGGTCCGCCAGAGTGCGTACAGCGCCCAGGGCGGTTCCTCACTGGCCCCGGCGTCCGCGGTGGCCGCGATGGGGTGCGGCCCGTCCAGCTGCATCACTCCCGAGCGCAGCAGCTCCAGGTGCCCGGACTCTCCCGAGCAGCCGGGCCATGCTGCCTCCAGGCTGCCCGCCCCTTGGGCCGCGGCTGCGCCGTCTGCCGCCTGAGGCCAGCCCCAAACCAGCTGGGCCTGCATGGGCTGGGACCGCATAGGCACCGGATGCTGGGCCGGTCCCTGCGCGCCCATGACGAGGAACCCCGGCTCATCCGGTCCGGCGGCGAGCTCCGCTTCCTGCCCGCCTCCGAGGGTCAAGGTAAGACGCTGGGCAGCCAAGTGAGGCGCGTCCATGCTGACCAGCCGCTCGTATTGGACGGATACTGTCTGCTCTGCGGCGCCGGCGGGTTCGCCCTTCACTCCGGCGGGCGCCGCCACGGCGCCGGCAACCTCCCACACGGCCCGGCGATTCAGCATGCCGCGCCGCAGGTCCAGCCAGCGACGGTCCCCGCGCAAAGTGGCAGGGTGCCCGCCCAACCGGACCTGCACAGAACCCCAGGCCGGGAACGGCACCAGTTCGGGAACCTGGCCAGGCAGTGCATCGAACACTCCGGCCACAAACGTTCCAGGCAACGAAGGTGCGCCGGGGGGATCCTCCTCACGGGCGCCGCGGGCGCCCAGATATCCATTGCTCAACGTCAGAAGGGTGGCGGATGCCCCGCGTTCCAGCTCGGGGCACTGCGATTCGGTCCCATTCTGCCCATGCCCTTCCTCGTATGTCCAGCCTTCCGGCATGGCGGCCTCCTCATGCATTAAACGTTTAAGTCGCCATGACACTATTCGTTGCCGGAGGGGGAATTCCTGCCGGAGAATCCTCGCAAAGCTGCGGCCACCACCACCGCAGCCAGGAGCAGGATAGCGGCGTCTGCGTAGAAGGGAGCAGCGTGGCTGAAATGATCGAACAACCATCCGCCCAGAAGCGGCCCCAAGGTGAAGCCGCTGGCAGAGGCCACGTCGTAATATCCGTAGGCCTGGCCCCGCACGTTTTCGCCGGTTAGGTCCGAGATGGTGGCCTGCTCGGCCGGAATGGCCAGGGAGAGAGCCGCCGCTTCCGCAGCCCAGATGAAGGCCAGGGGCCAGAGCTTGGCAGAAGCAGGCACGATCAGGGCCACCGCGGCGCTTGCCAGAAGGCCCAGAATCATAAACTTCCGGCGCCCGTGCCGGTCCGCAATCTGGCCGGCCTTCTCCGGCAGGACGGCCCAGACCAGGCCGGCGGGGAGGTAGGCCAGGCCCAGCTCCACGATGGAGGCGCCGGTCTTGGCCATCAGATAGACCATCATCAAGGGAGCCAGCATGCCGTTGCCCGTTCCGGTGAGGAACACAGCGCCCAGAACGCCCAGATAGCGGGGACTGAAAAGCCGCTTTCCCCCTGCGGCTCCGGCGCGCTCCGCGACGGCGGCGGACGCTGCGGCGCCGCCGGAGGGCGGATCAACGCCGGCCGGAGCATGGCTTCCGCGCCATGTCTCCGGGACCCGCACTGCCTTGGCCAGGGCGTACAGGCTGACGGCGAAGTACAGGGCAAAGGAAGCCTGAATAGCCAAAGCCGTGTGAGGAGTGTTCAACGAACGCTGAACAGCCATAAGCACCAGGAATCCCAGGATGGCACCGTACAGCCCACCGGCATTGGCTCGTTGCTGCATGGCCCCGTAGTTGCCTCCGCGGTGCTGGGGATCGCTGAAATCGGAGACCATGGCATAGACTGCCAGCCACATGCCGGACGACGCCACCCCCTGGACGGTGCGGGCCACCAACAGGCCCGTGTAATTGGCCACAGCGGCGAAAATAAGCATGGTGGCAGCATAAAGCGATACGCCGGCCAGAAAGAACGGCCGCCTGCCCCAGCGGTCCAGGGAATAGCCCACCAGCGGCCGCAGCACCAGAGTCATGAGGGAGAACACTGAGAAAAGGGCTCCGATGGCGGTGGCGGAGGCTCCGATGGCCTCGCCGTAAATGGGCAGGATGAAACCCATGAATCCAAACGGAAAGGAAATGTAAAAAAGCACGTCCCCGAGGGCGGACCGGACCCTCCCAGCGCCGGTAGGAGCGGACGGCGCCCCTGCGGGTGCCTGGGCTTGCCCAGGCCCGCCGGCTGCCGCAGCGGCAGGGGACTCTGGTGCGGAAAGCGGCTCTTTGGACGGGGGGAGCATGAGGCGGAATTCCTCCTGGTTCAGCCGGACGCGGGTGCCTGCGCGGGCAGGCCCCCGCCCGATTTTGCAGACAGACCCCGCAGGCCGCGTGGTCATGCCGGACACACGGACCATTATATCAGACGTATATCAGAACGGGCCAGGGTTGTGCCTACGGCTGTGCCATCCTGGCACCGGAGCAAAAAGAAACGGTCTCATCCCAGCGCGTCTGCCTGCGGTGGGGCCGCTGGGACGCGTTCGCGAGGGGGCTCCTGCCGCGCCTCCGGCGCTGCGCCCCGTGGCAGCAACACCGACGGAGTTCACCTGGGGCTTATAAGATCGGGCGACGGCGGCGTCCTGATGCGCCGGGCGGTGGAAAGTCCCTTGGCTTTGCCGACCGTCATAGATGGGGGTCCATTCTTTGGTTGCAGGGACGTCCGGAATCCGGGGATGACCGTCACGGGAGGGGGGGCTTGGAACCGGGCATTCCGGCATCGCCCCGCGCAGGCTGTGGCCGCCCCCGTTGCCGTTGCCAGGCCCGGCGCAGGGCCACCAATCCAACGGTAGCCAGAGGAAGGACGGCCTGGAAGATGAGGGCGTAAGTAGAGTACCCGGCCACCGCGAAACGTTTCATCTCGCCGAAATCCTGATAGAGAAGAACCGACAGGGCTGCCACCGCATAGGCCACGGGCGGGATGAGAGGCCGGTAATCCCTTAGGCCAAACAGGTCCTGGCTTCCCAAAAGAAAAAGGTGGAATACGGCCGAGAGCTTGATGAAGCCGCCGAAGGTCCACAGGATGACGACCAGGATATCCACCCTCTGGATGAACTCGGCCAGGTTGATGATCCTGGCCGCCTCCAAGGCAGGAAAGGCAGAGCGCGAGGATTCGGCGGGGCCCAGGATCACCATGTTCCGGGCAAACACAGAGGCCAGCAGAATGCCCACCAGCAGCATGGACCGCCCCAAAGGTTTAAGGGCCAGATCTGGACGGGTCATGTGCTGTATCGCCAGAAGAAAGAGCACCGTCTCACCAAAGGGAAAAGCCAGCACCGAAAGGGCGCTCTGGAAGACGGGGCCCCATCCGCGATCCAATACGGGCGTGAGCAATTCCCAGTGGGCCGCCCCCGGAGTAATCAAGGTCAGGACGGACAGGAGGATGATCAAAAGGACGATGGGGATGACCAGTACCTCGGCACAGCGGTGAATCACTTCCCACCCGTAGTAGCTGGCCAGAGCCGTAGGCAGGATCAGGCCGACGATGAAGACGCTGGGAGGCGTCTCGGGGAAGATGGCCACCGCGTACAGTTCGGTCAGATTGCGCAGAACCAGGGCAGACAGATGCAGGGCATACCACAAATAGAGGACCCCAAGGGCGGTTCCCAGATAGCGGCCCCAAGCGAAACGCAGCTGGCCGCTCAAGCCCCAGCGTGGGTACCATCGCGCCGGCAAGCTCCAGATCCAGGCCAGCACGATCCCGCCCAGCATGCCCAAAAGGATGCTGAGCCAGCCGTCCTGGCGCGCTGCGCCGATGGGCATGAACAAGGTGGAGGTGCCGTACAAGAAGCCCGTGACGAGTATGAAGCTTTGCCACAATGTCACGCGCTCCTGCGGCGTCCTCATGGCGGCGGTCCCCCTTTTGCCTGCGCTGGGCCAGGCCCTCGGCCGCCTGGTGCCTGCCAGGCTGGGCCATAGTCTTCCCCAGATCCGGAATAAACTTCCTGCACAACCCGGATACTATGGGCAAAGCGCTCCTTGCAGCGAAGATGCCGGAGTCAGGCCGGGGATACGGGGCTTCAGAGAATGGCGCAAGGCCTTCCGGCAACAAGGCCGCCCCCGCAGTCCCTGAGCCGGGTTTGGGGAGGTCGAGGTCATGCGGGGAATGGGATATGTTCTTCGCCAGATCGTTTGGCAGATCATGCGCCCGCGCCGGCCTGGTGGGCCGGCGGGTGCTTCTGGGCAGGGTCGGGCCACGGGAAAGGGAGGACCGGCAGGTTCTGCCGGCATCCGGCCCGCAGGCCCGGGAACCGGTGCCGGCGGCGGGAACGCCTCCGGTCCGGGGCGGGGGGCGGGGATCGTGGGTGCCGTGCTCCCGGGCTTGCCTCCATGGGCCTTCGGGTCCAAGGAGTCTCACGTGATCCAGGAAAAGCCAGGCTGGCTGCGGGAACTGGAAAGCGTGCCCGTCAGCCCCGACGTCCAGGTCAATTTCAATACTTTGACAGCACTCTTCGGCGGCAGCTTGGACCTGGTGCGGCGCCAGGTGCGCATGGACAATTTCTGTGCCGGCGTGGTCATGATCGACGGCCTCAGCCAAAAGGAGGAGATCGAGCACTATATTATCCAGGCCCTCCACACCAGCCGGCTCATGTCTACGCAAGCGGGGGTGCCCATCGACACAGCCGTGGCTTCGCTGCAGGAACGCGCCATGGATGTGGTGGAAACGAAGATCGCGGACAACATGGCGGATGTGTGTGCTGCGCTGCTGGACGGCGACTCGGCCGTGTTCGGGCAGGGATGGTCTCAGTGCCTCTTGGCCACCACCCGGGGGTTTCAAACCCGGGCCGTGGAGGAGCCGCGAGTAGAAGTATCCGCTCGCGGGCCCCGGGAGGGGTTCACCGAGAATCTGTTGACCAACATCTCCCTGGTGCGGCGCCGGCTGAAGACCCCTCAGTTGACCGTGGAACATCTGCGGCTGGGCGAGCGTACTCACACCAGCATTGTGCTTCTGTACATCCGGGGTGTGGCCAAGGACGAGGTTCTCGCGGAGCTGCGGCGGCGGCTGGGCCTGGTCCGCATCGACGGCGTTCTGGAGAGCGGCTACCTGGAGGAGTTCATCCGGGACCGCCCCTTCTCCGTCTTTCCGCAGGCGCTGCATACGGAGCGGCCGGACCGGGTCTGTGCAGCGCTGTTGGAAGGGCGGATCAGCATCCTCACCGACGGGACGCCTTTTGCCCTGATCGTCCCGGGCCAGTTCATCTTGTTCCTGCAGGCAGCGGATGACTACTATGAGCATTGGACCCTTTCCCTGGGTATCCGCATGTTCAGGGTTGCGGGCTTTTTGATGGCCTTGCTGCTGCCTGCGTTGTATGTGGCCATCACCACCTACCATCAGGATGTGTTGCCCACGCCGCTGGCCCTGGCCCTGGCGGTCCAGCGCGAAGCTGTCCCTTATCCCGCGGCGGTAGAGGCCTTTTTCATGCAGGTGCTCTTCGAAATCCTTTTCGAGGCCAGCTTGCGCCTGCCCCGGCAGATGGGTCAGGCTGTGAGCATCGTGGGGGCCGTGGTCATGGGCGAGGCCGCGGTGCGCGCCGGGTTGGTCTCGCCGGTCATGGTGATCGTGGTATCCTTGACGGCCGTCGCTTCCTTTACGATCCCGGCCTACAATATGGGCTTGACCGTGCGCTTGCTGCGCCTGCCCATGATCCTCTTCGGCGCGGCGGCGGGGCTTTTCGGCATCGGCATGTTCTCCACCCTGATTTTGTTGCACATGCTCTCCCTCCACAGTTTCGGCATCCCGTACCTGGCGCCCATGGCGCCCTTCATCTGGGAGGAACAGAAGGATGTTTTCCTGCGGGTACCCTGGTGGGGCCTGCGGACCCGGCCGGTGGCGGTAGGGGCGGCGGATCAGATCCGAGGCAGGGCGAATGTTGCTGAGCGGCTCCACGGCCCGCCCGGCGCCGCACAGACGCCTTTGCCCGCCCGGGAGGCCGAGACCCTGACCCTGGGGGGTGCCCAGGTTGGTGCCGCGGACCCGCCGCGGCTGCCCCAAGGCGAGGCGGGGCCGTGAGCTCTGGCCGGCGCTTTTGGGCTCCACTGCTCCTGGCTGTGCTGCTGGTCCCTATGGCCGCCGCCTTGAGCGGCTGTTGGAGCCGCCGTGAGATCAATGACCTGGCCATCGTCTCCGCGGCAGCCATCGACTGGCAGGACGGTTTGTATCAGGTCACGGCGGAGATCTTCCGGCCCAGCGCCGGCACGGCCGGCGGAGGCATGGGTGGAGGCGGCGGGGGTTCGCCGCTGGTCCGCGAAGCCGTGTTGGCCACGGGGTCCGGTCCGGATCTCTTTTCGGCCGTCCGGGAACTGGCTTTGAAGGTGCCGCGCCGGCTGTACTGGGCACATGCCACGACGCTGTTGGTGGGCGAAGCGCTGGCCCGCCGGGGCATCGGGGAAGTCCTGGATTTCTGGACCCGGGACCCGGAGGCCCGGACCACCACCCTGCTGGCGGTGACCCCGGGCCCGGCGGAGAAGCTCATCGTTCAGGCGGAGCCCGGCATAGAGCGGAGCGTGGGCCGGGAGGTCGTAGGCCTGTGGCGCACGTCTGCGGCAGACGGCCATGCGTATTTGGCCTCCATTCATGAGTATCGAGTGGCGGCGGCATCCCCTGTTTCCGCGCCGGTAGTGGGCGCGCTCACCCTCAGCCCGGAAATGCAGCCGCCTTTGCCCGGCAGGGGGGGTGCCGGTGCCGGCGGTGCCGTTCAACCGCTTCAAATCGTCACATTGCGCCTTTATGGAGCGGCTGTGATGAAACACGACCGGTTGGTGGGATGGCTCACGCCGCGCGAAACCCGCGGGTGGCGCTGGCTCACAGGCCGGGTCAGCAGCACCGTTCTGGTGGCCCGTTGCCAGGACGTGCAGCGCAGGTTGCGTCAGCCTGGCGGTGGACAGGGTGAGTCTGATTCTCAGACGGCCGCCGGGTTGAGCCCGGAGACGACCCTTTCCTTCGAAGTGGTCCGGGCCTGGACCCAGGTCCAGGCGAAGGTACAGGGAGGCAAGCCCCGGATCGTTGTTCGCATCCACGCCGAAGGCACGCTGGGCGCCCAGGGTTGCCCCGTGGATTTCACAGACCGGCGGCACTGGGATGCCATGCAGGCTGTCATGGCCGACATCATCCGCAACGATGTGCAGCAGGCTTTAGCCAAGGGCAGAGCGCTGCGAGCGGACGTCTTCCAGTTCGGCGAAAAGGTGCATCGGGCTGACCCCAGACGCTGGCCCCAGATCCAACGGCAGTGGGACGCGGTGTTCCCACGCTTACCGGTGGAAGTGCACGTGGCAGCCTATATCCGCCGTAGCGGCATGCACTCTTGGCCGCCGGCGTCGCTGAAACCGTAGAGGCCTGCCGGCGTCGCTGCCAACAAGAAATGCTGCTGAACTGCGCGGACGAAGAGGCAGGTGAGAGGGCAAGAGTGGGCACGGTGCTTCTATGGCTGGGGTTGCTCGGGCTGGGAATCTGGGAAGGCCGGTCGCTGTGGCGCCGGGGCGGGAAACGGGATCTCATCGCATTCGTGACCGTCTGGGTGCTGGCCGCAGCCTTCGGCCTGACGACAGCTGCGGGCATGCGCTGGCTGAACCCCACCCCCCTTCTGGAACGGGTCTTCGGTCCGCTGGATAAACTGCTGGCCGGGCCTACCGTAGGTTAGGCGCTCAGCCGGTGTCCCGGCGAAGCCAGAAGCGGGACTACAGAGGGGCATTTCCGGCCTTCCGTCCTGTCAGCGTTGACAGGTTCATCCTGAAATGGTAATATTTGCATCGGAGGGCAGGGGGAGAAGAGGAGCGAGGCTTCCGATGGTTCCACGGTTTCGCAAGGGGGCGGGGAAAGCATCCGTGCGCACGACTTTATTTCACTATTTTCGCCCGTGTGTCGTTTCGTTCTTCCTCGTGGGCGCGGTGGTCATCGCCAGCATGGCGGCAGGTGCGGTTTCGGCCCGGGCGGCGGGGCCGGGAGAGCCCGGACCCGCGGACGGCCAGTCTGTGCCCATGATCCAAGCAGACTCCCTGTCCGTAGCCGTGATCGACGGTACAGGATTGTCTGTGGGACTATGGATGCAGATGCCCCGTGCAGGGAACGCTTTCCGTCTGGCCGCCAGTGTAGACGTGGCCAGGGATGCCTCCGATGCTCCCTGGCAAAGCTGCAGTCTATCTGCAGTATGGCAGGCACGCCAATCGCTTTTACTGTGGCGGCTTTATGGCGGAATCGGCGGCCACTATGATATTGCGGCGAAAAAGGCAGCCCCGCATGTGCTGGTGGGCCTGCAGGCTCTCACACTGTTTGTGGAAGCTCAGCAGGGTGTGGCATCCAGCATCCCCAGGGATGCGAAGCCTGTCTATCGCTTGGGC
>JADBKO010000005.1 GCA_014896355.1 Bacillota bacterium
GGCGGGCCTGCAGGCCATTGAGGTCACCTTCACGGTGCCAGGAGCCGACCGAGTCATTGCGGAGCTGCGGGGCGAGTTTCCGGAGATTCTGGTGGGAGCCGGCACGGTGCTGGATAGTGAGACGGCCCGGGCGGCATTGCTGGCGGGGGCCCAGTTCTTAGTGACTCCGATCCTGTCCGAAGGAGTCGCTCAGATCGCAAATCGCTATCGGGTTCCGGGCATTCTCGGGGCTCTGACTCCCACAGAGATCGCCAAAGCGCTGGATTTGGGGGCGTCCGTGATCAAGTTGTTCCCAGGCGAGGCTGTGGGGCCGGCCTACATCAAGGCCATCCATGGGCCGTTCCCGCAGGCCCCTCTCATGCCCACAGGAGGAGTCACGCTCGGCAATCTGGCAGAGTGGCTGCGGGCAGGCGCCGTGGCCGTGGGCGTCGGGTCTGCGTTGCTAGGGGACGTGGACAAAACGGGAGACTTCGCAGCTTTGGAGCGGCGCGCCGCGCAATGGCTGGAGGCGGCCAAAGCGGCCCGGAGTTAGCCCTTTCCTGAACACAGATCACGGCGTTTCCCGCTCCGAACGCAACCCCGTTCGGGCCTTCCGCCAAGGCCTGTCCGTTGAGTCGCCACTCAATTGAAGGGTTCGGCCGCAGGCCGGACGAATACCTACGCTGCCTGTCGGTGCGGTGGTGACCCTGCCATCAGGAAGGCCCAAGGCCCTGTTGGGAGTGGGAACATGGTCCTTGCCGCCGGCGGCCTGGCGTTCTTGATGTTGGCCGCCTTTTTCGCAGGTCTGGTGGATTCCATGGCCGGAGGGGGAGGATTGATTTCGCTGCCGGCGCTTTTGGCTGCCGGGGTGCCTCCTCATTTTGCCCTGGGGACAAACAAGGTCCAGAGTTGCCTGGGGACGGCCTTCAGCACCGGTCGTTACATGCGCCACGGACAGGTTCAGGTTCCCATAGCTCTCCTGGCTGCCGCTGGGGCGCTGGCCGGCTCGTATGCTGGTTCCCTGGCCGCGCTGGCGCTCCCTTCCGAAAGGTTGGCAGCCGTGCTGCCGCCGCTCATCGTGGCCGTGGCCGTCGTGACGTTTGTCCGGCGGGAGTTCGGTGAGCGGGACACCTTCCTCGCCGCGGCGCCCCGGCATTACCTGCTGGCTGTGGCCACGGGCTTGGGTCTCGGCTTTTACGATGGCTTTTTTGGCCCCGGGACCGGCACCTTCTTGGCTTTCGCCTTCGTGTTTCTCTTCGGCTTCGGCTTCGGCCGGGCCACAGGCAACACGAAGGTGGTGAACCTGGCCAGCAATCTGGCGGCGGTGCTGGCCTTCGGGTTGTCCGCCAAGGTCTACTGGAGCGTGGCTCTGCCCATGGGCCTGGCCAACATCGCCGGCAATTGGCTGGGAGCGGGGCTGGCCATTCGGGGCGGCGCGCGGGTGATCAAGCCGGTTTTTGGTTTCGTGCTCGCCCTGCTCCTGGTGCGCCTGACCCTTTTCAGCTGACAGTTGTGTCATGTTCTGGGCCGCCACAGCCTAAAGCCAGAGAAAGCTAGAGTCTAAAGAAGGCTATGGCAGCCTGGAGGTCCTGCGCCATGGTCGCCAGGGTCTGGGCCGACGAGGCAATCTGTTGAACGCTGGCATTCTGTTGCTCGGATGCCGCCGCCACCTCCTCCGCACCCGCCGCGGATTCTTCGGTGATGGCAGCGATGTTCTCCATCGATTGGGCCACCAGCGAACTTTTTTGCAGCAGTTGAGCCGTAGCGGCGGCGACGCTCTGGATTTGGGCGGCAATGTGTTCAATGGCGGTTACGATCTGTCCGAAAATGCCGCCCGCCTTATCCATCACTTGGGTCCCGGCTGCCACCTGTGCGCTGCTGGAGGTCGTGGCCTCGACGGCTGCCCGGGTTTCGCTCTGGATGTCTTGGATGAGGCCACCGATCTGTTCCGCCGCTTGCCGCCCTGATCCGCCAACTTGCGCACCTCTTCAGCCACGACGGCGAAGCCCCGCCCTTGCTCACCCGCCCGGGCGGCCTCAATGGCGGCGTTGAGAGACAACAGGTTGGTCTGCTCGGCGATGTCGGTGATCATTTCGGCGATGCGGCCGATTTCGTTGGAGCGTTTGCCCAATTGTTCCATGACCTGGACCGTCGTTTCGTTGGCCGCCCGGATGGCCTTCATCTGCTCCACTGCCTGGTCCATGGACTCTTTGCCGGCATTGGCCAATTCCGCAGTCTTTTGCGCCGCATCCGCCATCTGCCGGGAAGCCTGGTCCACGTTGCGGGCATGGGCGTTCACGGCCTGAACCGCTTCGTTGGTATGCTGGGCGTTTTGGGCCTGTTCCGCTGCACCCTTCGCCATCTGATCGATGGTGGCGGCCACCTGCTGGGCGGCTTTGCCCACTTGTTCGGCGGAGGCTGCCAGCTCCTGGCTGGACGCCGCTATGTGCTGGGAAGCGTCGCTGGCTTTCCCCACCACCCGGCGCATATGCTGCAACATGTGGTTCAGGGCCTGAGCCAGAGTCTCCAGCTCGCCATAGAAACCCGTGGGGATCCGTGGGCGCAGGTCACCTGTGGCCAGAACCTCGGCCTGTTTGGCCAGGAGAACCAGGGGCCGGCTGATTTGGCGTCCCACGAATACGGCCAGCAGCATGGCCGCCAGAGTGCTGAGCATGGTCAGCAACACGCTGGTCCGCGTGATTTGCCACACTCTGGCCAGAACCTCCGCCTGGTTGGCGGTCAGCGCCACCACCCAGCCGGTGCTCTGTACACGGGCGAAGCCCACGGATTTCGCCACTCCGGCGCGGGAGTAAGATCCGGTGCCCGACTCTTCACGCAGCATACGCCGGGCCATCTCGTTCTGCCCCTGCGATTCGGTACGGGTGAGATTCTCCCGAAGCACCTTGCTTTGGTCCGGGTGAACCATGACCGTACCCGTGCTGTCGATCATGTAGCTGTAGCCTGCCCGGCCGTACTTCGTACTGCTGAGGAAAGTCTGCGGCCCCCGGAATGAGAACGCGCCGCCGACAACCCCGATCACGTTGCCCTGCCGTTTGACAGGGACCGTCATGATGACCATGCGCTCGCCGTTGCTCCGCGAGACCATCAGGTCGGAAACGGCCGCACGCCCGGCCATGGCTTGTTTGAAATAGGGCTGGTCGGCGACCGACGGACTGCCATTCGCTGTGCTGATGCTTTGCCCGTTCGGCGGAGCCCAGAAAATCCAGCTGACATCCGGTATGAACTTGGCGGCAGTCTGCAATACGGGCAGGATTCGGGCCCGGTCCCCGGTTGCAAAAACGGGGTCTTGGGCTAGGGCGGCCAGACGACCTTCCCGATCGCTGATCCAGGTGTCGATCACCTGAGCCGTCATCTTGGCCTTGGTGAGAATCTCTTGATGCGCGGCGTCAGCCAACTGATGCGACGACAGCAGAAGGCTTGTCGTTCCAGCCAGTGCCGCAGGCAGCAGGGACAAGACCAGGAACCAGAACACCAGCCGGCCATTGATTCGGTTGTAGAAGGACCAAAGGCGCGCCGTGCGTGCCATGACGAAAGGACCACCACCTAGCCTATGTATCGATGAAGAGTACCGCGAGAATTGCTCGTTCTGCCGGGCCAGGTCCGTGCTGATGGGTCTCACCCGCACCCCACCAAGGGGGCCGATTTCCAAGCCGACCGAGGTACCCGGGGGAATTTCGAGGCTGGCTCGACGGGTGGCAGACCACCTGCCGCGTGTCCATAAGACGGTCATTTCAGGGAATTATCTGCCTGGCGGCGTTTCCCTTGTTGGACCCAATCTTACAATCAATATCTATTTCTGTTTCTTACCATATACACATAGTCGATACTAACTATCAATACTGACTATCATACTAAATCCTGTCCGGGGGGGATGTCAATATGGCAGGCATGTACAGGAGGAAGCCTATAACCGGATCGTGGGCTCAGAGCGAGTTGTTCATCTTGGAGCTGGCCGTTCCCGAAGCAGAAGAGAAGAGGAGTCCCAGGCCTCCGCGAGAGACGGACACCGCCACCCGCCGGCTGCAGGCCCGGGGCCGTGCTGCTCCCCGGGGACATCCTGCCACCACATGCAGCCGCTAGTCCAGCCGGTACAGGATGCCAATGGTGTTGGGCCCGCAGTGGCTGGCGATGACGGCGCCTGCTGACGCCTCCAGAATTTCCCGCACATCGGGAGCGGCGGCACGGATGCCGTCCATGAGGTACACGGCGTCCTCGTGACAGCCGGTGTGGGTGACGAAGACCCGGTCCCTGACCACGCGGGGGGCATCCGCCTGGAAATCCTCCAACATCTTGTTGAGAGCCTTTTTGCGGGGGCCGCGGATCTTGGCGGAGACCGTCATGCCGCCATCCACCACGGAGATCACCGGGCGGATTTGCAGCAAAGCCCCCGCCAGCGCCCGCACAGCAGAACACCGCCCGCCCATGCGGAGGTAGTCCAGGGTGTCGATCACGAAGGACGTGCGAATACGGGGAATGGCCTCAGCCACGGCGGCGGCGATTTCCGGCGCGGATTTCCCGGCTGCGGCCAACTCGCTGGCCCGGAGGACCAGCAGGCCGATGCCGCTGGAGAGGTTCGCCGAATCGATGACCGTCACTTTCCCTGCAGGGAAGCTGTCTGCTGCCAGGCGAGCGTTGGGGGTCCCGGACGAAAACTGGCTGGAAATGCCGATGTAAACCACGTCGCTTCCATCCCGGGTCGCCTCTTCGAATACAGCCCGGAACTGCGCAGGGTTCGGCGCTGCAGTCTTGGGAAGCGTCCCCCGCGCGGCAACCAGCTCGAAGAGGCGGGCTGTGGAAATGTCCACGCCATCCCGATAGCTCTCGGAACCAAAGTTCACGATGTAGGGGACGACAGAGATGCCGTGTCTGGCTGCCAGATCAGGGCCGAGATCCGCGGTGGAATCGGTGATGATCTTCACGCGCGGCAACGCTCGCCACACCTCCCTGCGGGGCATTCTGGCAAAAGTATACGCTGGGACGGTTGGGGTGTAAAGCCAGCGCAATCACTCACGTAGAATCTTACCGAAGGGGATCCGGCTCACTCACGACGAAATCTTACCGAAGGGATGGTCATGCGAATGTCACTCAGAAGCCGTCGTGAGTACCTGCGTACCATGCGCGAACGGTACGCTGCTGCGCACCAGCGCAGTGCGAAAGCCCGGATCATCGACGAAGTGGTCGACACCCTTCAGTACCACCGGAAATACGCCATTCAGGTGCTGGGTAGCAGCCACGAGCTGGCGCCGCCAGCGACCCGGTCCCGGAGGCAGCGGCCCCTCCGGTATTTGGAGGCCTTGCCCGTGATCCAGACCGTTTGGGAAGCCTTGGATGATCCTTGTGCAGAGCGGCTTCAGCCCGTCCTGCTGGACACTGCAAAGCTCCTGGCCGCCCACGGAGAGCTCACTTTGACCCCCCTTATCCGGACGCAGTTGAGCCAGATCCGCCGTGCCACCCTGGCCCGGCGGCTGGCGCGTATGCCTTCCCCGAAAAGCCGTCGGGCCCTGCCCCACCAAAGGCCGGGTGCCCGTCTGCGCTCGGAAGTGCCCGTGGGGCGCTATGATTGGGACGAGAGCCGCGTCGGGTCCCTGGAGCTCGACCTGGTCGAACACAACGGCGGGGATGCTTCAGGCCAATATGCCTACACCCTCACCGTCACGGACGTGGTGAGCGGCTACAGCCGTCGCCGTGCCGTCTTGGGGCGTGGACAGCTCGGGGTGCTCCGGGAGCTGGAGCGTATCCTGGCAGAGTTCCCCTTTGCGGTCTGGGCCTTACATAGCGACAGCGGCTCCGAGTTCCTCAATGCCTATCTGATTCGCTTTGCCAAAGACCATCATCTCCGGTTCTTCCGCAGCCGCCCCTATCAGAAGAACGACAACCCGCACGTGGAGCAGAAGAACCGCCAGTTTGTGCGGGAGATCGTGGGCTACAGCCGTTACCAAACGCCGCAGGACGTGGAATGGCTGAATCAGGTCTACGCCACGCTGGACCTCTACGCCAACCTATTCCTGCCCATGCGCAAGGTGGTTTTCAAGCAACGGGAGGGCAGCCACGTGAGAAAGCGCTATGACCAAGCCATGACCCCGGTACAACGCCTGCTGGCTCTGAACGCCGCCGATGCCCCCACAAGGTGGCGGCTGCAGCACCAGCGCCACACCCTGAACCCTCTGGCCCTGCACCGCGAGCTGGAACGGCTCCTGGCCCAGGGCCCGCCGCCGAGGCAGCCATGGCTGCCTCCCCCTTGGGTTAGGTCCTTAGGTGAGTGAGCCATCCCCCTTGGGTAAGGTTTTTACGTGAGTTGACACGGCCAGTGCGTCAGGGATCCAGCGCTCCCCATCCCACCGGAACCACCCGTCCGCCTACCTCGACGGCGATCGCCTCCGGGCTGTCTACGCGTTGTGGGCTAGGGGCCGCGCCCGCCCCGGCATCCTTTTCGCCGCCGGAGCGCCACGCGTGCAGGTAAAGCAGGGAGGGCCTGCCCATCTCCACGCCCTGTTCTGCCCAGATTTCCACCGCCGGCTCCGGGCCGGCATCTTCCGTGGCCAGTGGGCCTGCGGCCAGGTCTTTGCCTGCCAAATACCCATGCTGGAGCAGGTAGGCAGCCAGGCATCCGTTCCCGGACCCAGTGGCGGGGTCCTCCGGAATGCCCAGCAGCGGCACAAATACACGCACGTGCAGGCGAGCCTGGGGGTTAACGGTCTCCGGGCAGAAGACGAGGACGTCCCCGCAGCCATACTGTTTGGCCAAGGCTGCATGGGCGGCGGGCTGAACCCACGCCCGGCGGGCGGCCTCCAAGCTCTGCAGAGGAACGATGACGAAGGGGAGGCCCGTGGACACAATTTGGGGCGGATAGCACGGGTCCAAGTCCTCTTCCGCCAGCCCCAGGGCGTGGGCCACTTCGGGACGGGCGAGGATCGCGCCAAATTCGGGGGTATTCTGCCGCATGACCAGCAGCTGCGGTTCCCAGGAATTCGGGTCCAGGCCGGTTCCCGCCTCGTGGTGCGCTGCCGATCCGCGCCGCGGCGCATACTCCACGCGCACCGGGACCCGTCCTACTGCAAGATCCAAGGCAATCTGCGGCCGAGGTTCCTTGACCCAGTGCTTAAGCAGGACATAAGCCGTCCCCAGAGTGGGGTGGCCAGCGAAGGGCAGCTCCTTTTGCGGCGTGAAGATCCGCACCTTGTAGGCCCCTTCCCTGGAATCGCGCGGCAGGAAGAACGTCACCTCCGAAAAGTTGAACTCGCGGGCAATGCGCTGCATCTCCTCGCTGCTGTAGAGATGCCCGTTCATGAAGACCGCCAGCTGGTTTCCGGCGTACCTCTCCGATGCGAATACATCCACCAGGTAGAACCGGCGCTGGCCAGGGCTTTCTGCGCGCGGCGTCCCCGCCGGCGTGTTCTCCGCAGCCCAGCCTGGACCGGCAAGGCCCATACGTTGCTCCCTCAGGCTTTTTCGTGGCGTAGATCCCGTTTCGGTGTAGATTTCGAACGTTCCCGGACGCAGCCTGCCGGGGACAGGGCGGAAGCCACGGTCCCCTGGCAAACCGGGCCATTAAAACGAGCCAGTGAATCACCGCCTTGTCCGGGTACAGAACCGTCATAGTTGCTGCGGGGGCGGTATTCGTGGCGTTTTTCGACCACGGGGACCTTATCACGGGACTCCTGTCACGGAGACATGGAGGTGGTCAGGCGGCGGAGCAAGGCGTCCACCACCTCGGGGTCGAACTGCTTGCCAGCCATTGCCACAAGCTCATGCCTGGCTTCCATCTGGGACATGGCGGGACGATACGGCCGCTCAGAGGTCATGGCATCGAAACTGTCGGCCACGCAGAGGATCCGGGCACCCAGCGGAATCTGTTTTCCCCGCAGCCCATCCGGATAGCCCTGGCCATTGAACCATTCATGATGATACAGAACCATGATGGAGATTTCGGCGAACTCGGGGAAGTCTTTGAGGATCTGGAAACCCAGCACCGGGTGCTGGCGGATTTGCTCCCATTCCGCCGGTGTAGGTCGGTCGGGCTTATGGAGCGTTCGGAAGGCCACACCGATTTTCCCCAGATCGTGCAGTAGTCCGGCCAAATAGATCTCTCTCTGGCCGGGCGGCGGCAGCTGAAGCTCCGCGGCGATCTGGAAGGCGTAGCGGGCCACACGATCCGAGTGCAGGAATATGTGAGGATCGCAGGTCTTGAGGGCGCTGGTGAACGCCCGGGTCACAACCGCCAGCATGTCGTTGTCTGGCGCAGGAGCCAGCGCAGGCGCATCAAGCCCTCTGCCAGGCGGTGCTCCCCCCATGGCTGCGCGGTCAGTCTCCTTCAAGGTTTGGTCCCCTTCGTGACCCCTGGCGCTTTTGGCGCTGCGTAGCTTAGAGACCTCCACAGCGCTAAGTGCGTCCCCCCACAGGATGTACAGCAGGATGTTACAGTGGTCCGTCCCCCTACTGCAAGGCACGCGGCCACAGTGTGAGCCTGGAGCCCCATACCTCAGCCGGCGCACGGGCCGCAGGGCATCACCGTGCCCCAGGATTGCGTGGAATAACACTGGATGGCGTTTAACTGTGCTGGATTTCGTCGTTAATCATAGCACCAGCTGCCAGGGATGGTCAAGGGGCAGGACTTCGGTCGGTGCGGGGCTTATTGCGGGAGCGCGCAATTATATGAATGAATCATAATTATTGTATTAATAGATAGATAAATACATTAGATGATAGCATTGTTATCTTCGAAACCTAGGCTGTGTTGACACCCATTAGCAACGGAGTTACAATGTGCTTGGCGTGAATACGATTGCATTGAGCGGATTCTCAATATCTTGGCGTCGAAAGTAGCTCATGAGAGCAAAGCCCCATTACTAGTGACGGAGCGGGCCCAAGGGACAGCAAACGTGTGCGCAAGGGCTAACCCTGCGCTCGCGCAGGGACCACTTGCGCGTATGATGACCCGATGGCGTTCTTGCAGGGGGTTCCCGGGGGAGGAAGCAGTCCATGCGCGAGGTTTTCCAGGTCGACGAGTGGAAGATCATTGAGTCTCCGTTTCATCCGGAGCACATGCGCTTCACCGAGAGCATCTTCAGCCTGGCCAATGAATACATGGGGCTGCGGGGAAACTTTGAGGAGCAATACTCGGGAGACAGCCTCCAGGGAACCTACATCGCCGGTGTCTATGAGAAACAGCCCACGCGGGTGGGTTGGTGGAAAATCGGCTATCCGGAGTACGTAAAGAAGATCATCAATTCGCCCAACTGGCTGGGCATCCGGGTCCTGCTGGACGGGAATGAGCTGGATCTGCTCAAATGGCCGATTATCAGCTACAGCCGGGAGCTGGACATGCGAAACGGCGTTCTGACCCGCCGCTTTGTGGTACAGGGGCCGCCTGGGCAAACCGGAACCAGTGCAGCCGTGCCGGCTGCGCCCCGCTACCAGGTGGAGGTCCAGCGCTTCCTGAGCCTGGCAGACCGCGCCATCGCTGCTATCCGCTACTGCGTCGTCCCCTTGGATGGGCCGGCGGAAGTCACCTTCATGCCCTTCATTGACGGCAAAGTCATCAATGAGGAAGACCGCGCGTACGGCCTCTGGTTCTGGCGGGAGGTGGGGCGCGAACTTTTTCCCGGCGGCGGGATCCTGACGGAAAAGACCCGCAATACCGGCTTTGCCGTCAGCACCGCCATGCGCTGCCGCGCCGTGTCGGGCCGCACCCTGGCGGAGCGGGGGACGGAGCGGGAACATTTCGTGGGCTGGTCCTTGGCGGTCCAGACGGCGGCAGGAAAGGCGGCGGAGCTGGAGAAAATTGTGGCGTCCTGCAGCTCCCGCGACTTCCCCGAAGAGACCTTGGCCCAGACCTGCCGGGAGCGCCTGGAACGGGCGTCGCAGAAGGGGTTCGCTACCCTGCTGGAGGAAAGCACCGCCGTCTGGGCTGCCCGCTGGCAGGACAGCGACATCGAGATCAAAGGCGATCCCGTGGCGCAGCAGGCGATCCGTTACTGCATCTTCCAGCTGACCCAGCATTTTGCCGGCACAGACCCACGGCTCAATATTGCCCCCAAAGGGCTGACCGGCGAGCGTTACTGGGGAGTCACCTATTGGGACACGGAGGCTTTTTGCCTGCCTTTTTATTTATACACGAACCCGGAGGTGGCCCGTAACCTGCTACGTTACCGACACTACTACCTTCCCCAGGCCAAGGCCAATGCAGCCAGGATCGGGCTGCGCGGCGCCTTGTACCCCATGGCCACCATCGACGGCGAAGAGTGCCACAACGAATGGGAGATCACCATGGAGGAAATCCACCGCAACGGCGCCATCGCCTACGCCATCGCCCATTATGTGCAATATACCGGCGACCGGCATTACCTGGTGGAATACGGCCTGGACGTTCTGGTGGAGCTATGCCGCTTTTGGGAGAGCCGGGTCTCCTACAGCCCCCGCAAAGGCAAATACGTGATTTTGAACGTCACGGGCCCGGATGAATACAAAAACAATGTGGACAACAACTGGTACACCAACACCATGGCGGCGTGGACCCTATCGTATACGCTGAAAAGCCTGGCCGAATGCGAAGCGCACTTCCCCGCGGAAACCGCTGCCTGCCTGCAACGGCTCCAGGTCAGCAGCCGGGAGCGGTCCAAGTGGAGCGAGATCGCAGGCAACATGTACACCCCTTACGACCCCGAGTTGGGCATTTTCCCGCAGGACGACACGTATCTAGAGAAAATCCAGGGCTTGGCCAAGGACCTGCCTGCCAGCGAGCTGCCCCTGACGCGGCATTGGTCCTGGGATCGCATCCAGCGGCATTGCTACCTGAAGCAGGCGGACGTCTGCCAAGGGCTGCTGTTTTTGGGCGACCATTTCGACGAGGAGACGAAGCGGCGAAATTACCGGTTCTACGCGGACCGCACGGTGCACGGCTCGTCGCTGTCCCCTTGCGTGTATTCGATACTGGCCAGCGAGCTAGGGTACGAGGACGAGGCTTACCAGTTGTACCTGCGCGGGGCGCGCCTGGACCTGGAGGACCGCAATGGCGATTCCGACGAAGGGATTCATCTCACCAGCATGGGTGGCACGTGGATGACCATTGTGCAAGGCTTCGCCGGCTTGCGCGTGAAAGACGGCCGCCTGTCGCTGCGCCCCTTTGTGCCGAACAAGTGGCAGGAGTTTTCTTTTCACATCACGTTTCGCGGGCGTCGGCTGCACGTGCGGGCGGCGCGACAGTTTACCTGGATTGAACAGCAAACCGGTCCGGACCTGGACATCCTGGTGCATGGCCGGATTGTCCATTTGCAGGCAGGCGGAAGCGTGCAGGTGCAGAATCCGGGAAAAGAGGGAGTGGCATGAGTTCCTGTGTAAAAACGCCCGTTCACTCTCCAATCCGGTACGCGATCTTCGATCTGGACGGTGTCATCACCGACACGGCCAAATTCCACTACCTGGCCTGGAAGCGGCTGGCAGACGAGATCGGCGTGCCCTTTGACGAGGACGTCAACGAGCGGCTGCGGGGCGTGGACCGCCTGGCGTCCTTGCGTATTGTGCTGGAGCGCTCGCCCCGCACGTACTCCGCAGAGGAGCAGCAAGCTCTGGCGGAGCGCAAGAACGGCTACTACCGGGAGCTGATCCAAACCATCACGCCGGCGGATCTGCTGCCCGGCATTCCGGAGCTTTTGCAGGCGCTGCGGGAACGCGGCATCCCCATGGCTTTGGCTTCCGCCTCCAAAAATGCTCCCGACGTCATTACCCGGCTAGGCATCTCCGGCTGGTTCAGCGCCGTGGTGGATGCCGCCAAGATTACCCGGGGCAAGCCGGACCCGGAGATTTTCCTGGCTGCGGCAAAGCTTCTGGACGCCCCGCCGCAGCAGTGCGTGGTGGTGGAGGACGCCCAGGCGGGTATCGACGCCGCCAAGCGGGCCGGCATGCGGGCGGTGGCCGTGAACTGGCGGGGCCGCTTGGAAGGAGCCGACGCCTCCAGCCAAGGGACCCAGGGCCTGACCGTAGACATGCTGCTGGGAACCTGATTGCGGGATTGCGGGCAGCATCGCTGGGGGCTTCGGGGGACTTCGCCGGGCGCCACAGGTGGCTGCTGGGCCGCCGCCGGGAGCGCGGCGGAAAAGCTGGTGCCTACGGAGGTCTTGCACGGTGACCAAACCAGGCTATGCTGCGGCTTTGGTGCGCGAGGGCGGCATCCTGGACAGCCCGGAATACGTTTATCTGGGGGATGACCTGGGCGCTACCTACTGTTCCCAGGCCACTACGTTCAAGCTGTGGGCACCCACGGCGCTCAAGGTCAGTGTGCTGCTGTATGACGGACCGGCAGGCGGGCAGCCACAGCGGATCGCCATGGAGCGGCAGGAAAAAGGTGTCTGGGCCGCCCGGGTCAATGGGGACCTGAAGGGGCGTTACTACGTCTATGAGATTCTCCATAGCACCGGCTCTGTGACGGTGCCGGATCCCTACTCGCGGGCTGCGGCGGCAAACAGCGCCCGCACCCTGATCTTTGATCCTGCCGATGCCGACCCCGCAGACTGGGACCAGGATGTGAAGCCGCCCTTCGCGCATCCGGTGGATGCCATCATCTATGAGATGCATGTGCGCGACATGACCATCGATCCCAGCTCCGGCGTGGCTGCGGCTTACCGCGGCAAATACCTGGGCCTGGCCCAGGAGGGAACGCGGGGCCCGGATGGCGTCACCACGGCGCTGGATCACCTGCGGGACCTGGGCATCACCCATGTGCATTTGCTGCCGGTGTTCGATTTCGCCAGCGCAGATGAGACGAATCCTCACTCGCGCAACTGGGGCTACGATCCGGTGCTGTACAACACGCCCGAAGGCTCGTATGCCACGGATCCCGATGGGGTGGCCCGCATTCGGGAATTCAAGCAGATGGTGCTGGCGCTTCACCGGGCGGGCATCCGGGTGGTGACCGACATGGTCTACAACCACACTTCCGCCTGGGGCTCGGCCTCCCAGTTCTCCATTTTCGACAAGGTGGTACCGGGCTACTATTACCGGTTCGATTCGGCGGGCAACTATGCCGGAGCATCGGGATGCGGCAACGAGGTGGCCTCGGAGCGGCCCATGGTGCGCAAGTTCATCCTGGACTCGGTGAAGTACTGGGCGCGGGAGTACCACCTGGACGGCATGCGCTTCGACCTCATGGCCCTCATTGACAAAGACACCATGGTCCAGGTGGAAAAGGAGCTGCGCCAGATCGATCCGGCGTTTCTGATCTACGGGGAGCCTTGGACCGTGGGGACCTCGCCGCTGCCGCCGGAACAGCAGATTACCAAGGGACACCAAAAAGGCCTTCATATCGCCGTGTTCAACGACCATTTCCGCGACGCCTTGAAGGGTCCCTGGGATGATGACCACCAAGGCGGGTTCATCAACGGTGCAGCAGGGAAAGAAGCGGCGGTGGCTTTGGGTGTGGCCGGGGCCGTCCACGACTTCACGGCCAGCCCGGAAGAGACCATTCAGTATGTAACCTGCCACGATGGCATGACGTTGTGGGACCGGGTGCGCACCAGTAACCCTGAGAACACGCCGGATGAACAAGTGCGCATGGACCTGTTGGGCAATGCCATCGTACTCACCTCGCAGGGCATCCCCTTCATCCAGGCAGGGGAGGAATTCCTGCGCACCAAAGGGTTCAACGCCAACAGCTTCAATGCCGGTGACCAGGTCAACGCCATCGACTGGTCGCTGAAGGCGAAGAACGCCGCGGTGTTTCGTTATTACCAGGGGCTGATCGCACTGCGTAAACAGCACCCCAGCTTCCGGCTGCGGACGGCCGCGGAGATCGAAAAGAGCCTCAAGGTGCTGCGGGCTGCGGATCACGTGGTGGCCTACAAGCTGCAGAACGGCGGCGACCCGTGGAGCGACATCGTGGTGATCTATAACGGCGGCGCAACCGCCCAGACCGTGTCGTTGCCGGAAGGCGGTTGGGTGGCGGTGGTGGGCGGCGAGGAAGCCGGCGTGACGCCCATCACGCAGATGGCCAATTATTACGTGGGCCAGGCTACGGTGCCTGCCTTCAGCGCCATGGTGCTCTACAAAGGGCTGTTCCCCGCGGGCTTCGTGAAGCAGGCGGCGCAGAACTAGGCGTGCGGCCCCGGATGCAAAAACGGAGTGAAGGGGCGCCCGGGTGCGTTGGGACCCGGGCCGGTCCCTGGCTGGTTCCATCGCGTGGAAGGGCCACGCCCGTGGGAGCGTGGCCCTTCTTTCCTTTCACCTCAGCCCGAACTGGGCGTTGACCGTCACGGAGATGTCTTTTTCCAGAGTGCCGGTGTTATAGATCCCGTAGTCCGAGATATCCGTGGAATAGGGTTCCGTAATCTGGAACACGCCCTGCCGGGCGGATTGAATGAAGGCCACCGTGTCCCCGCTGCTCTTGGCAATCTGTTCCGCCCGCTGGCGGGCGTCCACCGTGGCTTCGGCCAGCAGTTTACGTTTGATCTGGCCCAGGTCCGAGATGTAGTATTCCAGGCTGGAGGACTGAACCTCCAACCCGGCGTTCGCCAGCGTTTCCGGGTTGAGAGCCAGCTTTTGCACAGCCGGGATGTTGCGGGAAATCAGAAACCCGCTTTGGGTGACCCGGTAGCCCAGTGGCTCGGCGCCTTTGGGATTATAGATCTGGTTGGCGGTGGCGGGCTGGGTGGTGAAATCCTTTAGATCCAACCCCGCCTGGGTCATCAGATCCTGCAAGGCCTGCATATCGCCTTTAATGGCCGCATACCCGGACTTGAGATTCTGGGGGCCTACGGTGCGGGCCAAGGTGATCCGCCATTTCACGATATCCGATTGCACCCGCGTGGTGGCTGTGCCCACCACGCTGATGGTTTTGACAGGGAGGCGGCTCTGGTAGAAAAAGAGTCCGAAGACCGCAGCGCCAACCACCAGGCCCAGGCCCAGGATGGCGGCGGACCAGATGCGGGGCCGTGCGGGATCGGTCTGAACGGGGCCCACCGGGACGGGATTGGTCTGCATACTTCCTGCCTCCTTAGGTGTAATCTTGCCCGCGGCCTTACTCCGCATTTTGCCGGAGCCACTCGACCACCGCGTCGCGGCCTTCTTGCAGGTCCCGCACGGTGGTGGCGATGGGAACATCGGGATAAAGGGCGTCGGCCGGATCGCGGGCAGGGTCGGGCCGCACGAAACGGGTGGTGGAAACACTGAAGCTCCAGCCTGTGTTGGGCGTGGTGAAGTTCAAGATGTCGCCATACTCGCTGGGGGTTCCCCCCGTGGGGGCGCCGGCGAGGGTGGCCAGATGATTGTCCGACAGCATGGCCGCAAAGTCTACGGCGGCACTGAAAGTCTTCCAGGAGGTCAGTACCACCACCTGCCCGCGGAAGAGCTGATCTGCCGGGGCCCGGGGCTGGATGGGGTAGGGGAACCAGCGGCCGTTGAAAAAGGTTTGGCTCAGAAACGCAAGAGCCCGCAACCAAAAGCTGCGTTGCTGGGTCAGCTGTGCTGAGGGGCGGGTCCAGCCGGAGCCCGCCCGCAGGCTCTTGTAGGGCAGGTACTTGAGGAAGGCGCGGACCACCATGGAATTGCCGCCGCCGTTGCGCCGCAAGTCAATGGCGATTCTGGGGATCCCCTCTTTGCGGACAGCAGCGAAGAACTGGTCCACAGCCCGGCGGTATTCCCGGGTATCGTTGCATTGATCCAGCCAGAACAGGCCGTAGCCGGCTTCGCGGTTCACGGTCCAGCCGAACCACGGACGCTCCGGCGCCGGGTTTGAGCCGAATGCCACGCCGGCCTTGTAGACAGGCTGGGATTCGGGAGGCGTCCCGGGCGCGCGGGTGGCAGCGGGGCGCAGGTTCACCGTCATTCGCCGGCCGTGCCGGAGAATCTCCAGAGGGATGGGGCGGTCTTCCCGGCCGTATTGCTGTAACAGGCGGGAGAAATCCGCCAGAGAAGCTACAGGTTCCCCGCCCATCTTCAAGATATGGTCGCCGGGCCGCAGCCCTGCCTCCGCCGCCGGAGAGACGCTCCGGCCTGCGAGATCCGTTATAGGCAGGGTTTGGACCACGGTGAGGCCGGACCACACGGGGACCTCCGCCGTGATCAGCGCTGCGGCGGCGCCCGCCTCCGCGGCAGGAGGGCGGCGGCGGACCACAATCTGCACAGTCTCCGGCTGCACAGTCTCCGGCTGCAAGGGATCCGGGGCGGAAACCAGGCCCAGACCTTGCAGGACCAGAGTGTTGGTCAGGTATTGGCCGGCCAAGGCTTTCACCCAATAGGGATTGCCATGGGGGATCCACCCGTCCAGCGCCGCCAACAGCTGCTCAGGCGAGCGGCCGCCCAGGCTCACCAGCTGGTCGCCTGCGCGCACGGGCAGGGTGGGGTCCAGCACCCCGGTGACTACGGCCCCGTCTTCGGCCCACGTGAGCCGAATGGGCAGCATCCCCCCGGCATCCGGAACCCAGAGATGGGTGTGGGCATCCTCCAGGCTGTTGACCAGGCCGTTGGCCAAGGCGAAGAATCTCCAGGCCGGCTGCGGCCGCTGCAGCTGGGCCTCCAGTGCCTGGGCCCGGGCGGCGAACCCAGCGCGGGCTGCTCGATCCGCGAGCGCTGGATGGACTTCCTGGATCGTGGCGGAGATATGGCGCAGGTCTGCCAGCATCTGTTGCGGCTGCAAAAGCTGCTCGCCCGGAAGCGGCCCGGGTTTTTGCGGCGGAGCCGGGGCCGCGGCCTGAGGAGGGGAGGCGGGAGGGGCGGCGGCCTTTGCCGCCCGGGGTGCGCACGCTGGAACGGCCCACGACAGCGCCGTGGCCGCCACCAGGGCCCAAACCGTCAATGCCCGGAACGACATTGGAATCCAGCCTCCTTCGCTTTGGAACCGTAAACGTGCTCCTGCAAACGTGCCTCTGCGGCCTTTCGTTCTTCGGACGAAGGCCAGGACCTCTGCCGGGCCGGCCGGGGTCCCCCAGGAGGCTCGTTTGTTTGGGAATGCTGTCAGGACCACTATACTACCGGACGGGCCAGCAGGCAATTGCGGGCGCGAAGGCGGTGGCGGAGGCTCCTGGAAGCAGCCCGGCCCGCCGGCAGGAAGACCTGGCGGACCGGGCGACGGCGGCCACAGACTGTCAGACCGTGCGAATAACCGAAGGCCGGCCGGGGTCTGTATGTCCGGTTGCAGGGAAGGATGCGAGACTTCCCAAGCCGGCCCCGGCCGGCTACTTCAATCACGGGAGGTATCCAGAATGAAGGTTTCGGCACGGATGGCTGTGGTGGCGTTGGCAGCAGTTCTGGCGTTAACCGTGGCGGCCTCCCATCCGGCGGCTGCCGAAGGATTCATCGGCGGCGGCGGCTTTGACCTCCGCTATTGGGCGCCGGATGTGACTGAGGTGAATGCGGCTCTCCAGAAAGCGGGGATGCCCACACTCAGCGGTGGCATGATGATGTACGGTGGCGGCGGCCTGGGCGGCGAGCTGAAAGGTTTGCGCTTCGGCGGCTTCGGCACCGGCGGGGACATAACCGCCACGAACGGGGACCTGAAGAGCATCCTCTCATTTGGGTTCGGCGGCTCCACTTTTGAGTACGGCTGGCCTGTGAACGACGTCTTCACGCTATCCACGGGAGTCGCGCTGGGATTCGGCGGCATGGATTTAACCACCATTCATGCGAAGCCCGGGGATCTGCAGGATGCCTTGAAGACGCCGGTGGAGACCCACCTGTCCCGTTTTGCCGTGGTGGCGGAGCCTTCTGTCGCAGTATCTGCCAGATTGGCGCCTTTCTTCGTGTTGCGGCTGCAGGCCGGCTACCTGGCCCCGTGGTTCGTAGGCTCCTGGACCACCACGGCCGGCCAGGACCTTGGCAGGGACATCACGCTGAAGCCTGGCCCCTCCGTGGCCCTGTCGTTCGTTTTCGGCGCGTCGGGAACGGGCGAAATGCCGCAGTGAAGGCTGGGAGATGCGGCTGCACCGGAAGCCCTGCAGCAGGCCTCAAGCCTGGCGGCGGGGCTTCCGCTGTTTCCGACCCCCTGCGCCGCCGTGGGTTCCGGAGCCGCTGCTGCGAAGCTCCGGGTGACGCGGCGGGGCAGGCGGATAACGGCGGAGGATCGCCGGCGGCCGGGCATCCCCCAATAAAGCGTTGAAAAAAAGCCCCTGGGCAAAGGCCTGCGAGGCCAGCAGGGCTTGGGGAAGGGTATTCAGGTAAGCTTGCGCAGCTGGAGGCGGCATGACCGGGGCGGCCTCCCAGGCTCCCGGCGCCAGCCAGGAAACCCAGGGGAGCCCCGGCGCCGGACCAGGCGAGGAAAACGCAGACCCTGGCGAAGAGGCCGCGAACCCTACGATCTCCAGCAGCTGGGAAGCCAGGCGCAGAAGCGCGGCCAAAACCTGACCGGGCCCTGATTTCGGCGCCAGGGCGGCGGCAGGCACGGGCAGGCCAGTGGCCGTGACGTCTGAGGCCGACGCGTTCGCCAGGCTGGCCAGGAGCCGATTCAGAGCCGGGGCGTCCACGCGCAACCGACCTGAGGATAGATCCGCCACCAGGGGGCCCAACGCCTTCTCCGGGCCCAAAGCCTCCCCCGGGTCCGGAGCCTGCCCGGGCGGAGAGGCGGATCCGGCTTCCCCCGCGCCGCCCAGGGCCGCCAGCATTTTGCCCAACAGACCCGGTGGAATTCGATCGGAATGGTGCTCCAACAAGCTTACTACGCCATTCCAGGCCTGCGCCAACTGTTCCAGGACCCCGGCAAGGTCCGCCCGGGGACCTCGAGGCGGCGCAGGCGGATTCCCGCCCGGTGGCGCACCCGGGGCATCCGGGGTACCCGGAGGACCCGAATTGCCCGGGGGGCCGGGGGATGGAAGCGGTGGAGCGGGCTCCGCCGCCGGGGAGCCGGTTGCGGGCCAGCGGTCAAGCAGGGCCAGAATCACCTGCCGCAGCTGAAGAGCGGCTTCCTGCAGGCTGGCCAGCTGTTTCAGAAGCTCTTCCAGCAGGCCTTGCCAAGGCCCGGGAAGCGGCTCCTCGCTGCCCGGGAGGTTCTGGCGGTCTCCTGTTGGGTTCATTCCGGGCGCCAGCAGTGGCGGAGAAAGCTCTAGCCGCACCCTGATGGCACAGACGTGGTGCCTGCCGGTCAAAGCCGCCCCGGCTGCATCCTGCCCGGCGCGCAGGCCGTGGACTGCGCCGGTGTGTGGCAGCAGCGGGGAACTTCCCTGGGTGTTGTTCACGCCATTCATACTCCCCATTATCGGCATCGTCCCACCGCCCTTAAGGACAGGGCCCACCGTGCGGTCGGACCACACCCTGAATTGCGAACCCCGCCTTGGGCTCGCAGCTCGACCACCGGTTCACAGCCCTCCTGCCATGGGATAGGTTCCCACCCACCTGAATAGAGATTAAGGCGAAGCGGCGGAGGGTTTGCCCTCTTCCGCTGCCATCGGCGGCTGCCGGGCTGAGGGCGCTCTCCGGGAAGTGAGCGGCCTGCAGGCAGGCGCTCGGCCGAGTCCAGCCAATCCAGGCGGGAACGCAGGTGGGAGTCCGTGGTTGACCGGATCGCGAATCCTTGGAACACACGGGGCAGAGGCTTAGCCGGTCACCTGGCCGCCGCAAGCCTGATCACTCTCTTGGCCGTGTTGTTCGTGGCCGACCCCAAAACCGTGGTGGACGCAGCCCTGGCAGGTCTGCGGATTTTCCTGGATGTGGTGCTGCCTTCGCTGCTGCCCTTTTTCATTCTCTCCGAGTTCGTGCTGGGTTTCGGCCTGGTTCACTTCTTGGGCGTGCTGCTGGAGCCGTTCATGCGCCCCCTTTTCAACGTGCCGGGAGCCGGAGCTTTTGCCTTTTCCATGGGCCTGGCGGCCGGGTACCCCATGGACGCCGTGATCACCAGCCGTTTCCGGAAGATGAACATGTGCACGCGGGTAGAGGGCGAGCGCCTGCTGGCCTTTACGAACACGGCGGATCCTCTCTTCATCCTGGGCGCTGTGGCCGTAGGCATGTTCAAGAATCCGGCGGCCGGCGGGGTTCTGGCTTTTGCACATTATCTTTCCAGTTTCACGGTGGGGTTTCTTTTCCGGTTTTATGGGCGCGGCGAGGATGCCGACAGCCGGGGCGCCGGCGGCGGGCCGAAGGCACCGGAGCGCGGTACCATGCCGCATGGCGGGCGCCGGGAGTGCCTGCTGCTGCGAGCCTTCCGGGCCATGCGCCAAGCCCGGCGCGAGGACGGGCGGGCCATGGGAAAGATGCTGAACGACGCAGTCAGCGAGTCCATGAGCACCCTGCTGAAGATCGGCGGGTTCATCATGCTTTTCTCGGTACTCAGCGCAGTGATGACCAGCAGCGGCTTGATGCACCTTTTGGCTGCCCCCGTCGGCCTGGTGCTGCGGGGGGTGGGCCTCGATCCACAGTTGGCACCCTCCATCGTCAGCGGGATCATGGAGCTGGACGTGGGGACGGCGCAGGCAGCGGCCACGACCAGCCCGCTTCCGGACCGCTTGGTGGTGGCCAGCGCCATCATCGCCTGGAGCGGCCTGTCGGTTTTCGGGCAGGTTGCCAGCATTGTCCAGGGCGCAGATATCCGCATGGGCCCCTATGTATTGGCACGGCTGGCTCACGCCGCGTTTGCCGCCTTGTACACAGTGCTGGGCCTGGCGCTGTTCCCCGTGGCCGGGGCGGCGGCAGCGACGGTGCTGGGATCTGGGGCGGGTGAGGGGGCAGCAGCCGCTGGGGGGACGGGCGCCGGCGGAGCGGTAGCCTCCGTGGTGGCAGCGGCGGCCGTGCAGGCGTGGACGGCGGTCCCGCCGCTGCTGGCTCCTCTAGCCGCTGGGCGGCTGGCCCTGCAAGCCGTGGTCTTGAACCCGGTGATGCCGGCGGTGCTGGCCTTGTGGGCCCTGCGGCCTGTGTGGCGGCGCAGAGTGGTGGTCATCCGCCTCCGGCGCTGAGTCTGCCTTGCGGAATGCCGGCAGGAACTTCCGGTTGTGATGTACAATACTTTCCCGTGGAAAGCGTTCCCCATGTGAAGCCCCCCTTGGGTGATGACACCGGCTGGATACGGCTTGGCTTTGCCTCCTTACGGATCCGGCCAGCCCTGTGAAGGGGCCGCACTCAAAGAGAGGAGGGAGGGCGCCGCCTGGTTGCGCGTGTCCGGGCTGGTGTGTTGGCCGCCGACGGCCCGCTGCAGCACAGGGCGCACCTTGCGATGTCCGCTGACCATTCCGCCGCGGATATGCCCGCCCGCCCCGGCATGCCCGGGGACTTTCTGGTTCTGGCTGTGAATCCCGGATCGTCCTCCACGAAGGTGGGGCTGTTCCGGGGCGCGCAGCCTGTGTTCCAGGAAACGCTCTATCACCCGGCCCAGCAACTGGCTTGCTACGCGCGGGTAGTGGACCAGGAGGAGTTCCGCCTCTCGGCGGTCCAGGAACTGGTGCAGGCAAAGATCCAGGGCCTGGCTGCCGCCGCTCAGCCCGGCGATGCCCCCATTCCCGCCCTCGCGGCGGTAGTGGGGCGGGGGGGCTTGTTGCGCCCGGTCCCCGGCGGCACTTACGCGGTGGATGAGGCCATGCTGGCGGATCTGCGGGCTGCGGTGGGAGGCGAGCACGCCTCCAATCTGGGCGGGATCCTGGCCTGCCGCCTTGCTTGCTGGTGGCAGCGCCACGCGGGCCGCCCGGTGCCGGCCTTTGTGGTGGATCCCGTGGCCGTGGACGAGATGGCGCCCGTGGCACGGATCACCGGCTGGCCCGGCATGCTGCGCCGTGGCCGTTGTCACGCCTTGAACATGCGCGCCGTGGCCCGGGAGGTGGCGGCCCGACACGGGCGCCGCTATGAGGACCTGGCCTTGGTGGTGGCACACTTGGGCACCGGCATTTCGCTGGCTGCGCATTTGAACGGCAGAATGGTGGACGTGTCGGATCCCAATGCCGAAGGTCCTTTTTCCGTGGACCGCTGCGGCGGGCTGCCGGCGGACAGACTGGTGGACATGTGCGAGCAACACGGCACTGCCGCGGTGCGCCGCCGCCTGATCCATGAGGGGGGCATGTTCGCCTATTTCCGCACCCGCGACATGCGCCATGTTGTGGCCATGGCCCGGGAGGGGGACGCCAGGGCCAGGTTGTTGTTGGATGCCATGGCCTACCAGGTGGCCAAGGCCATCGGCGGCCTGGTGGCGGCCCTGGGGCGGCCTGCCGATTTCATCATTCTGACCGGCGCCCTGGCCCATGCCCGCGAGCTGGTGGAAGCCATCGGGCAACGGGTACGGTTTTTGTCCGTGGCCCCGTTGGAAGTCGTACCGGGCGAGCGAGAGCTGGAAGCCCTGGCCCTGGGGGCTCTGCGGGTGCTGCAGGGCCAGGAAGTCGCCCGGGACTACGCGGCGGAAGCCCGGCGCATGGAGGAGCAGCTGGCGGATTTCTCGCGGCGGCTGGCTGAAAGCGGGCCGCCCGAACATACATCCCCTGGGCGGATGATTCCCTGAGGCCCTGGAGGCCTCCCCTTGACACGCCTGCCGGATCCCGGGTATCCTAAATGTGAGTGAGTGATTACTTACATCCGGCGCTTGGCCGCCGCGGGCCCGGGGGGCATCCGGCATGTGGAACCGCATCGCGTCCATCATCCACAAGGAGTTTCTGCAGATCCGGGCTGACAAGCGTTCGCTGGCCATGGCGATCATCATCCCTGTGGCTTGGCTCATTGTCTTCGGCTATGCGGCCGATTTCAATGTACATGAGATCCCGGCTGTGGTGTTGAACCAGGCGCAGGGCCGCATAGGTGACAATCTGGTGGCCCGCCTGGAAAAGGAGGCGGGCTTCAGGTTCGTACAAGGCCTATCCCTGCGGAGTGAGGCCGACATCCGCCAGGCCATCCAGGATGACCGGGCCAAGGTGGGGATCCTGATCCCCCCCAATTTCGGCAAACCGGACCAGCCCCACAGCCGCCTCAAGATCCTCACAGACGGCAGCGACTTCTTCACCTCCCAGGCGGCCCTGCGGAAGGGGCAGGCGGCCATCCAGGGCTTCCTGGCCCAGGTGCTCCTGGAGCGAGCCATGGCCCGGGGGGGCGCCGGGCCGTTGAACCAGGGCCTGCTGGGAGGAGGAGTCCCGCTGGCGCAGGGCCTGCTGGGCACCGCCAGCGGGCTGGCGGCCGGGGGTGGCAACCCCTTGGTAGCCGTCGTGCCCGAGGTCCACGTCCTGTATAACCCCGATCTGCGCAGTGCCGATGTCATGATTCCCGGGCTGACAGGGCTGGTGCTGCTATTCATCACGACCCTCCTCACGGGCTTGGGCGTGGTGCGGGAGCGGGAGCGGGGCACCCTGGAGCAGCTGCTGGTAACCCCCATCCGGCCCTATGAGCTGATGATCGGCAAGATCGTTCCGTATGCCCTGATCACCATGGCGGATTTCGCGCTGGTCATGGTGGTGGGAACCCAGGTCTTCCATGTGCCGTTCCGCGGACGGGCCCCGGGCTTTGCCCTGGCCTCCCTGGCCTTCCTGCTTTGCAGCCTGGCTTTCGGCCTGGTGGTGTCCTCCATCGCGGAGAATCAGCAGCAAGCCATGCAGCTGGCCTTGCTCATCGTGCTGCCGCAGTTCATCCTGAGCGGCTTCATCTTCCCGCTGAACGCCATGCCCTGGGGCGTGCGCTGGATTGCCTATCTCCTGCCTATGACCTATTTTCTGCCCATCAGCAGAGCTGCTTTCCTGAAGGGGACACCCTTGGCGGTCCAATGGTTGCCCTTCGTGATCCTGTGCCTCTTCACAGTGGTATTGGTGGCCTTGGCTTCGGTGTTGTTCCGCAAGCGGGTGGCGTGAGGGGGACCGGCCATGGGAAAAACTGCGGGTTTTCCCGCGGATCCGGCCGTGGACGTGGCGGGGCTCGGCGTACGGTACGGAAAACTCTGGGCCATCCGGGATGTGACGGTGCGGATGCGGCGAGGTTCCATCCTGGGCTTGGTGGGGCCGGACGGGGCAGGGAAAACCAGCCTGCTGCGGGCTCTTTGCGCGCTGCTGCCGCCGGCTGCGGGGTCCGGCACGGTGCTGGGGCTGGATCTGGCCCGGCAGAGAGAGCAGATCCGCCGCCGGGTGGGGTACATTCCGCAGCATTTCAGCCTTTACGGCGACCTGAGTGTGGAGCAGAATCTGCGGTTTTTCGCCCGCATCTTCGGTCTCGACGCCGGAGAGAGCGAGGCCCGCAGCCGCTGGCTGTTGCGTTTTGCTGGGCTGGAGCCGTTCCGCGCCCGGGAGGTGCAGTGGCTTTCCGGGGGGATGAAGCAGAAACTCAGCCTGGCTTGCGGCCTGATTCACCGGCCGGAGCTTCTGATCCTGGATGAGCCCACCAATGGGGTGGACCCGGTGGCGCGGGTAGAGCTGTGGCAGCTTTTGCAGGAGGTGTGCAGGCAAGGCACGGCCGTGGTGGTGAGCACGCCTTATCTGGATGAATGCGCATACATGAACGAAGTGGGGGTGCTGGTGCAAGGCAGACTGCTGGCCCAAGGAACACCCGAGCAGCTGGTGGCCCTGGCCTGCGGCCTGGCCTGGGCGGAGCTGGGTGTTGCGGATGCCCGGGGGCGCGTGGAAGTCCTGCAGTACCTGCGGGGATTGCCGGGCGTGCGGCGGGCCGTGGCCCGGGGAGAGCGGGTCATTGTGGCTCTGGACCCAGCCGTGGCCTTTGCGGGCCAGGCCACCGGAGAAGGCCGGCCTGCGGGCGGGATGGATGTGGGCCGGAACGGCGCGGCCGTGCCCGTGGCCGCAGCGGCATGGCTCGTCAGGCAGCTGCGGGCGGCGGGAATGGCTGCGCTTGGACAGCCCATCCCCCATCCGCCGGATATGGACGACGCCTTCTGGTGGCTCGGGGCGCAGGCCCTTGCCGCAGACAATCCAGGGCCGGGACGCAGCAGCAGCCCTTTCACGGTGCCTGCAGAAGACGGTGGCCCGGCGCGGAGGGCGGGGAGTAGCCGGCCTGGGCCGGGTCCCGGGCCGGAGCCTGGGCAGCAACCTGGGCGCACCCGCGCCGGAAGTGGAGCAGAACCGGTCGTGGCGGTGGAGGTACAGGGGCTGACCAAGCACTTTGGGACTTTTCAGGCGCTGGCGGGGGTGGACCTGCAAATCCGGCAGGGCCAGATCTTCGGGCTTTTGGGCCCCAACGGGGCGGGGAAGACCACACTGATCCGCATCCTGTGTGGCCTCATGGCACCGACTGCGGGCCAGGTCCGGGTCCTGGGGCGTGAAATGCCGCGACAGGCGTACGAAGTGCGTCCGCGCATAGGATACATGAGCCAGCGCTTCAGCCTGTACCAGGATGTCTCGGTGCGGGAGAACCTGCGGTTTTACGGGCGCGTGTACGGGATGGCGGGCGATGCTTTGGTGCAGGCCGTGGACCAGGCCCTGGCGGATTTCGGGCTGGAGGCGGTCCAGGACCGGCCGGTGGCGGAGATCGGTGCAGGCCGGCGGCAGCGGCTGGGTTTTGCCTGCGCCACGCTGCACCGGCCCCAGCTCCTGTTCCTGGACGAGCCCACCAGCGGCGCAGACCCTGCGGCGCGGGCCCGGTTTTGGGAATTCCTGTACGAGCTGGCGGCGCGAGGAACCACCATCGTGGTCACCACCCATTACATGGATGAGGCTGAGCACTGCGACCGGCTGGCCCTCATGAGCTGCGGCCGCCTGGTGGCGGTGGGAACGCCGGCAGACCTGAAAAAAGCATGGGGCAAGGCATCCCTGATGGAGGTGTTCCTGGCTGTGGCCCGCAAGACGGGTGCCGGCCCCCACGCAGGACAGAGAGCGGAGGGAGTCGGGGGTGCCGGTGGAACGGCATGAGGATCGAACCCCCTCTGCGGCGCAGGATGTGTTCGCCGAGGCCTTGGCCGCCTATCATCCGCCGCAGGGGATGACGGAAAAACACCGGCGCATTGTGGAGGCCGCCCTGCGCATCTTCGCCCAGAAGGGCTACGCCGGGACCTCCACGGCGGAAATTGCCCGGGAGGCCGGCGTGGCCGAGGCCACCATCTTCCGCCACTACAAGGCCAAAAAGGACCTGCTGCTGAGCCTGGTGGCCCCCCTGATGGCGCGTTTGGTGGGGCCGGTGGCGGTCCGGTCCGCAGCGGAAATTGCAGGAGATCCCTCCCTCTCCCTGGAAGAAATGCTTCGCCGTCTCATCCGGGACCGCCTCCACTTTGCGTTGGAGAACGCGCCGCGCTTTCGGATTTTGCTGCAGGAATCGTTTTTTCACCCGGAGCTGCGGGACGCCTTGTGGCGCGGGATCTGGCAGCAGATTCACGATGTGGTGGCAGCGGCGTTGCGGCAGCGGATGGAGCGCGGCGAAATCCGCCCTGTGGACCTGGAGGTGGCCGTGCGGGTCCTGGTGTCGGGCGTGGCCAGCTTCATTCTGCCCAGGTTGATGGGGCTGCAGGCGCCCGTGGCCGATGACGAGAAGGAAATCGCGGCCACTGTCGACATTCTGCTGAAGGGGCTGCTCCAGGGGCCGGCCGGTGCGGCGGCCGGTGTCCCGGCGGACGAAACCACAGGCGGGCCACAGGGCAGGCCGGATACGGAGGCATGAGTTGCATGAGTGAGCCATTCTCCATTCCATTGCTCCCCTACCCACGGAAACTGGCCCGGGGGCAGGGCTCCCTGAATGTACGCAAGCTGGCGGCGCTGTTCGTGGCGCCGGAGGCGACTGAGCTGGAGTGGCACGCGGCGGAGGATCTGGCACAGGACGTGACGAGCTGGGGGCTGGTGTCGCTGCGGCCAGAGCGGGGCGGCGTGCTGGCTGGCAGCGCCGGCGCTCCGGCAACGGAACCCGCCGTCTGGCTGGCAGTGGCCGGCCGCGATGCCCTGCCATTATGGGCCGCTGAGGGGCAGGGAACGCAATCGGGGGCGCAGGCCGGCGGGGAGCAGGAGAACCTGGCCCAGCAGGGTCCTGAGGCGTATCGGATCCGGGTGGGGCAGCACGGGATCCTGGTCTTGGGTGCCAGCCCGGCAGGCGTGTTTTGCGGCGTCCAGACGTTGCTGCAGCTCCTGGCCAGTGCCGAGGTGGGGCGCTCCGGCAACTTGCCGGCGCTGGAGATCACAGATTGGCCCTCCTACCCGGATCGTGGCGTCATGCTGGACATCTCCCGGGGGCGGGTGCCTCGGCTGGAAGACCTTTTGGGCCTGGTGGACGTTTTGGCGCGGCTGAAGATCAATCATCTGGAGCTTTACACGGAACATACCTTCCGCTCCCGGCAGCATCCAGCGATCGGCCAGGACGCCGGCGGCCTCAGCGCCGCGGATTTGTCCGCCCTGGACCGCTATGCCCGGGCTCACCATGTGGAGCTGGTGCCCAATCTGCAGAGCTTCGGGCATCAACACGAGATTCTGAAGCTGCCGCAGTATGCGCATCTGGCGGAGTCTGACGACCTGTGGACCCTGACGCCCATGGAGGAGGGCACGTACGAGCTTCTGGACCAGCTCTACGCTGAACTGCTGCCGGCGTTCGCCTCCAAGCGGTTCAACGTGGATTGTGACGAGACCTTCGATCTCGGCAAAGGCCGCAGCGCAGGCCTGGCGGAGCAGATCGGCCTGGGGCGGGTGTACATGCGGCACATCCAGCGCCTGCACGAGCTGGTCAGCGGCAAATACGGCCATCAGATGATGATGTGGGGGGATATCGTCCTCCACCACCGCGACCTGGTGCCAGAGCTACCGAAGGATATCCTCCTGTTGAACTGGATCTACGAGGCCGCCCCCCGTTACGAGCAGGTGGAGCCGTTCGCCGAGGCCGGCGTGACCCAGTGGGTGTGCCCGGGGACGTCTTCGTGGAACTCGTTGTTCCCGCGGCTGGAGAATGCCTTGAACAACATCCGCCAGTTCCTGGCCGATGGCCGGCAGGTGGGGGCCAAGGGCTGCCTGAACACCGATTGGGGCGACGGTGGCCACTACAATCTGCCGGGCCTCAGCTTCTATCCCCACGCATATTTCGCGGCGGAGGCCTGGAATCCCGGTGCTTTGGAGCGGGACGCATTCGAACGGGCGTACGGGGCGTTGGCCTTCGGGGACGACGGAGAAGCCTGGATGAAGGCCCACCGGGCCTTGGGGGAGGCTGTGGTCTACGAAGACCTCTACCGGATGAACGGGTCCCAGACCTGCGATCTCTTCTTCAAGCCCCAGGACGATGACGTGTTCGAGTCGGTGGGCGAGGAATCGGTGGCCAAGGCCCTGGACCTGGCAGGGCAGGCCCTGGACGCCGTGGCGGGCCGGGTGCCGGCGGCGGGGACGGGCGCTGCGGCGCCACAGGTGGAAGACGCCCGGACGGCGGACGGGGCGGGAGTCCAGGCAGGACAGGCTGGCCAAACTCGCCGGGAGGGTCCGCACCCGGTGCTCTTCAACGCCCGGCAGCAGCGGCTGGTGCGCAGGGAAGTGGTTCTGGCGGGGCGGCAGATTCAATTTGCCATGGAGCGCTGGAAGGTCGTGCAGGTTCTCAAGCAGGGAAAACCGGCGGGCGGCGGCTTCGTGGCAGCGGCCGCGCGCCACCTGGCCCAGGTGTCGCAGGCTCTGGCGGAGGAATTCGCCGCATTGTGGCGGGCCCGTAGCCAGGAGCCCGGTTTGGCGCCGCTTTTGGAGCGGATGGCGGCGGTGCAAAAAGAGCTGCGCGGGGAGTAATTCCAGCGCTTTTGGGAATGAGCCACTACGGATGGCGCAGCAGCTCCCGCACCACCTGCCGGTCGTCAAAGGGAATCTTGCGGTCTGCAAAGACCTGGAACGCCTCATTTCCTTTACCGGCGATGATCACCAGGTCACCGGGCTCCGCCCAGCTGAGGGCTTGACGGATGGCTTGCCGGCGGTCGAGGACGACCTCGTAGTGCCGTAGCCGCGATGGGCCCGGGAGCCCTGGATCCACGGCCGGGGCGCCGCTGCCGGGCCCGACACCGCCGGAAGAGACTGCGGCGGCTCCCAAGGCCGCCTGGGGCTCCAAAGCCCGCAGAATCCCAGCCTCCACCTGGGCGGCAATAGCCCGCGGATCTTCAGTGGGAGCGTTGTCGGTGGTGAGGATGGCATAGTCGGCATGGCGGGCCACAGCCTCGCCCATCAGGGGCCGTTTGCCCTGGTCCTTGCCGCCTTCGGCACCGAAGACGATGATCCGCCGCCCCGCAGGCGAGGGCGCCGGCACCTGCAGAATATTCGTCAGAGCTGCCGGGTTGTGCGCAAAATCCACAAGGACGGAAAAAGGCTGGCCCTCATCGATGACTTCGTAGCGTCCCGGGATGGGCGGCAGGGTACGGAGCGCGGCGGCGATGGTTGCAGCGGGCACACCGGCGGCCAGGCCCACCGACATGGCGGCCAGAGCGTTGTAAACGTTGAACCGCCCGGGAACGGGCAGATGGATCAGGACCCGCCCGGCGCGGAGCCGCCTGCCGGGAAAGCCGCTATAGCAGGCCACGAACTGGCTGCACAGCGGATGCAGGTGGACGGCTTCCGCCCAGACGGCGGCATCATAGGTGCCCAGGGAGCTGCGGCTCAGAGGGGCGATGGAATAGGCCACCAGCCGGTTACCATGCGACCGGGCAGCCCGGATGAAGTGGGTGGCATTGGGATCGTCGTGATTGAGGATGGCGGTCTTCTGCAGGGGTTTGCAGCTTGAGCGGGCAGCGCCGCCGGTGCCCGGGTGCAGCACCGGGCCCTCGCCCGCGCCCAGGCCAAAGAACAGGCGCAACTTCGTTTCCAGGTAGTTGGTGAAATCCCCGTGGAAATCGAAATGGTCACGGGTAATGTTGGTCAGGACTGCCATGTCGAATTCCGCCCCTGCCACGCGCTGGAGGGCCAGTGCATGGGAGGACACCTCCATGACGGCCCAAGTCACCGACGCATCGGCCATACGCCGGAACAGCCTTTGCAGATCCAGGGATTCAGGCGTGGTGCGCACGGCCGGTTCCGCCTTACCCGCCACCTTGGTCCATATGGTGCCGATGAGGCCTGTCCTCTGGCCTGCGGCGGCTAATATGGCCTCGGCCATGTGGGCCGTGGTGGTCTTGCCGTTGCTGCCTGTGATGCCGACCAAGCCCAGGCTTGCCGAAGGAACATGGTAGAAACGGCTGCTGATCAGGGCCAAGGCCAGGCGGGGATCCGCCACCCGCAGCTGCGAAGGAGCTTGGACGCGGGGAAAGCCCCCCTGCGCCGAACCGTCGGCCGACTGTGGGCCCGGCGATGGGGACGGCTCATCTTCGATCCAGCGCTGTACCACCAGAGCAGCGGCGCCGCGCCCTATGGCCTCCGCTGCGAAGTTGTGGCCGTCGGTTTTGAGCCCCGGGATGCAGAAAAAGGCGTCTCCCGGCTGCACCTGCCGCGAGTCGTACGCCAGGCCCCGCACTTCCCGCAGCGGATCACCCCGCAATTCTGCCGGCAAGGAGGCGGCCTGCAGCCATTCCAGCAGATTTTGCAGTGTCACGGGCGGCATCCGGATTCATCCCCTTTCCGCTGCGGCCCCGGACCACGGGGGCTTATCAGTCCGGCAGGATTCTGGTAAAATGTCAGTTAAGGTGTCGAGAGGGTGCCAATCCGCGATGCACACGCAGGGAACCAGGAGCATCGGCCCACTATGCAGGCAACAGTGCCGCTGGCCACCTCGGTTAGCGACAGATTGCGCCGGCGCCTGGAAGACCGGGCGAAAGGTTCGGCCACCGTCGGCGAGATTGTGGATCTCTCCAACCAGCACGGATTCGGTCTGATTTTCATCGTCCTGGCTTTACCCACCCTGGTTCCGGTGCTTCCGCCCGGAACCGCCGTGTTAGTAGGCCTGCTTTTTGTTTTTCTCGGCCTGCAGCGCTGCCTGGGCCTGCGCCACCCCTGGCTGCCGGCCCGGGTGCGCGGGGTGGTGATCAGTCCGAAAGTGGCGAAGTTTATCGTGAACCGGGCGTTGCCGGTTCTGGACCAGATTGAGAGCCGTTCGCGCAAACGCTGGAAAATCGGTTCCTCGGAGCCGGTCAGCCGCCTGGCAGCCGTGGCCGTGGCTTTGCTGGGACTGGTGATGGTGGCTCCCCTGCCCTTCATGAATACCCTGCCTGCCATGATGGTGCTGGCCATCGGGGTGGGGTTTCTAAAGGGAGATGGGCTTTTCCTCCTGCTGGGAACCATCGGCACCGCCGTCCTCGTCGTGGCTTTGGTGGCGCTTTTCACCGCAGCCGGCACGGCACTGTTTGGTTGACTGTGCAGTCCGGGGCTTGCCTTTGCGAATCTGGCTTTCCCGTCCCAGCAGGCGTTTATGATGGGCTGCTGGGCAGCGTTTCTCGGAAATGGCAAACAGAAATGGATTCCCACGCGATGATTGGAAAATCGGCACATCCTACGGGGGTCTTAAGGGCAAACCAGGTGGGTGGAGCAGAAGGGGCGGTCCCGGGGAGCCGCCCCGACGAGCCGGCGAGCCCGGCCTGGGCGTTGGCCCTATTGTCTTGGTTTGAGGGCCATAGGCGGGACCTTCCCTGGCGCCGCGATCCTACGCCTTACCACGTACTGGTCTCTGAGCTGATGCTGCAGCAAACACGGGTGGACACGGTGGTCCCGTATTATGAGCGTTTTTTGCGGCGGTTCCCGGATTTCGCCCATTTGGCTGCTGCGTCGGAAGAGGAGGTTCTACGCCTGTGGACGGGCTTGGGCTATTACTCGCGCGCCCGGCACCTTTGGCAGGCAGCCCGTCAGGTGGTGGCCCGCTACGGAGGCAATCTGCCGCCAGACCGGGGCGTCCTGCTTTCCCTGCCGGGCGTCGGGCCCTACACAGCAGGTGCTATCTTGAGCATCGCCTTTAACCGGCCGGCTGCGGCGGTGGATGGGAACACGGCGCGCGTGGCAGGCAGGCTTCTGGCGCTGGATGCAACCACGGCGCGGGGCCACCGGGAGTTGGCCGACCGCATTGAGGCGGCTGTGCCGCCGGGGCGGGCCCGCGATTTTACCCAGGCCCTGATGGAGCTGGGAGCGCTGGTGTGCCTGCCTCCGCCCCAGGCGCCAGATTGCGGACGTTGTCCGCTGGCGGCATGGTGTCTCTGGTGCAAGAGCCCGCAAGACCGCAGTTCCACAGGCGCCGCTGGGGCACGGCAGCCGAAGCCCGGGCCGCGCGTGGTGCCGCGGGCCGTTCTGGTGGTGGCTTGCGGGAACCGGGTTCTGGTGCGGCGGCGCCCCTCGCGGGGGCTCTTGGCCGGTATGTGGGAATTTCCGGGGACAGACGTGCGCGAAGACGGGCCTAGGGCTGCTGCCCTCAGGACAGCGCTGGACTTGGGGATCGCGTTGGGCCTTGGGATCGCCGGTGGCCTTGGAGTTGGCCAGAACTGCGGCCACCTAGGTTCGGCGGAGGTGGATCTGCAAGGGCCCGCCGTGCATTACGCCCATACGTTCAGCCATCTGCGCTGGGAAGTGGATGTCTACTGGGCCAAACTGCCACCAGCCCCCGGGATTCTGGAATCCACCGGCATGGAAGGCGGTGCAGGGCCGCCCACGGTTCTGTGGCTCCGGGCCGCCGATTTGGCGAGCCAGGTGCCGCTGCCAGCGGCTTTTCGCCCTGTGGCCGCCTTCGCTCGCAGCCTCGTGGAAGGAGGTGCGCCGCCGGGGGGTTAACCGGGATGGGGGATGCCAAGGCGCCTCCGTGGTCACGGAGGCGCCTTGGCTCGCTGGGCTCGTAAGGGGATCGCGCCGCTGCTGCGGCCTAGCGGGCCAGCGCCGGGCTTGTGATGTGAATGGCGGGCGCGGCGTTGACCACTGCCACGCCCTTCAGCGTATCGGAGACCGGGCAACGCTCCTCGATGAGCTTTGCCAGCTTCTCCACGTTTTCCCGCGGCGAGTCGGTGACAAAAGTCCATTTGTAGCGGATTTGCTGGAATCCTTTGCGGACATGGGGATTCTTGCCCTGGAAGCCATCGGGGTCCAGATCGCCTTCCAGCTCGCTCCGGAAATCCACCAAGTTCACCTTGCACAGTGGTGCGAAGGCCACGGCGCAGATGGTCTGGCAGCCGCCCAGCGCGGAGAGCAGCAGTTCCACGGGGTTCATGGCTTGATCGGTGCCGCCCAGTTCCTTGGGCTCATCCATGTGGACTACGAAATCACGGACCTTGGCCAAGCAGTCCAGCCCGTGTCCGGTCCAGGAGACAGTGGATGAAAAGGTCACATTGGCCATCGTACAAGCTCCTTTCTGAGTGGCCCATGTCAGCGGGCCACGGGGCACAATCTGGCGGGAGATTTTGAACATATCTTGTGATAACGATCACGAGCTACGCCATACAACAACTGCCAGATCCACACCGTGTGCACTGGATCGTTATCGACCGCTTTCGCCCCGGCCAGCTTGATGCTGTCCGCGAGCTTGATTATATCACGTCTGTGTCCGCACGGGAAGGACAGGTCAGGATGCTGTTTCACGCTTCCAGGGCCCGGCGCAGGTGATGCTCGCCGATGGCGTACTGGTCGGGATCAGCCAGGAACTCCTCCCGGGTCAGCTTTCTCAGCTGGCGCAGCCGGGCCAGCGAAGTCCGGATCAGGGCTGTGCGCTCCCCGACGAGGGTTTGGTTGTAGGCTGGTTTGTGGTCCGGCAAGGGGGTTCCTCCTTACCCAGTACGTCTTGGAGCATTTCTTGATAGGACCGCCGCAGAAGAGGCTCGAAGTCCATGTATTGGCGCAGGACGGCCTCTTCGAAATCGGTCCGCGCGTCAGGGCTTTGTTCCCACAGCACGCGTCCGTTTCGAACCACCTCAAACTGGACAGGCAGCCGGGCCTCCGCCAGAAAAACGAGATCCACAGCGATACCAGCGGCATCTTCCGCACCGGCCGCCAACGTCCCCTTTTCCCGGGTTGTAAGGCGCTTGTGCGGAGGAAAGAGCACCGCCAAGTCCAGGTCGCTACCTGGGTGCAGCGGCCCGGTGACGGCAGAGCCAAAAAGATAGATCGCGGTGGGACCATGCCGTTTCAGCGCCTCCACTACTTTCTGGGCCGCCTCTGCCAGGCGTGGCTCTTCCGGGTGCACCGTCATTCCTCCTCCCGGTCCGTCCGCGGAGCCGCCATTTCTGGCGGAGCCAATCCACTGGCAGCGAGCTCCGCTGCCAGCAGATTGCGCCACCTCGTGGTTCCGCCCTTGTCTGGCTGAATCCATACAATTATACCACGCTTTTGTCACGTCCTGCGCCTGCAGGTTTGCCAAGCCCCCACGATGCAGCCGGGGCCGCGTGTGCTAAACAGCGGCGCGGAGGGCCTGATCCAGGTCGGCCAGAATGTCCCGCACATCCTCGATCCCCACCGAGAGCCGGATCAAGTCGGGGGTCACGCCCGCTGCCAGCTGCTCCTCGGGCGTGAGCTGCTGGTGGGTGGTGGTGGCGGGATGGATGGCCAAAGATTTGGCATCCCCCACATTGGCCAGGTGGCGGATGAGCCGCAGGGAATCGATGAACTGCCGCCCAGCCGCGGCCCCGCCCTTGACGCCGAAGGCCAGCATGGCGCCATATCCGCCCTGCAGGTATTTGCGTGCCAGCAGGTGGGTGGGATGCGACGTCAGCCCCGGATAGGATACCCAGCGGACGGCGGGGTGGTCTTGCAGGTATACTGCAATCTGCATGGCGTTTTGCGCATGCCGCTCCATGCGCAGATGGAGGGTCTCCAGCCCCTGTAGAAACAGGAAGCTGTTGAACGGGCTCAGCGCAGGGCCCAGGTCGCGCAGGAGAAGGGCCCGGGCCCGGGTGATGAAGCTGGCGGAGCCGAACGTGTCCCAGAAGCGTACGCCGTGGTAGGCAGGATCCGGTTCGGTGAATTCGGGAAACTTGCCGTTGTTCCACGGGAAGCGCCCACCATCGATGATCACGCCGCCGATGGACGTCCCGTGCCCGCCAATCCATTTGGTGGCGGAGTGGATGACGATGTCGGCGCCGAAGCTCAAGGGACGGCAGTGATACGGCGTGGCGAAAGTATTGTCGATGATGAGAGGGATCCCGGCAGCATGGGCGATCTCCGCCAAGCCCGCGATGTCCGCCACATCCAGGCGGGGGTTGCCGATGGTCTCTGCGTAGAGAGCCCGGGTGCGGGGGGTGATGGCGGCCCGGAAATCATCCAGATTGCCGGGCTCCACAAAGCGCACATTGATCCCCAGGCGTGCCAGGGTGTGGGCAAAAAGCGTATGTGTCCCGCCGTACAAGGTGGTGGCGCTGACGATTTCCTCTCCGGCCTTGGCCAGCGTCAGGATGGCCAGGGTTTCGGCAGCCTGGCCCGAAGCCACCGCCAGCGCGCCGGTGCCGCCCTCCAGGGCCGCCATGCGGGCTTCGAACACCGCGGTGGTGGGATTGGAGATGCGTGTGTAGATGTGGCCTTCCCGTTCCAGGTTGAAGAGCGCGGCGGCGTGGTCGGTGCTGTCGAAGACGTATGAGGTAGTCTGATAGACCGGCACCGCCAGGGCGCCAGTGGCCGGATCCGGAGACTGGCCCGCATGCACGGCCAGGGTGGCTAGATGCCAGGATTCCTGCATTCTCTCTGCCCCTTTCTTTCACGTTTCTTCCGCTTCTTCGTTTTTTCTGCTTCCTTAAGCTATCATGCGCTACTCTGCTTCCTTATGCAGTACCTGCGAAAGAATGGCGGCCATCTTGCCCGAATCCACCAAGAAGCCATCATGCCCTACAGAGGAGTCCAGCTCGTGGTAATACGCCGGGACTCCGGCTCGTTGCAAGGCGGTGGCCAATTCGCGCACCTGGTAGGGCGGGTAGAGGATGTCCGTGCGGATGCCCACCAAGTGAATCTGCGGCGGGGTGGGCGCCGTTTCGGACCGCGGTCCGGGTGCGCCGGCGGGTTCCTGGGATGCTCCGGGGCGGGAAGCCCACCCTGGCGTTGATGCCGGCTCCTCGGAGCTCCTGCCGGCGGCCAGCTCCCGAAAGGCCCGCTCCCACCCGCCCCGGCCGGAGCCGAGGTCGTAGCGGTCCATGGCCCGCGTCAGCACCACATAGGTGTTGGCATCGAAGCGTTGCACCAGTTTTCGACCCTGATAATGCAGGTAGTCGATGACGTTGCGGGCGGAATCCGCGGCGTTCTCGCGAAAGAACTTGCGCCGCATGGAGAGATCATTCTGGTAAGTGATCATCCCCAGCATGCGGGCCAGGGCCAGGCCGCCTGCAGGCCCTGCGCCCGGGGCATAATGCCCGCCGCGCCATTCCGGGTCCGTCTGGATGGCCAGGCGCATGACCTCGTTGTAGGCCACGGCCTGCGGATAGCTGCGCCCTGGCGCCCCGATGGCCACCACCTGCTCCACCAGGCCCGGGTACATCAGAGCCCATTCCAGGGCCTGCATCCCGCCCATGGAGCCGCCGATGACCGCGGCCACCCGGCGCACACCCAAGGCGGCCAGCAGGTGGCGCTGCACCCGCACCATGTCACGGATGGAGATGTCGGGAAAATCCGGCCCATAGGGCCGGCCCGTGGCCGGATTGAGGGACAGGGGGCCCGTGCTGCCCCGGCATCCGCCCAGCACGTTGCTGCAGACCACAAAGTGGCGGCGGGTATCGATGGCCGCCCCTGGCCCCACCAGGCCTTCCCACCAGCCGGCCCGGGGGTCCTCGGCGCCGCAGTCTTCCGGCGGGTGGTGGGCCACGTGGGCGTCCCCGGTCAAGGCGTGGGCGATGAGAATGCAGTTGCTCCCTTCCGCGTTGAGGCGGCCCCAGGTCTCATACCCCACAGTGACGAACGCCAGCTCCGCACCGCTGTCCAGGCGCAGGGTGTGGGGAGGATGGAACAGGGAGATTTGCCGTAGGGTCCGGCGCCAATCTGTCCGGTCGTGATCCCAGGCCAGCAGCTGCTCAGCGGGGAACGCATCCCTGTTCGAGCGGCGATCCGGAGGGGAATATGGCAGCGGCACGTTCACGCATCCTGCCCTCCCTTCGAGTTAACGAAGCGAGCTACCGAAACAAGGCATCAAAAAACCCTCTCCGAGAGAGGGCAAGATAAGCGAACGCGGCATCCAGCCTCTCTCATCTCTCAGGTGCCGGGTCGCACCTGCAGGAATTGGCACCACTGCAGCAAATGGGCTGCCGGTTGCCGCGACTTCATCGGGCCAGTCCCTCAGCCGACTCTGGATAAGAGGGTTTATTTATTCAGTTTGGTGTATATTACACCGGGTCCACGGCGGGTGTCAATGGGTTTCTTTGCGGTCCATCCCCATGTGTCTGTGGGGATGAACCGGGCCGGGAGGGTGTTCGCCGGCCAGCGGGTGGCGGGGGGCGTCCACCACCGTGATGCTGCTGAGAATAATCTCCTCCCGCCAACCGGCCGGACCACGCCCGCAGCCTTTGCGGATCTCCACCCGGGGCAGGATGACATGCAGCTCGTGAGGGGTGGGGTCCGCGGTGATGCGGCGCACGCTGACGCGGACGCCGGGAAAAGTGAGTTCAATGCGGTCTTCCAGGCGTGCCTGCCAGATTTTGCCCCACTTTCCGGCCACAGCCCGCCGCAACGGGGAAAACCAGCCCGTCATCCCCCAGGGCAGGAAGCGCCGGACCAGGTTCCCGAACGCCTGCATGCCGCCCCTGTCCCCCTTTCCTTCAGAGCATCTTATGCTCCCGGCGCCTCAGTGGTTTGGACGGCCCCTGGCCGCCGGAAGAGGAAATTCCGGCCTGAGGGCGAACCTTTTCGCAGTTTCACTTTCTTTGTTCCCGGGACTCTGCCCCAGGGGTTGAATCTCTGCGCAGGGGGGATCCGGCAAGTGCGAGTGTTGGTGACCGGCGGGGCCGGGTTTATCGGCAGCAATTTCATACATTATGCGTTGGCGCAGCACCCAGACTGGCAGATCCTCAACCTGGACAAGCTGACCTATGCCGGCAATTTGGAGAACCTCCGGGACGTGGAGGATGACCCGCGCTATGCCTTTGTCCGGGCCGACGTGGCCGACGCGGAGGCCGTGGAGGACGTGTTCCGCCGGTTCGCCCCGGACTGGGTGGTCCATTTTGCCGCCGAGTCCCACGTGGACCGCAGCATTATGGACGCCGGCCCCTTCGTGGAGACCAACGTCAAAGGCACGCAAGTGCTGCTCGACGCGGCCCGGCGTCATGCGGTCCAGCGGTTTGTGCAGATCTCCACCGACGAGGTCTACGGGTCCCTTCCGCTCCCGGAGCCAGGGGGCGAAGGCGGTGGAGCCGGTACCGCGCACAGGGCCGGCGGCGCGTGCGGGGCCGATGAGAACGCAGGGGACCAGGACGAGCGGGGCCAGGCCGATACCGGCGCCTTCACCGAGGAGAGCCCCCTGAAGCCCAACAGCCCTTATGCGGCCAGCAAAGCGGCGGCAGATCTGCTGGCCCGCGCCTATTATCACACCTATGGCCTGCCGGTGCTGATCACGCGCTGCTCCAACAACTACGGGCCCTATCAGTTTCCCGAGAAGCTCATTCCGCTGATGATCACCAACGCCATGGAGGGGCGGCCTTTGCCGGTTTACGGCGACGGCCGCAACGTACGGGATTGGATCCATGTGGAAGACCACTGCCGGGCCATCGACTTGGTCTTGCAGAAAGGCCGCCCGGGCCAGGTCTACAACATCGGCGCGTCCAGCGAGATGGCCAATCTGGATGTGGTACGCCTGGTGCTCAAGACCCTGGGGAAGCCTGAATCCCTGATCACGTTTGTGGCGGACCGGCCTGGCCACGACCGGCGCTACGCCATCGATGCCGGCAAGATCCGCCGCGAGCTGGGCTGGACGCCGCAGCACCGCTTTGCCGAGGCTCTGCCGGCCTTGGTGCGTTGGTACCAGGACAACGAGGCGTGGTGGCGCCGCATCAAGGCCGGGGAGTACAGGAGCTATTATGAGAGAATGTACCGGGACCGCGGCGTGGTCCGGTTCTGAAGGGGCACGGCAGGCGGGGCGGATCTGGCACAGGTCCGGCGGGAGGCGCCGCCATCGGGAGGCATCGGGATGAAAGCGCTGATTTTGTCAGGAGGCAAGGGCACGCGCCTGCGTCCCCTCACCTACACCACGGCCAAACAGCTGTTGCCCGTGGCCAACAAGCCCATTCTGTTTTTTGTGGCGGATCAGATCGTCCAGGCCGGCATCCGGGAGATCGGCGTCATCATCAGCCCGGAGACCGGAGAGAGCATCCGGGCGGCCCTGGGGGACGGGCAGCGCTGGGGAGCCAGCATCCGCTACATCCTGCAAGACCGTCCCGGGGGTCTGGCCCACGCAGTGAAGACTGCCCAGCCGTTTTTGGGGGAGGATCCCTTTTTGATGTTCCTGGGCGACAATCTGATCCAGGGCGGGGTGTCGGATCTGGTGCAGGATTTCGTGGAGGCACGGGCCGGCGGCGGCAGTGCGGCGCCCGATGCCGCCATTCTGCTGAAACCTGTGCCCGACCCGCGCCAGTTCGGTGTGGCGGTGTTGGATTCCGCCAGCGGCCGGGTGGAGCGTCTGGTGGAAAAACCGAAAGATCCGCCCAGCAATCTGGCCCTGGTGGGGGTTTATCTGTTTTCGCCCCGGATCCACCAAGCCATCGCCCGCATCCAGCCCTCCTGGCGCGGGGAGCTGGAGATCACCGACGCCATCCAGGAGCTTCTGGACATGGGGGCCCGGGTGGACGCCCGGGTGTTGGCAGGCTGGTGGCTGGATACCGGCAAGAAGGACGACATCCTGGAGGCCAACCGGGTGGTCTTGGATGAGTATTGCCGGCAGTCCATCCAGGGCGAGGTGGACGCCGAGAGCCACATCGTGGGCAGGGTGGAGGTGGCAGCGGGCGCCCGGATCATCCGCAGCACGGTGCGGGGGCCGGCGGTCATCGGTGCCGGCGCCGTGGTGGAGGACTGCTTCGTGGGCCCGTTCAGCGCCATCGGGGCGGGGACCCACCTGTGCCACCTGTCTCTGGAGCATTCCGTGGTGCTGGAGGACTGTATGCTCTCCGGCGTGGGGCGCATCGAGGACAGTCTGATCGGCCGCAATGTGCGGGTCACCCGGGCCGATGACGGGCGCCAGGCCTTGCGGCTGTTTTTGGGTGACGATTCGCAACTGGCGGTCTGAGGCAGGCATGGCTGCGGCCTGAAGCAAGTCTGGAGGCGGAGGATTGCGATGATCGAAGGAGTAAAAGTCAAGAAACTGGTGCGCCATCCCGACGACCGCGGGTTCTTCCAAGAGATCCTGCGGGATGATGACGGGCTGTTGCAGCGCTTTGGCCAGGCGTCCATGGCCAAGACCTACCCCGGCGTCATCAAGGCATTCCACTATCACGAGCGCCAGGATGACCTGTGGTTTTTTCCGGTGGGAAACGCCCAGGTGGTGCTGTACGACCTGCGGCCGCAATCCCCCACGCATGGGCAGACGGATGTGTATTACATGGGGGAAGACAACCCGATTCTGCTGTTGATCCCCAAGGGTGTGGCCCACGGCTACCGCACTCTGGGAAACACCCCGGCGGTGATCATCTATTTCACCACGCAGTCCTATAACCCCGCTGATCCCGACGAGAAGCGGCTGCCTTATAATGATCCCGGCATCGGTTTCGACTGGACCACCAAGATGCGCTAGCAATGGATGGGCGCAGAACGTGCCGCAGGCCCGGGCAGGAGATGAACAGATGCACGAGGTCCGGCGGAAAGTGCTGATCACAGGCGCCCAGGGCATGCTGGGCCAGGACATGGCGGCAGAGTTCGCGGCGCGCGGCTGGGAGGTCCGGGCTGTGGGCCACCGGGACCTGGATGTCACCAATCTGCGGGCGGTGCGGGGGGCGGTGGCGGCTTACGGCCCGGAGCTGGTGGTGAACTGCGCGGCCTATACCAACGTGGACCGCGCCGAGAGCGAGCCTGCATTGGCCATGGCCGTAAACGCGCTGGGGCCGCGCAATCTGGCCCTGGCCTGCCTGGACACCGGTGCGGCCCTGCTGCACATCAGCACGGATTACGTGTTCAGCGGTGAGAAGGAGGAACCTTACGCCATATGGGACCCTGCCGCCCCTGTCAATGTGTACGGCCGCAGCAAGCTGTGGGGCGAGAACTACGTGCGTTCGCTGCTGCCGCGCCATTACGTGGTGCGCACCAGCTGGCTTTTCGGCCCGGGGGGCCGCAACTTTGTACGCACCCTGTTGAGCCTGGGGCGCCAGGCTGCGCCTTTGCGGGTGGTGGCGGATCAATGGGGCTGCCCAACCTACACGCCGGATCTGGCCGGGGCCTGCGCCGATCTGGCCGCCAGCGGGGCCTATGGCATCTACCACGTCACCAACCAGGGCCCCACCACATGGTATGATTTCGCCTGTGCCATCCTGGCCGGAGCCGGCCTGGTGGGCGTGCCTGTGCAGCCCGTGACCGCCTCGGAGTACCGGCGGCCCGCCCGGCGGCCGCGCAATTCCGTACTGGACCCTTACCCTTTGGCCGAGACCATCGGCCATTTGCTGCCGCCTTGGCCGGACGCCCTGAAGCGCTACCTCGTGCGGGAGCTCGCCGCGGCTTCGGAAACTTGATCCGCTCGGAGCGGCAGCCGTGCTCATATGTGGGCCGGTCGGCAGGAAGATCCCCAGTCTGCGACGAAATTATTTGTGATGAAACTACTCGCAATGAACGGATGAGATCACCGGGGTACGGCGTGGCGGGACCGGAAAAGCCACGGCGGAGGGCGTAGGCGGCCTGCGCCCGGCCGTGGCTGTTTTCGTCTAACGCCGCCCCGGGGCGGGAGTGGACGGCATTGATACGGCGGCTGAATGCGTACGACCGGGCCTTGCTGCAGATTGGCGACCGGCTGCTGAACATGGGGGATCTGGTGGGCCGGCGCCTGGAGGATGCCCTGCGCTCGCTGACCAGGCAGGATCCGGACCTGGCCCGGCGGCTCCTGGCCAGCGACGAAGAAGTAGACAGCCTGGACGAGTCCCTGGAGATGGATTCCCTGGAGCTCATTTCCCTCCAGCAGCCCATGGATCAGGACCTGCGTTTCCTGGCGGCGGCCATGCGCATCAGCCGCGACCTGGAGCGCATCGGTGACTACGCCTGCGACATCGCCGAGGCGGCGTTGGCCCTGGCGGGCAGGGGCCCCTACTTCAAGCCTCTGGAGGACGTCCCACGCATGGGAGAGCTGGTGCAGGCCATGATGCGCAAAAGCCTCCGGGCTCACGTGGAGAAAGACCTGGCAGCTGCGCGCCAGCTGGACAGCGATGACGAGGCGGTGGACCAGCTGTTTCTGGCGCTTCAGGAGGAGCTGACGGATTACATGAAAAGGGGGCCCCAGTACGTGGACCAGGCCAGCAATCTGCTGCTGGTCGCCCGCTACCTGGAGCGCATCGGCGATCATGTGGTGAACATTTCCGAGATGACCATTTTCGCCGCCACCGGAGAGCGGCATCCTTTTAAAAAGGCCAAGCAGGCCGGGAAGGGACAGGTCCCATGGAGGCAGTGACCGTCCTGGTGGGGATCGCCGGGGGGCTGGGCCTTCTCGTCTTCGGGATGCAGGTGTGCTCCGAAGGGCTGCAAAAGATGGCCGCCGGCAGGCTCAAACGCATGGTGAAGGCTTTGACAGGCCGACCGTTGCTGGCTTTGTTGAGCGGGGCCCTCATCACGTTCGGCCTGCAGGGCAGTAACGCGACGGCCGCCTTGGTGGTGGGTCTTGTCAGCGCCAAGATGATGACTCTGGCCCAGGCATTGGGGGTGCTGCTGGGTTCCGCCATCGGGGGTTCCCTCACGGCGCAGCTCATCGCTTTCAAGATCACGAAGGTGGCCCTCGTCCTGCTGTTTGTCGGCGCCATGCTTCATCTGTTCTCCCGGCGTTCGCGGCAACGCAGCCTGGGGCAGGCGATCCTGGGTTTTGGCCTGCTGTTTTACGGCATGTCGGTGATGTCCGCGGCAGTGGCGCCGTTGGGTGGATATCCCGCCGTGGCGGAGGCGCTGGTGCGCCTGGAGAGGGTTCCCCTCCTGGAATTCCTGGTGGGCGCCGTGGGGACGGCGGTGATTCAGTCCAGCACGGCGTTTCTGGCCCTGCTGATGACGTTGGCCTCCGAGGGGCTGCTGGGTCCGTACGCCATCGTGCCGTTCGTCCTTGGCGCCCATGTGGGCGGGACCATCGGCGGCGTGCTGTCCAGCCTGGGGGCCCCGGGCCGGGAAGCCAAGCGGGCGGCTCTGGCCAATCTCGCCTTCAAGCTGGCCAATGGCCTGGTCTTCCTGCCCCTGTACCGCCCGCTGACAGAGCTGGTGCTGGCCACCTCGGGGGATGTGAGCCGCCAAGTGGCCAACGCCCATACGCTGTTCTCCCTGGCCATGGCAGTGGCTTTCCTGCCGCTGAGCGGCCGCATTGCCCGTTTTATGGAATGGGCTTTCCCGGACCGCCACGCAGGCCTGGCCGAGGCCCGCTTCCTGGATGAGAGCCTCCTGGAGGTGCCGGAGCTGGCCGTGGATCAGGCCCACCGGCAGACCGTAGAGATGGGACGCGTCCTTCAGGAGGAAATGTTGGACCGGGTCCTGCCTGCCGTGCGCCTCGGGAGCGAAGAGGCATGGGACCGCATGGCCGAGGCGGAGCAGGCCATGGATACCTTGTACCGGAAAATCAGCCGTTATCTGGCCGGCTTGGGGGATACCAGCTTGCCGGATCCGCTTATGGAGCGCAGTATCCAGGTTTTGTATACCGCCAATGACCTGGAGCACGTGGGCGATCTCCTCATGAACGTGACGCAGATGGCCCGTAAGATCCAACAGGATGATTTGGAACTCTCGCCGGAGGGCATGGAGGAGATCGAAGGCCTGTTCAACCAGATCCGGGACAGCCTCCGCCTGGCTCTGCAGGCGTTCGCCACCTTGGATCCGGGCCTGGCCAGCCGGGTCATCAAAGAACACCCGCGGATGCTGCGGTTGGAGCGGGAGCTGCGCTTCAGCCACTTCGGCCGTATGCAGTCCGGCAACGCCCGCACCATGGCCACCAGTTCCATCCACCTGGATCTGGTGGAGGCGTTCCTGCGCATCGAAGGCCACGCGGTGAACATCGCCCAGGTGGTGATGGGGATTGTTTGAAACGGCAGGAGCGAGGGGGGGCACGGACTGGTCCAGGACGTACCCGCACGCACCCGATCCTGCGTGCCGGGAGCGCCCCGGAATCCACCCTTGCGACGGGAACTTTTCGCCCCGTTTGCGGGGTTATCTTTAGTGTTTGGGGATGATTTTTGCTTCCAGAAGGGAGGAGCCACATTGGTAGGGGACGATACACACAATCTCACCATTGAAGTCCACAACCTGACCAAGGTGTACGTAGGCGGCAGGCCTCCGGCGCCGGGGCTACGGCAAAAGGCCGTCCCGGACGGGGAGGAACCCCACACCGGCAGGCCGGCTGCGGCCGCCCGGGGGATCTACGACCTGACCTTCTCGGTGCAGAAGGGGGAGATCTTGGGCTTTTTGGGCCCCAACGGCGCCGGGAAGACCACCACGATGCGCATCCTGACGGGGTATATGCCTCCCACGTCCGGGACGGCGCGGGTGGCGGGCTTCGACATCTTTGAACAGCCGGCGGAGGCCAAACGCCGCATCGGCTACTTGCCCGAGATTCCGCCGTTATATCCGGAGATGACGGTCAAAGCCCAGCTGTCCTTTGTGGCGGACCTGAAAGGTGTTCCCCGCGCCTCTCGCAAAGCCGCCATCGCCAGAGTGGTGGAAGCCACGAACCTGGGGCCGGTGTACAACCGGTTGGTGAAAAACCTCTCCCGGGGCTACAAGCAGCGGGTGGGCTTGGCCCAAGCCCTGCTGGGGGATCCGGAGGTCCTGATCTTGGACGAGCCCACCGTGGGCCTGGATCCGAAGCAGATCATCGAGATCCGTCAACTCATCCGCAGCCTGGGAGGGAAGCACACCGTGATCCTGAGCTCCCATATTTTGCCCGAGGTCAGCATGGTGTGCGAGCGGGTGGCCATCATCAATCACGGCCGGCTGGTGGGCATGGATACGCCTGAGGGGCTGGCCCGTAAACTGAGCCATTCCCAGCAGCTGCTGGTGGCCATCAAGGGGCCCCAGGCCCAGGTGGAGGCGCAGATTGCTTCCCTGCCCGGCATGGCTTCCTGGCGCCCAGCGGAAGGGGAAGGCGCCGCCCAAGGGGCGACAGGGGCGGCGGGGGCGGGAAGCCGCCCGGCGCAGACGGGCCCCGTGCTCCGGTACCACTTGGAGGCCCAGCCTGACGTGGATCTACGTGAACCCCTCTTCTTCCAGATGGCCCGGGCCGGCTATCCCATCCTGGAGATGCGCCAGGTCAGCCTAAGCCTGGAGGATGTGTTCCTGCAGCTGACCACGGAGGAGAACACGGAGCCAGGGGATGGACAGGAAGGGCCGAAGGAGGGGGCACAGCATGTCTAATGTGGCAGTCATCTTCCGGCGGGAAGTTTCCGGGTATTTCGTCACTCCCGTGGCGTATGTGGTTTTCGCCGTTTTTCTGGTCTTGTCCGGCTATTTCTTCACCATGTCCCTGTTTGCCACGCAGACTGCGGACATGAGCATTACTTTCGGAAACATGTCGGTGACGTTGCTCTTCGTGGCTCCGGTCCTCACCATGAAAATGCTGGCTGAGGAGGGCCGCCAGGGTACCATGGAGCTTCTGCTGACCAGCCCTGCCAGCCTCACCTCCATCGTGGTGGGCAAGTACCTGGCCGCCGTGTTCACGTTCCTGGTGCTTTTGCTGGTGACGGCGCTCTATCCGATCAGCCTGTTCTGGGTGAGCAAGCCGGATCTAGGGCCCATCCTCAGCGGGTACCTGGGGATTCTGCTGTTGGGCGCTGCCTGCCTGGCCGTGGGCATGTTCGCCTCGTCTTTGACGGAGAGCCAGGTGGTGGCAGGCATGCTGGGCTTCGGTCTGCTCCTGCTGTTCTGGGTGCTGGGATGGGCCAGCGGGAATGTCACCGGCGTGGCGGGAGAGGTCTTGGGCGCCCTGTCGTTGCTGAACCGCCTGGATGGATTCACCCGTGGCATCATCAACGGGGCCGATGTCCTTTATTATTTGAGTTTTGCCTTTGCCTTCGTCTTTTTGACCGTGCGGGTTGTGGACGCCAGGAGGTGGAGCTGATGGCAGTGCGCAGACAGCTGGACGCCGCTGCCGGCATCGCCGGAGCCCTGCTGGTGCTGGCGGCGCTGTTGTACTACGGGATCATGGCGGCCGCCCCGGTCTGGTTGTATGGAATGGCAGCCCTAGGCGTGGTGCTGCTGGTTTACTACGTGGCTGTGAACGGACGGGCGCTGTGGCGGTTTCTGAGCGGACGGACCTTCCGCTATGGCAGTCACGCGCTTCTCTTGACCGTGGCGGTTTTGGGCATCGTGGTGCTGGCCAATGTGGTGGTGGCCCGCCATCCCTGGCGGCTGGACACCACCCGCAACAAGCTCTACACGCTGAGCCCGCAGACTGTCCAGGTGTTGCGGGGCCTGCAACAGGACGTCACGATCACCGCCTTTTTCAAGAGCGGCACGGATCAGGAGCAGATGGTACGCAATCTGCTGAAGGAATACTCGTACCAGACGCGCCATCTCAAGGTCCGCTTCGTCGACCCGGTGAAGGAGCCGGCCTTGGCGCGCCAATACCAAATCAGCACGGATGGTACGTCGGTAGTGGCCAACGGGCCCCGCACCAAGACCGTGTATCCCTACGACGTCTTCAATTACTCGTACGACGCATATGGGCAGCCACAGAGCCAGTTTCAGGGCGAGCAGGCCTTCACCCGGGCCATTCTGGACGTGACGGCGGGGAAACAACGCCTGGCCTACTTCACCTCCGGACACGGCGAGCGCAGCCCGGATCGGGATTACAGCCGGGCAGAGGGTTTCCTGACCGGTGAAGGGTATACGGTCAAGACGGTCAACATTGCGCAGGACGGCAAAATCCCGGCGGATGCGGCGCTTTTGATCATCGCCGGGCCCAGCCGCGATTTCACCCCGCAGGAGACGGCGCAGTTGACCGCCTACCTGAACCAGGGTGGCAAAATGCTGGTGCTGTTGGATCCCACGCTACAGAAAGGCACGCTCAGCAATCTGGACGGCTTCCTGGCCCAGTGGGGGGTGCGGCCCGACCATGACGTGGTGGTGGACCCGGCCCGCCATTACTTCGTGGATGCGGTGAGCCCCATCCCGGTGTATGAGGATCACGACATCACCCGCAAGCTCATGGAGGACAACCTCGGGATCGTCCTGCCCCAGAGCCGCAGCCTGAGCCAGGCCAGCCCGGTGCCAGCCGGGCTCAGCGTGGCCGCGCTGCTGAAGACCAGTGACCAGGCCTGGGGTGAGACGAATCTGCAGCAAAAACAGGCCAAATTCGACGCTGCGGACCTGAAGGGGCCTTTAACGCTGGCCTACGCGGTGACAAAAGACGTGCAGCCCCCATCGAACGCCGGGTCCAAGGGCGCGCCGAAGGCTCAGAGCCAGGCGAAAGCGCCGGGCGCGGAGACGGCCCAGGCCCGCCTGGTGGTGGTGGGCAATGCCGCGTTCCTGGATAACGATGTGCTGACCTTCCAGGGGAACGTGGACTTCTTCATGAATGCCGCCAACTGGCTGACGGGCAAACAGAGTATGATCACCATCCGGCCCAAGACGGCAGAGTTCGCCCAGGTTTACCTCAGCGGCACCCAGGCCAAGACCCTCTTTTACGGGCTGGTGCTGATCCTGCCGCTGCTGTTCTTGTTGGCAGGCGGGGTGGTCTTCTGGAGGAGGCGGGCCCTGTGAAGAAGTTCTGGCTCACCTACCTTCTGTTGGCCGTGTTCGTGGCGCTGGGGGCGTACGTCTACCTGAGCAGGCCGGCGACGTCTGAGAACGGTCAAGGTGCGGCAGCCGGGGCGCAGATCCTGAAATTGAAGCAGCAGGACGTGGTGCAGATCAGCCTGGCCTGGGATGGCCAATCTGCGGAACTGCGGCGGGCGGCCGGCCGCGGCAAGGCCACGGGCGCGCCGGGAGCCTCGTCCCGGATCCCTGCCGGGGCTGCCGGCGGGGCCTCCGCGGGGACGGAAACAGGCTGGCGGCTGGTGAAACCCGTCGACGCCCGGGCCGACGAGACGGTGGTCGGGTCCCTGCTCAGCACGTTCACGGATCTGAAAGCCAGCGACAAGGTGGCGGAGAAGGCCGGCAATCTGGCCCAATATGGGCTGAACGCACCGCAGCGCAGCCTCACGCTGCGCCTGCGCAGCGGGAAGACGTATACCCTCTTGGTGGGTGGCCAGAGCCCCCTGGGGACCGACTATTACGTCATGTTGAAGGGGAGCAGCCCGGTGTATACCCTTCCCGGTTCGGACCTGGACGTTTGGCCCAAGGATACGGCAGGCCTGCGGGACCATCGGGTGGTGATGGCCAACGCGGATCAAGTCACGGCGTTGGATGTCACCTACAACGGCCGGCGCCTGGTCATGAGTAAGGGCAAGGACGGGGTCTGGGTCGTGAAGGAGCCTTATCCCGGGAAGAAACCTTCGTCCACCGATGTCCAGAGCCTGCTGTGGGACTTGACTTGGTTGAACGCCGACGGGTTTGTGAACGATCACCCCAGCGCCGCGGATTTGCATCGCTATGGGCTGGACCAGCCGTGGCTGGCTGCGGACGTAAGCCTGCCGGGCGGCGGGGCGGCTGCCGGCAGAGTCCGTGTCCTGGTGGGCAAGCAGCTGTCTGCTTCGGCGGCAGCCGCGCTGGGGACAGGCTCCGCCGGGACGGCAAAATACTACTACGTGAAAAACAGCTCGGACCCGACGGTCTACGCCGTCAGCACCATTTCCTCCATCACGGGGGATCTGGACCGGTTGCTGAAGCCTCCGGCTCCGGCCACGAAGAAGGAGGCTTCCTCGAAGGAAGCCCCGGCGAAGGGGGCCTCTGGGGCGGCGCCGGGGCAGGCCACGGGGAAGGGCCGCCAGGTAACCCAGCAGGGACCGCCGGCGACCGCGGCGAACCCCGCACATTAACCCTGCGGGGGGGACGGTAGGGAATCTGCGGCGCAGAAGGAGCTCAGTGATGGCGACTGCTGTAGTGAACGCCGGGGTGTGCGGCTTGAGCGCAGCGGGCGGAGCGGGCCGGCCACGGGGCTGACCTGCTCCGTTTTTTGTATGCATGTGTCTGATGTGTGTGATGCCTGTTTTCGGAGGATAGATCCTGCTTGTGTATAGCACAGGGAGGATATGTCCACCCAAGAGCGAATAGAGCTTAACAAGATTGCGGGTTTCAGTGCAAACGTGTACTTGGGAGCACCCTACACCCTGAAAAAAAGGGGGCCTTGCTTTAGTGGCTGGAATAGATATGGGGCCGGAACAGCTGCGGCAGTATAAACCGGCGCTGACGCGCGAGCCCGACTTTGACCAGTTCTGGGCGGACGCCCTGGAGGAGTCGAACCGGGAGCCGCTGGCGGCGGAGCTGACCCCGCTGCCGTACAGCGTGCCCGGCCCGCGCATCTACCGCCTATCCCTGGCTGGGCTGGGCAGAGTCCGGCTGGCCGGATATTATCTGGTTCCGCCGGGGACCGGCCCCTTTCCAGCCCTGGTCTTCTATCACGGCTACGGGATGGACAAAGGCGCCATTGCCGATTACTTGATGTGGCTGTGCCAGGGCTATGTCGTGGCAGTGCTGGATGTGCGCGGCCAGGGCGAAAGCCAGGATTCCGGAACCAGCCCAGTGGGCGGCGGAAATGTGGCGGGCTATATGGCCAAGGGGATCGAGAGCCCAGCCAGCTACTACTATCGCGGGGTCTATGTGGACACTGTGCGCCTGGTGCGTTTTGTCCAGCAACGCCCGGAGGTGGATCCCGTCCGAATCGGCGTGACCGGCGGCAGCCAGGGCGGCGGTTTGGCTTTGGTGGCAGCGGCCCTGAGCGGCGCAGCGGCTGTGGCCGTGAGCGAGGAGCCATTTCTGTGTCATTTTCAGCGTGCCATCGACATCGCCTTGCAGGGGCCGTACCTGGAACTCCAGGAGTACCTGCGCCGCCACCCTGAGCGTACGGAAGCCACCCTGCGGACCCTGAGCTATTTCGACGTGATGAACTTGGCGGAGCGGGTTCAGTGTCCGGTGCGGATGTGCGTGGGTCAGATGGACGACGTCTGCCCTCCGTCCACCGCTGCTGCCGCTTTTAACCACTTGGGCGGCGCCGGGGAGAACGTCCTGGATATCTATCCCTTCAACCGGCACGACGTGTGGGGTTACCCCGCCAGCAAGGAGGCAAACATCGTTTTTCTGCAGCGCCATCTGCATCCACAGGGAGCCTGGGCGCGCTGAAGTACGGCGCAATGTCACATGACTGCGGAGGGGGCGTTTGGCATGCCTCGAGGGCGTATATCGACTGAGGACATCCTTGCGGAGGCGGCGGAGAAAACCGTCCGCGCCCGGCCGCTGCTGGCCCGCATCCCTAGCCATTTGGCTGGTTTGACGGGTTCCGAGCGCAAAGTGGCGCAGGTGGTGATTCGCCAGCCGCAGCAGGTGGTCTATAGTTCCGTTACGGAGTTGGCTGCTCTGGCGGAAGTCGGGGAGACTACAGTCTTGCGGTTTGCTCGCAAGCTCGGCTACCGGAACTACCAGGATTTCAAGATGGACCTGGCGCGGGATGTCTTTTCTGAACCCTCCGCCAACGGGATCGGCATGTTGGCGGGCGAGTCTGCGGCTGGGGGCCCGGCGCATCAAGGCGGCGAGGCGGTTCCGGGGCAGGGGGGCGCGGCGGAAGCCGGAACGGTGGATGTCCTGGCCAAGGCCACGGAACGGAATCAGCGGGTCATCATGGATACTTTCCGCGTCCTGGACCGCGCTGCTTTCAACCGCGCAGTACAGATCCTGGCCGGTGCCCACCATATCCATTTCTATGGGGTGGGGCATTCCGGGATCACCGCGCACGATGCGCATTACCGGTTTCTCCGTTTGGGCTTCCCGGTGAGCTCCTTTTCCGACCCTCACTTTCAGACCATGGCCGCGGCCACTCTGGCCGAGGGGGACGCCGCTGTGGGGCTTTCCGTCTCCGGCAGCACGAAAGACACGGTGGAATGCCTCCAGATTGCCAGGCGGCATGGAGCCAAGACCATCGCCATCACCGGCTATGCCCAGGCTCCCATTGTGCGGGAAGCGGACGTGGTATTGCTGACCGCCACGCGGGAGTCGCCCCTGGAATCGGGATCCTTTACCTCCAAGATCGGCCAGCTGCACATGCTGGACCTTCTTTGCGTCGCCCTGGTGGGGCTGCACCCGGATGCAGTTCGCCGCCAGCAAGAGAACGTGGCAGAGGCCATTTCGTCCAAGCTTTTCTAAGGCCCCGCTTGGCCGTATAGACCCTGGTTCATAGACGGCACTGTGTACGCACGGCTGTGGCGGCGGCGGGGGTGGGACCCAGGGGGAAAGCACTCTGTTTGCTGCTGGAGGATAACTCCTACATTTGTTAGGAAGCAGGAGGATATATCCACCTGGATGGCGAATCTATCTCGCGTAGCGGAGTCTCAAAGCGGATAGGAGGCAGCAGACAACGAACTCAGCTTCCTTCGGCCCAACGTTGGGCGGCGGGAAAACACAGCAGACGCTGAAACTCTCCCTTGCGAAATCCTCTGCCGCCGCGGCAGCTTCGTCCCCGGGACAGGGCTCGCCTTTCCCGGCCGCTCACGTCCGGGTGGCGCCGGGACTGGAGCCGCTTAGGGGCGGGCTCATCGTGTCTTGCCAGGCACTGCCGGACGAGCCCCTGCATAGTTCGGCAACCATGGCGCAGATGGCCGTGGCGGCTTGGCAAGGCGGAGCCGCAGGCATCCGGGCCAATTCCGCGGTGGACATCGCGGCCATCCGCCAGGTGATGCCTTTGCCGGTCATCGGGATCGTGAAGCGCGACTATCCGGATTCGCCGGTGTACATTACTCCCACCTTCGCTGAGGCGCGGGAAGTGGTGGAATCCGGAGCGCACATCCTGGCCGTGGATGCCACGCAGCGGCCCCGGCCGGGAGGATTGTCGCTGGCTGACTTGGTGGCCCAGATCCGCCGGCACTTTGCCATCCCTCTGATGGCGGACGTGAGTTCCGTGAGCGAGGGAATCGCCGCGGCGCAATTAGGGTTTGATGTGGTATCCACCACGCTGGTGGGCTATGCCGGCGATCACGAACCACTCGGTTACGAGCCGGATTTTGCCCTGATCCGGGAGATGGTGGAAGCGGTCACCGGCCGCTACGGCACTCCGGTCATCGCCGAGGGCCACATCTGGGAGCCGGTGCAGGCCCGGCGGTGCCTGGAACTGGGCGCCTATGCCGTGGTGGTGGGAAGCGCCATCACGCGGCCGCAATTGATCACGGAGCGGTTTGTCCGGGAGATGCAGGGAAAGGCGGGAGCCGGGCGCCCCTCTGAGTGTCGCGAGGCGTGAAGCAGGCGGCGGGCGTTGCGTAGGGCGGTGCGGGTGCGTCCGGGCGGACCATCCCGGCTACGGGCGGTGCAGACGCATCCGGAAGCGTTCGGCCAAGGGGGGTTTGACACATGGGACGCTGTGCTGTGGGGCTGGATATCGGTGGCACGAAGATCGCTGTTGGAGTGGTGACGTTGGACGGACAGATCTTCTGGCGCAGCCGCCGCGAGACCCCGGTGCGGCTGGGAGCCGAGGCTGTGGCACAGGCTGTCTGTTCGGCCGCGGAAGAGGCGGTACGGGCCGCCGGCGCTGCCGGCCTGCAGCCTGAGGCCGTGGGAATCGCCACAGGCGGCCAGGTGGACCGGCTCCAGGGCAGAGTGGTCAGTTCCACCCGCGTCTTGCCGGGATGGGAAGCCATTGACCTGCGCACCCGCGTGGCAGAGGCCGTGGGGCTGCCGGTGCAGATCGACAACGACGCCAAGGCCATGGCCCGGGCGGAGCTGGCCTGGGGTGCCGCCCGCGGAGCGCAGACCGCTGTGTTCTTGACGCTGGGCACAGGAGTGGGCGGTGCGCTGGCGGTGAACGGTCGCGTGGTCGACGGCCAGCGGGGTTTTGCCGGGCATCTTGGGCATATCCCGGTCACTTCGGTCACTTCGGACGGCCCGGTCTGCAGCTGCGGAAACCGCGGCTGTTTGGAAGCCTACGCCTCCGGCACGGCCATCGCCGCCCTGGCCCGGGCCCGTCTGGCAACCGAACGGCCCCCGGCGGCGGCGACACCGGAGCCGGCCCCGGACGCCAGCGCGGTTTTCGCCGCGGCGGCGCAGGGGGCCCCCTGGGCCCGTTGGGCGCTGGATCAGGCCCTGGCAGCCCTGGGCGCGGCTTTGGCCGGACTGGTCCATGCCCTCAATCCCGAAGTGATCGTGATCGGCGGCGGGCTCAGTAGCCAGGGCGAGCCGTGGCGCCGGTCCATAGAAGACGCCGTCTTTCGCCGCGTCATGCCCGCCTTCCGGAGCGGGCTCTCCATCCGGCTGGCGGCGCTGGGCGGCGACGCAGGCTTGGCCGGGGCGGCACTGCTGGGAGCTGGGTGGGATCGGGTGGATGCACCGGATCCCGGGAATTCCGGAAAGGAGTGGCGCGGATGAAGCCACTGGAACAGGCCGCAGATGGCGGCACCTATCCCGTCATCGTGGTGGGCGGCGGGACTGCCGGAGCGATGGCGGCTGTGGCTGCCGCCCGCGGTGGAGCCCGAACTCTACTGATCGAGGAGAACGGCTATCTCGGCGGGACAGCCACCGGAGGGTTGGTGACGCCGTTCATGTCCAACCGGATCCCGGCGCGATCGTTGCCAGCGGCGGAGCGAGCTGCGCAGAGAGATGCCGGCGGCTCCGGCCCCTCCCCGGCGGATGACGGCGCGGTCAACCTCAATCGCGGCCTTACCGACGAGCTGAAGGCCAGGTTGGCGGCGATCCAGGCCGGGGCCGCCACACCCGACAACGATGGCTGGTTCGACCCGGAGGGAATGAAGTTCGTATTGGAGGACATGGCCCTGGAGGCCGGTGTCCAGCTCCTCTATTACACGCGCTTTGTGGATGTTTTGACCGCTCCTGCGGCCGCAGAGGCGGGGACCGCCTCCGGAGCGGGGGAGCAGAGGCGTCGTATCACCGGGATCGTGGCGCACACCCCCGCGGGGTTCGTGCGATTCGGGGCGCAAGTGGTCATCGACGCCAGCGGTGATGCGGACGTGGCCGTGGCTGCCGGTGTTCCTTGGCGTTGCGGAGGCCCATCCGGGCAGAGACAGGCCCTCTCCGTGCGCTTTATCGCCGGCGGAGTGGATCTAGAGGCGCTGGCCCGGTTCCTGCGAGAATTGGGCGATCCTGCTTGGCCTGATGGCTTTCTGGAAATGGCCATGGTCTGGGGGCGCGGCTTCAAACTGGAGCCCCTCTTCCGCCGGGCCGTGGAGGCCGGTGACCTACTAGAATCTGATGGGGATTACTTCCAATGTTTTACGCTGCCGGGCCGCCCCGGACAGCTGGCTTTCAACTGCCCCCGCATCGCCACGCAGGTGGATGGCACCAACCCCTGGGATCTGACCCACGCCCAGATCGAGGGGCGTCAGGCCATCCGGCGGTTGATGAGCTTTCTGCGCAAGTATCTGCCCGGATGCCAGCAGGCGCATGTCCTCGAGGTGGCACCCATGGTCGGGGTGCGGGAGAGCCGGCGGATTGTGGGCGATTATGTGCTGACCCTGCAGGATGTGCTGCAGGCTCGTAAGTTTTCCGATGCAGTGCTGCGCAACCGGTACCCCGTTGACATCCATTGGGTCCAGAATTCGCCAGCGGGGAAAGCCTCGGAGACTGTGGACTCGGCGCTGCAGACTGCGGGCCGGGTCCCGGAGCCGGAGGAGCCGGAAGTGTTCCACCACCCGGGTTTTCTCCCCGAAGGCGCGTACCACGAGGTACCGTATCGCTGCTTGCTGCCCCGGGGCATCGAAGGCCTGCTGGTGACAGGGCGGTGCATTTCCGCCACTTTTGCGGCCCAGTCCGCCATTCGTATTCAGCCGAACTGCCATTCCCTGGGGCAGGCGGCCGGGACAGCGGCCGCGTTGGCCGTAGAGGCCGGCATCACACCGCGGCAAGTGGACGGCGTCCATTTGCGGGAAGTTTTACGGTCACAGGGGGCCTGTCTATGACGGCAGAAATGGTGGTGGCGGAAGCGGGAAAACGGTTCCCGCGCCGCAACATTCTCTGGATCGATGCCACGGCCAATCTGCCCACCACTCATCATCGGGACGGTATGGCGGCGCTTTTGGACCGGGCTGCAACAGCCGGCTTTACGACTGTGGTGGTGGATGTCAAGCCGCCCAGCGGCGAAGTTTTATACGCCAGCCGGCTGGCCCCTCGTCTGGAACAGTGGGAGCCCGGAGTTGAGCTTCCCCGCGGCTATGACCTGCTGGCCGTGGCTGTGGAAGAGGCGCGGAGCCGTGGACTGGAGGTCCTGGCGAGCCTGAATGTTTTTTCGGAGGGCTATCGGCAGCATGGGCGTCTGCGCGGAGCCCTCGTGGCAGATCCTGCCCGGGCGGGCTGGGAATGCGTGGCTTACTCTGCTGCCGGTTTGCGGGACGCGGCGGATGCAGGGCTGCCCGGGGCCGTGGACGGCGGTACGCAAGGCGGAATCCAGCCGGCAATGGCGCCCGCGTTGGCTCCCATGACCCGGTTCCACGGCAAGGACTGGGCTTTCGTGAATCCTGCCTTGCCCGAAGTCCAGGGGTACGAGCTGGCGTTGCTGGAGGAAGTGGCCAGGGGCTATCCGGTGGATGGCGTGATTCTGGATCGGGCGCGCTATACCGGACTGGATACGGATTTCAGCCCTGCCAGCCATGCCGCGTTTTGCCGCTTTGTGGGGACGCACGCGAAGCGCTGGCCGGAAGACGTTTATGAGATTGTGCCGGCACCTCATGCTTTCCACGCCGGGGCGGGGGACGGCCAAGGGAAGCCGGAACGTGAAACGGAGGAGGGGGCGCTGCTACGCACCTCGGAGGGCGTTTGGATCCGCCCTGGGCCTTTGTTCGGCCCCTGGCTTCTTTGGCGGGCTCAGGTGATCCATGATTTCGTGGCTGCCGCCCGCCGGCGGGTCAAGGCTGCCCGGGCCGACGCCTTGTTCGGCATCTATGCGGGCTCTTGGTTCCCCTCCTACTACGAGTTGGGCGTGAACTGGGCCAGCAGCCGTTTCCGCCGGGATGCGGTGGCTTCGCCCGGTCCTGTGCCGCCGGGCTACGAGGCCACGGGCTACGCGGAGGAGCTGGACCTGTTCCTATCTGGCAACTACTACCCGGAGGTTTGGGAGGAAGAGGTCACCCAAGGCCTGCCTGAGACGGCGCAGCGGGAGCCCGGACAGCCGCCTCAGCGCACCTGGTGGTATTCTGTGGCGGGCGCGGCCCGGATGGTGCGCCACGTGACCGGGCATGTGCGGCCAACCTACGGGAGCCTTTATCTGGTGCAGTATGAGGATCATCCTGAGCGCTTGGGCGAGGCCGTCCGGGCTTGCCAGGAAGGCAGCGATGGCGTCATGATCTTCGATTCCAGCCACCTGGATCGGTTGCAATGGTGGGAGGCTTTAGGTGCCGCGATCCGCGCCGGTCTGGGGGCCGGAGCGCCAGGCGGCAGCGGTGAGGGTCGGGACGGAGGCTCCCAGGGCAGCCATACGGGCGGTACAGCCCAAGGAGGCGCAGAATATGCCCCAGCGAGATGAAGGAAGCACAAGGGGCATCTGTGGGCAGCTCCGGCGCGTGGCGCTGCTGCCGCTGGATGAACGCCCCTGCAACAGCGTCTATCCGGCCTTGGTGGGACGGGTCGCCGGGGTGGAGGTGGTCGTGCCGCCGCGCTCCCTGCTGGGGCTGAAGAAGCGTGCCGGAGATCCCCGGGCTCTGGGGGAGTGGCTCAAGGAGCAAGCACAGACCGCCGACGCGCTGGTGGTGGCTGCCGATACTTTGGCGTTCGGCGGCCTGATACCGTCACGGGTCAGCGACCTGACGCAGGAGGAGGCTTTGGCCAATCTACAGGTCCTGCCTGCAATCCACGCGGCGCGCCCAGAGCTGCCCATCTATGCGCACAGCGTGATCATGCGTCTGCCGGCGTACAACAGCGCCGACGAGGAGCCCGATTACTGGGACGATTTTGGCGCCCGCCTGCATCTGTACTCGACTCTGCTGGATGCCCTGGACCAGGGCTCACAGGCCTGGGACTCCCTGCGCCAGGCAGGGCTGCTGGCCGGCGTTGAACAGTGGGCCGCGGCAGCCGGTGCGGGTGCAGGAGGTGCGGAGGCCGCCCGCGGCGGGTGCACCTTCGACCAAGCCCGTAATCTGCGCAGCCGGTTGGAAGCAGAGATCCCGGCGGAGATCCGCAAGGATTGGCAGTGGCGGCGGCAACGCAACCATGCCCTCAACGAAGTGATGGTCCGCTGGGCCGCAGCTGGCGTCGTGCAGTTTCTGGCCCTCACCCAGGACGATAGTTCCCCAGTGGGGCTGCCTGCGCGGGAGCAGAGAGCCTTGACGCGGCTTATAGCGGAGACCGGGGCGTATCGGCGCGTTTTGCTCTATCCCGGCGCCGACGAAGTCGGTATGGTGCTGGTGGCGCGCCTTGTGAACCGGGCCGCCGGCTGGAGGCCCCGTTTCTGGCTGCGCTTTTCCTCGACCCTGGGGCCTACCGTGGTGCCCCGTTACGAAGACCGGCCGCTGCTGGAAGGGATCAAAGGGCAGGTCCTGGCTGTAGGGGGCCGGCTGGCAGCGGCACCCCAGGACGCGGATATCCACTTGTTTGTCAACAGCCCCGGCCGCTGGCAGGGTGAAGCGCCGGAGCAGGACCAGCCGGGCGCCGACCACGGCGGATGGCGAAACCTGCCGGAATTCCTGCAAAGCCTGGCGGATACGTTGGGCGGAAGCACTCTGGGCGGCCACGAAGGCGCGCACCCGGGGCCGGCGGATGACGGGCATCCCGCCGCGGTTCCAGAACGTCCGGATGGCCCGGGCCGTTGCCCGCTGGTGGCCCTGGCCGACGTGGCCTATGCCAACGGAGCCGACCGCGCCCTGGTGGAGATGCTGCCCAGCTATATCTGGCCCCTGGACCTGGCGGCCTATGCGGGCTGGAATACCGCCGGCAACACCCTGGGCACCGTGCTGGCACATTCCTGTCTGCGACGGGCGGGCCTGAACCTGCCTGCAGGGCTCGAACGCGATGCCGCGGATCAGGCCCACAGGGAGTTTCTGCTGCTCCGTTTTGCTGAAGACTGGGCCTACCAGGCGGATGTCCGCCAAAAGATGGCGGCGGGCCCAGTGGCGCAGCTGGGAATCTCCCCGTATGAGTTGGGTGCGCATGCAACCGCCATTGCGCGGCAGGCTATGGATTCCCTCAACGCTGCTTTGCAGCGTTGGGTGGCGCGGTGGCAGGAGGATAGGACTGTGGGGCCGTTAGGCAGCACGGCCGAGCTTGGGATTCAAGCAGGCCAGGGTGCATGGAAAGGAGGGGATGCTGCGCCGGAACGGCAGGGGACGCCGGCGCCAGCCAGGCGTTGCGGACCGTCCGTTTCGGTGACCGTGGAGGATCTGCAGTTTCCCTGGAACCGCCTGTTTGAGGTTCAACTGAGGGTGCGCGTGGATTCTCAGCATGATCAGAATTCAACTACTAAGGAGGAGTAAAGTATGCGTAAGCTCACCGTAAGGGTTCTCTTGTCGGCAGCGTTGGTTCTGGCTCTCCTGGCCGCCATGGTGCCAACGGGGGTTCTGGCTGCCGGGAAGACACTGGAGTTTTGGACCATCTCGTTAAGCCCGTTTTTTGACACCCAGATGAAGCAGCTGGCTGCAGACTATGAGAAGGCCAACCCCGGCGTCACGGTAAAGTGGGTGGATGTGCCCTATGCGGCCATCCAGCAGAAGTTGCTGTCGGCCATTGCGGCCGGCAATCCGCCCGATGTGGTGAATCTGAGCTCGGACATGACCGTCCAACTGTACCAGCAAGGAGCCCTCGCCCCCCTGAGTGATTACGCGCCGGCCAGTGCCTTCAAGGTCTATTTCCCGAAGGCATTGGATACTTTCAAATTCAACGGCAAGATCTATGGGACCCCGTGGTACTGGGCGCCGAAAGTGTTGGCCTACAACACCGACATTTACAAGAAGGCAGGGCTGGATCCCAATAAGCCGCCCCGCACTGTGGCAGAGATGATTGCCCAGGCCAAGCAGATCAAAGATAAGACGGGCATGTACGGTTTTATGCCCAACGTGAACGGGATCAACTTCCTCACCATCTTTCAGGAAGCTGGGCTGCCGATCTTTGACAAGAGTGGGAAAAAGGCGGTTTTCAACTCTCCTGCCCATGTGAAGCTCCTGCAGGAGTATGTGGATCTGTATAAGCACGACTACTTCCCTGAGGACACTCTGCGCCGAGGCTACCTGGGCGCCACGGAGCTTTACAGCGAAGGAAAGCTTGGGATGCTGCTGACGGGGCCGCAGTTCCTGATCCGGGTGGAGAAGGACAACAAGGCCGTCTATGACGAGACCCGGGTGGCGGCCTATCCTCTGGACAAGGGCCAAGTCACGCATACACCCCTGATGGGCCTCTCGGTCCCCGCCAACGTGCGTGACAAGAAAGAAGCCGCGAAGTTCGCGCTGTTTGCCACAAACGACGCAAATCAGCTGGCCTTCGCCAAGGCTTCCAACACGTTCCCCAGCACCATCGCAGCGGCCAACGATCCCTTCTTTACCACGGGTGGGCCTACAGCGGCGGACCAGGCCCGCATCGTAGATGCAAAGCAGTTGAAGCATGCCAAGGATTTGACAGTGGTGGTTCCGGATGCCTCCAACCTGTTCAAAGCCTTCAAGGACAACATCGAGGCAGCTTTCTTTGGCTCCAAGTCGCCGAAGCAGGCTCTGGATGACATTGTACGGGTGTGGAATGCCAGTCTGTGACCACCGAGTTAGCGGAGGGCCCTGAAGCACGGGCGACCCGAAGAAAGGCGTACAAAGGTTTAGGGGCCGGGCACTCGGCTGCCCGCCTTGGGAGCCGGGGGATGCTCCGGCCCCAGACACCCCGGTTGGAGGAAGACGGCCATGAAAATGAAAAAGGGGCAGGTCGAGGCCCTTCTGGTATGGCTTGCCATGATGACGGGTCTAGCCTTTTCTGCGGGCACATCCCTGGCGGCGGCTGGAGGCGCATCAGCGCCGGCCCCCCTAACGTACGTACCGGCGGCTTACCAGATGCTGCCCCAGCCGGATGTTTGGCCTGTGCCGCAACGGGCCGTCTATCCTTCGGGGATCCTCCCACTGGCGAGCCTGCGCCTGGAAACTGTGGGGAATGCCCCTCAGATCGGCTACGCCGTGCGGGATTTGCAGGACGAACTAAAGGTCAGGTTTGGGACCACACTTCCTGTATTCAATGTCACGAGGCTTGCTACTGCTGAGTCCGGTGCGGCGGGAGCGGTAGACCTCGGTAGGGAGGAGTCCGGTTCCACCAGGCCAGGCGCTGCAAAGCCTCTTCCACTCATCATCGGAACCCGGGCGGACGCGGCGTTGGCGGCCAAAGCCGATGCGGCCGGCCTCAAGGTGACGCATCCGGAAGGCTATGCCCTCCATGTGGGCCCCGACGGTGCCTGGATCGTGGGGGCTGATCCCCAGGGGGCCTACTGGGGTGTGCAGACTCTGCGGCAGCTTCTGGCCGTGGATCCGGCAGGTTTCCGTTATGCAGATATCGCGGACTGGCCGGCCTTTCCTCTACGCATGGCCATGATCTATTTGGATGCCTATTCGCGCGGGATCAATGACCGGCTCATCCCCATACTGGCGCAATACAAGTTCAACACCGTGCTGATCATGTGCGATTACGTGCAGTGGGATTCGACGCCCAACATTTGGAATCCGCAGGGGGCCAGCAAGGCGGAAGCCCGGCGGGTGGCGGAGCTGATCCGTTCTTATGGCATGGAGCCGGTGCCGCTTATTGAGCTGTTGGGCCATGTCCAGTGGATGTTCTATAATGGCCAAAACCAGGACCTGTACCAAGACCCGGAGGCCAGCGAGCCCTTTGCCTATGACACCCTGAACCCACGGACGTATGCGGTGGTCGAGGCGGTCCTCCAGGAGGCCGTCGACGTCTTCAAGCCCCGCTGGGTGCATATCGGTCACGATGAAGTGCGCAACGTGAACCGTTTCCCTGCCCGGCCCAACGGGAAGGCCTTAGGGTTTGAGAGACTTTTCTATGACGACGTCGTCAGACTGCATGATTTCCTGAAATCCCGGGGTGTAGCGACCATGATGTGGCAGGATGTGGTTTTCAGCGGGGCCACCCTGCCGCTGGCCCGCGAATTACCGAAAGACATCGTGTTCACCGACTGGCACTACACGGCGGCTGAGGATTATCCGTCCATCCGGCAAATCCGGAGTTACGGTTTCCAGGTTGTGGGAGCCAGCTGGGACGGAGAAGACAATCCGGAGACCTTTGCCCGCAGTGCCCTTAGGGACGGCGCTTTGGGCATGCTACAGACCCGTTGGACTGGATATTTCGGTAATCCCAGCATCGTCGATGGACAAGCTCAGCAGGCCATCGCTTATTTGCGGGCTGGAGCGGCCTTTTGGAATCCGGACGTGGCGCGGGCCCGTGAGGAAGCCATGGCTGTATCGGCACCCGCCCGCTATTATGATGCTTGGCTGCCTACGCCCTACCGGCCCATTCCCGGCCGCCTGGTGAACCTGAGCGGTTATGCCACCCGGTCCCTGGTGGACCCGGGCGACTCTGGATGGATCGGCAAAGGCCCAGATTACGACCTGTCCGGCCTGATGCCGCCCAGGGGCACGACCACCGTACGGCTGGGACCCTACCTGTTTCATATTAGCGGGGCCGTGATGACCCGGGCTGACCGGGGCGTTGCCCGTTCGCTGCCGGCGCGCGTCACAATCCCTTTGCACGCCAAAGCCGCTGCGTTGGCGGCCCTGAATACGACGGCTTGGGCAGCGCCCGCCGATGGGATGCCGGTTGGGCGGTATGTGCTGACTTATGCAGGCGGCTCGACGCTGGCCGTTCCCCTGACCTATCAGCGCCAGATCGCAGCCTGGACGGATCCAGTGTTGAAATCCCTGGTACGCTACCCCGCCTGGCGTGGGACGGCCCGAAGCGGTTTGCCCGTGGGAGCCGATGTTTTTGTGATCCGGAACCCTCATCCTGAAGAAGAGATTGCATCGTTTACGGTGGAAAGCGCCGGCAATGATGCCAATCCGACGATGCTTGGCTTGACACTGCTAGATGCGGCCCCCGTGCCGAAGGAGGTTACACCGTGAAGCTCCGCAATACCCTGATCGCGTATGGGTTTCTGCTTCCGGCCCTGGTATTGATGGGGATCTATACGTTTTTCCCCATTGTTTTTGGCACCTATCTCGGCTTTACTGAGTACAACGTCATCACTCCGCCCAGATTTGTGGGCCTGGAGAACTTCCGCACCCTTCTTGGCGAAAGCTATTTTTGGTCCGGGCTGTGGAACTCCATCCGCTACATCCTGGTAGTGCCCGTGATTCAGCTGGTATCCATTGCCGTGGCCATGCTGGTTAACCGCCAATTACCGGGCATCGGGGGATTTCGGACGGCTTACTACATCCCGGTGGTCAGCAGTTTTGCAGTGGTGGGACTCATGTGGGGATGGATGTATGACCAGTTCGGTCCGGTGAACTTTGTGCTGAAGACTCTGGGCCTCGTGAAGAATCCAACAAATCTACTGCTTAACCCGGCGCTGGCCTTGTACGCGGTCATGTTTGTTACTCTTTGGAAAGGCATTGGGTACTACATGGTTCTGTATCTGGCGGGCCTTCAAAGCATTGACCGGTCGTACGAAGAGGCGGCTCTGATCGACGGAGCAAACCGCTGGCAGGTGTTCTGGAATGTGACCTTGCCACTGCTGCGCCCCATCATCCTGATCTGCAGCCTGCTTTCTACCATCAGCGCCATCAAGGTTTTCGAGGAGATCTTCGTGATGACAGGAGGCGGACCGGCAGGCTCTACTTACACCGCCTTGTATTTCATTTATTCTAAGGCCTTCCAGGACTTCAAATATGGTGAAGCCGCCGCCGCAGGTTTGGTGGTGGCTGTCGTGAGTTTGTTCTTCAGCATTCTGAACTTCAAGTACACGCGGGGAGGGCAGATATCGTGAACGCCAAGGCAATTCGTCGCGCTCGCAAATCCGTACAGACTATCGGCGTATATGCCCTCTTGATCGTTATCGCCGTCATCACGATTTACCCGTTCTTTTGGACCGTGATCACGAGCTTCAGCGGTTCCGGCGGGATCTTCAAGTTCCCTCCGCCGTTGTGGCCAACGAGTCCAACGCTGGAGAACTATGTCTACGTAGTGCAAAACGTGCCGTTGGTGCGTTACATTGTCAATAGTGTGATTATTTGCTTCTTCGGGGTCGCTGGCAGTATTTTGGTGGCGACGTTGGGCGGGTACCCTTTGGCAAAGATGGAGTTTCCCGGGCGGGATTTCATCTTCGGAGCCATATTGGCTACGCTCATTCTGCCTAACGAGGCGGGTCTGATCGTCAACTACATTACCACCATCAAGCTAGGGCTGTTGAAGTCCGGGCCGGGGCAATATGCGGCCATCATTCTGCCAAGCCTGGCTTCCACCATCGGGATCTTTCTGATGCGGCAGGCCTACCTGGCCATCCCGAAGGAGCTCCTGGAAGCCGCCCGGGTGGACGGGGCCTCAGAATGGCGGATCTGGTGGCAAATCATGATTCCGCTCACAGCTCCCACTGTGGCCGCGTTTGCTATCCTGCAATTCGTGGCCTTTTGGAACTCGTTCCTGTGGCCCATCATTGTCCTGACAGATAAGAGCTACTATCCGTTGGCCTCCGGCTTGTTGGATCTACAGGGGCAGTTTGCCACCAATACCCGGGCCGTGGCTTCGGGGACCGTCATCGCCATGCTTCCCATCCTGGTCGTCTTTCTCTTCGGCCAACGCTACTTTATGCGGGGCCTGGAGGGAGCTGTGAAGCAGTAAGGCGAGGATCGTGGGGCCTCACGGAGGCTATAAGACCCGGTAAGGTGGCCTCGAGGCCGAGTTAGCCGCAGCCTATCGCCAGGCGCAGCCGTTCGTGCCGGGCATAGGCTGCGGCTTTCTTATTGTCAGGAACCGTTGCGTTTCTGTGCGCAACATGCGCAACGAATTCAGTCTACTTTACGGGCCCAGGAACGCGAGCTTAAATGGCGAAGAAGGAATTACTTCGAGACTGAAGAATATATACTGCCGAAGAGACCGGTGGGCGAAGAGTGTTGCTCTGTTGCGCAATAGGTGCATTTGCTTACCCGGGCATGCTTGGGTAGTGCAACAGCCGCGCAACGCATACGGCTGGTCTAGGGTTGGAGGTCTGAAGGTGCCAAAGCCGAGCCTGCGAAGCATCGCACACGCGATGGGTGTATCTCCCTCTACTGTCAGCCGGGCTCTACGGAATAGCCCTCGGATCAGTGAATCCCGCAAGCGACAGGTGCGGGAGATGCTGGCCGTCTACGGTTATCCCCTAGACCCTGCGGCAGGGGAACGTACAGATGAGCGGGAACGCAGCGCTGTTGCGTTTCTGATCGCCAATCCGCAGGGAAACCTGAATTCGGACAGTTTCTTCACGGAGGTTATCCGAGGGGCGGTTCGTTTCCTAAACGAAGCAGGCCGATCGCTGTTGGTAGATACGTTGGCCGAGGGGGAGGGGGACCTGACCCGTCAGCTGGAGTCTTTGCTTGCTTCACAGCGGGTATCGGCGCTGGTGGTCGGCGGCATTCCGCTTCCCGACAGGTGCGTGGAGACCCTGGCCAATGCTTCTGTTCCGGCGGTTTTCATCGGGAAGTACACTCAGAACCCGTTTCGATTCAACGCCGTTCTTCCCGATAACGTAGAGGGAGGCAGGCTGGTGGGCCTGCACTTGACTGCGTGCGGTTACGAAGAATTCTATTATTTCGGCGGCGACCTGCACATCCACACGTTTTCGGACCGGCTAAACGGATACCAACAAGGCTTGAAAGAGTCCGGCGCCCGGCTGCCGGCGGAGAATGTGCTCATTAGCCCCAGGATCGACCAGGCAGCAGGATACCGGCTGGCCAAGATGCTTCTTAGCCGCCTGACACCGGGCGTGCCTGGGCAGAACCCCGCAAGGCGCGCCATCTTCGCGGCTACCGACTGGATGGCCGCCGGAGTGCTGCGCGCGTTGGCCGAGGAAGGACGGGCAGTGCCGGAGGAATTTGGGGTCGTCGGATACAGCGACCTGGAGCTGGCTTCGCACATTATCCCTGCCTTAACCACCGTTCGGGTGAACATGGATCAGCTGGGTTACCTAGCGGCTCGGACCGCTGTAGACCTGGCCAGCCTGACCCTTGCCGGGCCGATCCAGATCGTCCAGCAACCTGTTTTGGCGATCCGGGAGTCCTCCGCACAGTCCCAGGGCACCGGGAACGTCCAGGCAGGGGCTTGAAGACCAGTTGGCTGCTGCGGCCGAAGTGCCACGGCGGGAAGGTGAGATGGGCCTTTGCATATCGGCTTTGTTCCCTTAGACGACCGGCCATGTACAAGCCGGTTCGCTCCGGAGATTGCTGGGTTGGTGGGGGAGCGCCTGTTTCTTCCACCTCGGGAACTACTGGGGCATTTCCAAACTCCTGGAGACCGTGATGGCGTGATGGAGTGGCTGCATGATGTTTCGCCGCAGCTGGATGCATTGATTGTCAGCTGCGACATGCTGGCGTTCGGCGGGCTGGTTGCTTCACGGACGCCGGCGGTTCCTCTCGAAGAAGCGCTGGAACGGCTCAGGTGGCTCCACGATCTGAAGCGTGCGAACAGGGGGCTGACAATCCTAGGGTGGAGTGTGATCACACGGTTGTCCATCACTGCCCAGGACCGTCGCTCGGCACGCTACTGGCAGTACCTCCACGAGTACAACCAACTTCCGGGCGCCCGCACCGCTGGATGCTTGGACTCGGCCCCGGAGAAAGGCTTGGATTCTGTTGAACCGCTCGGCACCAGCGCGGCAAGCGCCCGCCTTCGGCACCTGGAACAGATAATTCCGGCAACCATTCTTCAGGCCTACCGGCAAGTCCGGCGGCGCAACCATGCAGTGAATCGGCTCGCCGTCGAATTGGCGGCGGACGGCACTTTCGATTACCTCTGTCTGTGCCAGGAAGACGCGGCGGTCAATGGCCCCCATAAAGCGGAGCAGGCGGCCCTGCTGAAGTTGGCTGAGGAGACGGGGGCGAGGCCGCGGGTAAACGTTTATCCGGGCGCGGACGAAGCAGGGATGGTTTTGTTGACCCGGGCTTTGCTTGGAGCCGCTGGCCGAACTCCTCAGGCTCTGTTTTTGTGTCTGCCTACGGCAGGCGCCGGCATAGTGCCGGAATATGAAGACCGCCCCTTGCGGGAAAACCTGCTCGCTCAGGCTGCCGCCGCCGGGATGAGGGGCAGGATCGTCTGTTCGGACCAGCTTCAGCGGGGCCTGCCGGAAGAAAGCCTGCTTTTCTGGGTCAACTGTCCGGATCCACCCTGCCTGGGCCCTCCCAGCTCATGCGCTCCACCCGTAGATCTCCAAACGCAGCGGGAGCAGGAATTCGAAACGCAGCTGGATTTGGTCCGAGGTGTGCTGGGGCGAAGCAGGTACGCGCTGCGTGGCTTCGGACCAGCCTCCGTTGTGGACGTGCGGGTTGCCAACGGGGGCGAGGATGCTTTCGTACGACGGCTCCTGCAAAAGGGGCTCGCGGGCCAGCTGGCGGCCTACGCCGGCTGGAATACGGCGGGGAATTCCATTGGCACCGCTCTGGCCATGGCCGGAATTGCGTGGCTGGGGGTCCGGGGCCGGCGCATCCCCGGCCGGCCTTCTGAATGGGATGGAGCCCTCCTGCATCGGCAGTTGCTGTGGCAACGCTTTACAGACGACTGGCTGTACCAGACAGTGGTGCGCCCGCGCCTTATGCGGTTCGTGGAGGAGCTCCATGACGATCCTTACCACCTGTCCAGTCGGGGCGCCACTCTGGTCGAAGAAAGATTGGCACGAGAATTGATTCCGTTAAGCCAGCAATGGTACCGTGTGTTTGCCGGAGAGACGTCGGCTGGTGGGAATGAGGCCGTCTCCGGCGTTCTGCCTCAAATCTGTTGTCGCCTGCCTTGGGGCCGCCTTTTCGAAGTGGAACTCAGCGTGCGCCTGGCTAGCGGTTAGGGGGATAATCATGGGATCCTACGCTACCGTTTTTTCGCAAAAGGCTTTTGTTCTCATTGCTTCGTTGCCTGCCAACGATCCAATCATTGCAAAGGAGGCTTTGAACGCGGGTGCGGATGTGCTGAAGGTGCACATCAACCTACACCACCGTGCCAGCGGCCAGCAGTTCGGCTCTCTCCACGAAGAGCAGAGCCGTCTGGTGGAGATCCTGCGCCTGGCCAGGGCCAAGGGGGTTCCCGTCGGGATCGTGCCTGGCGCCGAACCTGTTGTAAACCTTGGCCTGCTGACAGAGCTGCGGGACATGGGATTTTCCTTCATATCCGCTTATGCGCAACATCTTGGGCCCGAGGCTCTAACCCTGACTGGAATCGACCGCATGATTGCCCCGGATTATACCTATTCCATACCGGAGGTCACGGCGCTGGGAACTTTGGGATTCGAGGTGCTGGAGGCTTCCGTGATTCCCCCGGACCGGTACGGGGCTCCCTTGAGCCTTCGTGATCTGGCTAGATACCATGCCATTGCTACGGCTGTCCCCATGCCCGTCGTGGTTCCCACGCAGCTGCGGATCCAGCCGGAGGAAGTTTCGTTTCTGCGACAGGCCGGGGTCAGAGGCGTAATGATTGGGGCTGTGGTGACGGGCAGGGACGCGGCGGGGATGGCCCGGGCTACCCAGGCATTCCGCCGTGCCATCGACGGGTCCAGGCTGTGACGGAGGAAGATCATGGGCCGAGATATAGCTCCAGTTGCGGGTCAATCAGATCATCCAGCCCCATCGAGCGAGGCTTTGCATCCGGACGTCCTTGTGGTAGGCGGAGGCCCAGCGGGCCTGGCTGCCGCTGTAGCCGCCGCCCGCCAGGGATGTTCCACGATGCTGCTGGAGCGTTATGGATTTGTGGGCGGGACTCCGGTGGCGGCTCTGGTGGGTCCCATGATGACTTTTCATGCAGGTAGCCGCGCTGTGGTGGGCGGCATCGGCCAGGAAATCGTTGACAAGCTGGTACAGATGGAGGCTTCCCCTGGTCACGTGCCGGACATGATCGGCTTTGTCCCCTCCTTGACGCCCTTTGACCCGGAAGCGTTAAAAGATGTTGCACTAGATCTCGTACTGGGGTCCGGGGTGCAGCTTTGCCTGCATTGTTGTGCTGCCTCGGTGCAGGTGGACCGCGGCCGGATCGAATCTGTGCGGGCCTTTGGGCGCTGGGGCGAACTGGAGATTCATCCTGCCTTCGTGGTGGACGCCACCGGCGACGCCGACATTGCGGCCCGTGGAGGCTTCTCCTTTGAGATCGGACGCCCAGGCGACGGTCTTGTTCAGCCAGCAACTTTGATCCTTCGCGTGGGTGGAGTGGACCTCGCGGAGCTGAGGCAGTATGTGGCGGATCATCCGGACGACTTCGTGCTGGGTTGTGCACCTGGCGAGATCATGGAATTTCCATGGCTGTCCGTGGCGGGCTTTTTCTCCATTGTCAAGAAAGCCCGCGAGCGGGGGGAATTCGGTGTTCCCAGGGACAGGGTGCTGGCATTTCAGGGTATCCACCCTGGGGAGATGCTGATCAACATGACGCGGGTCCACGTCCGCCCTGGCTCCCTGCAGGAGCTAACCCGCGCGGAAGTGGAGGGCCGGCGGCAGAGCCAGGAGGTCCTGCGTTTTTTGCGGCGGTACGTGCCCGGATTCCGGCAAGCGTATCTCATGCAGTCCGGCGTTCAAGTGGGGTTCCGCGAGTCGCGGAGAATTGTGGGGCACTACGTACTCACCGCCCGGGATGTGGTGCAGGGAAGCCGCCTGCCCGATGCCGTGGCCATGGGAGGGTTCCCCATCGACATCCATTCGCCGGCGGGTAAGGGCCTGGGGGCCTACCAGCCGGCGGCACCGCTGGGCTATGAGATTCCCCTGCGGGCCCTGATCCCGGCAGGGGCGAAGAACTTACTGGTGGCGGGGCGATGCATCTCCAGCACCCATGAGGCCCATGCCTCAGTGCGGGCGACGCCGACCTGCTTCGCCACAGGCCAGGCGGCAGGGACCGCAGCGGCTGTGGCCGCGAAGGAAGGGATCCTGGACCTCTCAAGCGTTGCTGACCTGCAGGCAGTACAGGTTGGCACAGCGGCGGCAACGGGAGGAGCGAAGCTGATCCGTCTTGTTCAGGAAGCCTTGCTTTCCGCCGGCGCCATCTTTAACAGCAGTCTAGTGAGAAAGGAGGACGCGCATATGCGTGCGTCTCGCTAGAGCTCTGGTAACCCTATTGCGGTCCGCGTTCAGCGCTACGTAGAGATCAACCGGGAAAACTCATTTGATGAGGGAGGCTTTATCCATGTTTCGAAGGATGTTCAATCTAGAACGTGCACAGTCCCGGCTGGCTACGCCAGGCGGGGGCCTGCGGATGGCCTTGATAATACTCGCCGTAGCCGCCTGTCTTTCTGCCGTTACGCCTTCTGCCTGGGCGGCTTCCCGGACCACGGTGACTTTTTGGATGGCTGGCAATGACCAGAAATTCATGGATACCGTCAACACCCAGCTTCTCCCTGCCTTTGAGAAGAAGTATCCCAAAATCGATCTCCAGATCACGTTCGTGCCGTGGGAAACTCTCTCTGTGAAGCTGGCAACGGCATTCGCCGGAGGCATGGCGCCGGACGTCTTTATGCACGGGGCAGCCGCCACTGCTGGCTTTGCCGCAACGGGCCGCGTGGAGCCTTTGGATTCCTTGATCGCCAAGATGCCGGACGCCAGGGACTTCGGCAGCACCCTGGAGCAAGGTAACTACTACGGAAAGCATTACATGATCCCCGTCTTCGGCGCCGGCCGGCTTCTGATGTATCGAGCTGACGAATTCAAGGAAGCGGGCCTCAATCCCGATGAGCCTCCGGCCACATGGGAGGAGTTCCGGAATGCAGCGATAAAACTCGCGATCCGCCGGGGAAATCAGATTGTTCGCGAAGGTATTGATCTCCCCACATCCGGCATCGATGCCCAGCAGATCTTTGCCTGCTTCCTGTGGCAGGCAGGAGGCAGCTTCTTCAACCGTGATTACACGCGGGTGACATTCAACGATGCCCACGGCGTGGAGGCCCTACAGTTTCTGGCGAATCTGATCCAAAAGGATAAGGTCGCAGATACTAGCATTAATCTGGGGCAGGGTAACGTGCCGCCTATCGCCACCAACCAGGTTGCCATGCTTTTCGCCGTGCCGGGAGATGTGGCCCAAGTGAAAACCTACGCTCCCGGAATTTATAAGGAGATCCGGGTCGCACCGCCGCTAAAGAACAAAGAACAATGGACTTTCTACAGCTTCTCAGGGATGTTCATGTCCAAGACCAGCAAACATAAAGAAGACGCCTGGAAAGTCATGGAGTTCTTCTCCAGCCCCGAAGCTTTGGAGAAGATCAACGCATCCATGGGCACCCTTCCGCCGCGCCGTTCGCTGGCCAAGGCTCCGGCCTTCGCATCCGATCCGAACATCCGGGCCTTTGTGGAAAGCATGCAATACGCAAGGGGAAACCCAAACATCGCCCAGTGGGTGCAGATCCGAGACATCCTGTCCCGGTACCTGGAGCAGGCGTTGTATGGCCGAATGACGCCGAAAGCTGCACTGGACCAGGCGGCCAAAGAGGCAGACGCCCTGCTGAGCAACCGCTAAGGGCTGCGCCTCAGGTAAAAGCCAGTAGTGAGAGTGGGCAAAATGCGGGAGAGGCGGGGCCAGGGGCGTGCGGGCCCCTACCTCTCCTACACGCCGCTCCGGTGCCTCCGAAGTCCCCTGTGGTTCCAGATCGACGCAGCTGGAGGGTTATTGTATGTCATCATTATCTGCTTATTGGCGCAACAGGACACGCCGTGAACAGATGCTCACAGGGTACGCTTTTGTGGCACCCATTGTCCTATACACCCTAGTCACCGGGTTCATCCCCGTTGTAAGCTCGCTGTATCTGAGCTTCACAAACTACAACATGATGACGCCCGCGCGTTGGATTGGCCTCCAGAACTACGTTCAGGTCCTCTTCCACGACTCGCTCTTTTGGAGAGCCATGCTCAATACTGCCCAGTACTCTCTGGAGGTCCTTCCCCTCAATGTTCTTTTTTCCTTGTGCTTGGCCTTGTTGGTGAACCAAAAGCTGCGGGGAATTACAATCTTCCGTACGCTTTACTACCTGCCCGTGGTCACCTCCAGCATTGCTGTGAGTATGATCTGGCTCTGGTTATACAACAAGAACTCAGGGCTGATCAACTTGTTTCTGGGGCTTTTCGGGTTGGGGCCTGTCGACTGGCTGGGGACGCCGGGCCTGGCGCTGCATTCGCTCGTCTTGATGCGGGTCTGGAAAGGGATCGGCTGGAACATGGTGATCTATCTGGCGGGCCTCCAGGGGATTCCGAAATACCTGTACGAAGCCGCGGACATCGACGGGGCCTCCGGCTGGAAGAAATTCTCCCAAGTTACCTGGCCTTCGTTGCGTCCGGTGACCTACTATATCGTGGTGATGGGGCTTATCAGCACCTTCCAAACCTTTGCCGAAATCTACGCCATGACCAACGGGGGGCCGCTAGGATCCACCACAACCGTGGCTTATCTGATCTATCAGCGTGCCTTCGGAGCCTTTGACATGGGCAATGCATCGGCTGTGTCTTTCATTCTGTTCGTGGTGATTTTCGGGCTGTCGCTGGTGAACGTGAAGTACTTCCAGCCGCAAGACTAATGGTTACTGGGGGCGAAAATGTGGCACAGACAGTGGTCTACGGACGGCTCGCCGGGCGCGAATTCCGGTTTGCCGTTCGCAAGCTGGGCACTTACCTGGTTTTGACATGTGTGGCGGTGGTGATGGCGGCGCCGTTCCTCTGGATGCTGCTCAGTTCGTTCAAACCAGACGCCGAACTCTTTGCCTATCCGCCGGTATGGCTGCCCAGGCACGTGACACTTCAACACTATATCGACGCCTTCTCGCATTCCTTGTTCGCTCGCTATTTCTTCAATAGCCTGGTGGTGACGGGATTGGCGACTGTGGCAAACCTGTTCTTTTGTGCCCTGGCCGGGTATGCCTTCGCCCGCCTGGACTTTCCCGGGCGAGATGTGATCTTTTACGCTCTACTGGGGACCATGATGATCCCGGGTTATGTTACGCTGATCCCCCTGTTCATCATCGTCAAGAGCATTCCTTTCGCCGGGGGGAATAACTGGTTAGGGCAGGGCGGGACGGGTTGGGTGAACACCTTGCCGGGCCTCGCGTTTCCTTACCTGATGAGTGTTTTCGGGGTTTTTCTTGTCCGCCAGTTCTTTCGGACGATACCTACGGATCTTAAACGACGCAGCACGTATTGATGGTGCCTCGGAGTTTACGATTTTCTGGCGTATCTACGTACCGCTGAGCCGCCCGGCGCTGATGACTCTGGGTATTTTCAGCTTCACCTCCGTGTGGGATGATTTTCTTTGGCCACTGGTCATCACGAATACAGAAGCCATGCGCACAGTCCAACTGGGGCTTCAGACGTTCCAGAGCCAGTTCTTTACAAATTGGGGAGGGCTGATGGCTGCCACATTGGTGGTGACGGTGCCAACTTTGTTGATTTTCATATTCGGCCAGAAGTACTTCATTGAGGGAATTGCTACCGGCGGCATCAAGGGCTAACGAAGAAGTACCAGCCTTCGGCCGTACTGTGCCCCGGAGGTCCCGGGGTTACTTGTCGCTGACCTCCTGCCGTCCAGAAGGAGTGAGCAGCGTCGGTACAAGCTGCACGAACGCTTGCACCAGCTCCGGGTCGAACTGCGTGCCGGCGTTGGCCAGCAGCTCTGCTTGCGCTTCAGCGAACGTGAGGCCGGGGCGGTACGGCCTGCTGGTGGTCATTGCGTCGAAAGAGTCGGCGATGGCCAGAATCCGGGCCACGACCGGTATTTGCCGGCCTTTGAGCCCAGCGGGATAACCCCGGCCGTCAAAACGCTCGTGGTGGTGTCGGATGGCTGGCACCAAAGCTTGTAGCTCCGCCACATGACCTACGATACTGACACCCCGGTCTGGGTGGGTGCGCACGATCTCCCACTCTTCAGCCGAAAGCCGCCCTGGCTTGCCCAAAACATGGTCCGGGACTGCCAGCTTGCCGATATCATGCAGCAGCCCGGCGGCAAAGACCTGGCGCACGAGCTCCGGTTTCCATCCCAGGGCCTGTGCCAGGCGGCGGGCGTAACGCGCCACACGCTGAGAGTGGCCGCGGGTGTAAGGGTCGCGAGCATCGATGGCCGCCGCCAGGGCAGCCACGGTCCGGGTGTGCAGACGCCATAGATTGTTGCTTAGCAGCGAGGCGCCCAGGGAGGCGCCGCTTAAAATCGCCAGGGACCGCAGGAACCGTTGCTGATTCTCGGAAAACGGCCGCCCGTCCCGGCGGATGGCTTGAAGCACGCCTAGCCGGCGGGGGCCGGAGGACATGGATATGCTGAGGGCCGCGAAAGAGGGGTCAAGGATTGGTTCGCCCGATTCCAGCGCCCGCTGAGCCTGAGCCAAGAGCGCATCGCGGGCGGGTGCTTCCGGGAATGAGCCGGGCCGCGCCTCGTCCGGCGTCTTGGATCGTGGGGCGCCCATCCCACGCCATGCCTTCAGGGCCACCGTGGTATCCGGCCCATGAAGTGGCCCGGCCGGTCCGCCCGGCCCCTCCACGACAGGCAGTCCCGTTTGCCGGGCCACCGTTTCGTCCAAATAGATTGCAGCCTCGTCGGCGCCGGCCAAGCCAGCCACCGCATCCACGGTGAATTGTAGAATTTGGGAAGGAGTTAGACCTGTGACCGCCTCCGCCAGGCTCTCCAACGCCGCTGCCGTGGCTTCGGATTCCTGGCGCTTCATGCGGTCCCGAAAGTGCGTCCAAAGCCACGCTGCTTCGCGTCCCACCACAAGAAGGAGCTCCAGCAGAGAGTTTGCCGGGGGTACCGGGTCTTCCGGCCCCTGCAGCACCAGGAACAGACGGGCGGGCGGGGACCCGCCAGGGCCGTGAAAAGGGACGCTGTACAGCCTGGCCGGCGGTCCGGCTGGCAGCAGCTCCCGCAGCTCTCCCCCAAGGGGTTGCCGGGCCAGCCGCGTACCCGGACCAAAATGAGACGGGTTGGCCAGGCTTTGCACCACCGCTGGCGGCAGGTTCCAGACGCTCACCGCCACACCGGCAGGGATTTCCGCCGCGTGGCCTTCTGCCGCGTAGTCTTCTGCCGCGTGGCCGGTTAAAAAAGGCCCCCCAGCCCGGTCCATTTCATCGGACCACGCTGCTTGGTCCTGGCCGTACAAGGCGAGCAGCGCGCCGCAGGAACTGGATCTGGGGATGAGTCCGCTTTCCTGTGCAAAGCGACAGAACTGCTCGAGGAGCCATGCGACGGCCCGCTCCCCCATAGACGAGCGTTGGATTGCAGTGGCGGTCCACTCCTCCAGACGGGGAAGACTCCGGGTCAATCCCACCGTCTCAACCTGAGCTCCAAAGGGGGCTGGAGTTTGCCCGCCGCCCATGGAACGCTCGTCTCCGCTCGTGGAAGCTCGCAGCACGTTTGTCGAGGCCCCGATCTGCGGGTGGACATTCGCGGTGGAAGGCCTCTTCCTCCCTTACCGATCAAAGGTGTGGCGAGCCCAGGCTTTGAGCGCCATCCGTTTCTTCGTCCGCGGTTTCGGCCTCCTCCTCGTCGGCGGCAGGCCCGATGGGCTGCACCACCGGCGGGGAATAACGATAGACCGCACTGCGGCGCGGCGCTGCCTTAGGCAGCCCCTGGCTTTCGCCCTGCTTGGTCAAGATGCCCCGCTCCACCAGCCTCTGAACCGCCAACGCCACAAGCCCCGGGTCACGGCCCACCCGCGACGCAATGCCAGGCAGAGTGTCGGCCAAGCCCACGTTCCGCTGGAACAGCGCCATGACCTCCACCTGCACGCGGGTAAGGAGGGCTTCATCCTCCGTGGCCAGGCTCGGTGTCCCCTCCAACTCCTGCTCGCTCCTTTCTACGTCGTGGCGGGATACGCGGCGCTTGCCCTCGCGCTTGCCCTACACGTGCTCTGTAGAAATGATTCCAGCTGTCGATAGCAGAATCCTTCCACGGCAGGAAATCCTTGGAAATCCCAGAAAATTATCTAGCAGGACGCCGCGGACGGGGGAAGGGACGTCCGGGTGAGGCGAAATCTGGAGGTGCAAGCCCAAAGTGTCAGCCAGTGAACGTGTGACCACCGGCGTGCCTCAACTGGATGAGGTCCTGGAAGGAGGCATTCCCCGGAACTCTCTCGTTTTGGTGTATGGCGGTCCCGGCACGGGCAAAACCACCCTGGGCCTGCAATTCCTGGTGGAGGGCACCCGCCGCGGTGAGCCGGGGTTATTGGTGACCTTCGAGCAAATGCCGGAGCAGCTCTACCGGGATTTCGCACCCTTCGGATGGGATCTTCCGGGCCTGGTGCGGCAAAAACGCCTACAGATCCTTTGCACTTCCCCGGGCACGCTTTGGGAGGACCTCCTGAGCCCCGGCGGGATGGTGGAGGAAGCGTTCCGCCAACTGCGCGTGCAGCGCCTGGTCATCGACCCCATCACCTTGTTGGCCTGTGCCGGGGCTGTGGATGCGGGCTGGGCCCCGGCCGCCGGGGCGGCCCCAGGGTCCCCAGGGCTGGCAGCGGAGGCAGCGGCTGAAATCGCGGCCACGGGGCCTGCGCCAGCGGCGGAGGCCACGCCGTTGGCAGGAAGGGGCGCAGCCGCGGGGCTGGGCGCACCGTCTCCGGCCGGCGCGCACCCCTGGGCCAGCTCGCGCACGCGTATGTACGCAGTTTTCAATGCCCTGCGCCGCCTGGGGGCCACTGCGCTTCTGTTGGCGGAGGCCCCGATGGCCGGCTGGGCCGGCGATGCGGGGCTCTCGGGCAGGAGTGGGCCGGACGGGGGAGATCCCGGCGTGGCCGGTTTCCTGGCAGACGGCATCCTGGAACTGAGTTTCCCCTATGTGGATGTAGGCAGGAGCAGCCGTAGCCAGGAGACGGGCCTGGATGCGCAGGCGGCGGGCGGCGGCGCCATGGCCAGCCTGGCTGCCAACAGACGCAGGTTTGTGGAGGTGTTGAAGATGCGGGGCAGCGGCTTCGTGCCAGGCCGGCATCTAATGCGGTTTGATATCACTGGCTTGGCGTTGGTGCGGCCCCTGACCCGCATGCAGTCCGGGCGACGGGCGGCGCTGGAGAGCCCCGCCGCGGCGATCCCAACGGGCCTGCCGCTGTTGGACGACGCTCTGGGCGGGGGATTCCCGCGCGGGGCCACAGTTTTGTTGGACGTGAACGGCAAGGCCGACTATTATGATCTGGTGGGCCTGCTGATCCATCGCTGGTATGCCGCCGGGGCCAACCTCTACCTGCAGCCGTCCAGCCTGGTGGGCCCCATCGAGATTGTGGAAAATGTGCGGCGCCAGGGCAGCGATTTGCTGGAAGGCGCAGCCCAGGGGCGGATCCTGCTGGCGGAATACTTCAGGCGCCCGCTGCTGCCGGAACTGGAGAAATGCCTGATCCGCGGCTGGGAGATGAGCGACCGGGAGGCTTTGTCGTGGGTGCGGCAGTTCTTCGCCGAGTACATGGAGCCCGATGCACAGCGGGGACGGCCCTGGCTGATCTATCGGGATCTCAACACCCTGGCCGTGGCGCGGGGCAGCAAATACCTGGTGCAGGATTTCGCCGCTGCCACTTCCTGGGTTCGCGCCTGCCGCGGCGGTTATTTGGCCTTGGTGAACATGGAGGAGATCAGTCCTCATCTGGGGTCGTTTTTGGAGCGTACGGCCTCCGTGGTGGTGCGCACGTGGCGGACCCAGCGTTATCAGTTTCTCCAGGTGGTCAAAGCCTTGGACGGACATGTAACGGATGCTCTGGTGGTGGAGCACCAGCCCGACCCGCCATATATCCGGCTCCTGGACTAAGGATTTTGGCCGGACTTTACCCGCGCTGCGAAAAGGGATATGATCCAGGTAGGAACGGAGAACCCCCCGGGGTACATTCTTTGCAGTGGACTCCCCGGCAGGTACGCCTCCTCCCGGGGGCGGCGGGTGGTCTGTTGATGCTTTGCGGCCGGTGCGTGGGCATACTAGGCCCGGCCAAGCAGCAGGTCCAAGCAGCCGGCCCGGCGCAGGACCCGGTCCGGCAAGGGGCAGGGAGAGTTTCTTGGAGGGATTGGAGCATGCAAGTGGGTTTGATTGGTCTGGGGCGGATGGGCTACAATTTGGCGCTGAACATGCGCGATAAGGGCCACCAGGTGGTGGCGTTCAACCGTTCCCCGGAGAAGGTACGCCAGATCGAGGCGGAAGGGGGCATCACCGGCGCCTACACACTGGAGGAGCTGGTGCAGAAGCTGGCGCCTCCTCGTACAATCTGGATGATGATTCCTGCCGGCGAGGCCGTGGAGGAGATGATCCGCCGCCTGACCCCCCTGCTTTCGCGCGGCGATCTGCTGATCGACGGGGGCAATTCCTTCTACCAGGATACGCTGCGGCGGGCGGAACAGCTGCGTCCCACGGGCATCCATTTCATGGACGTGGGTACCAGCGGCGGCATTGAGGGCGCCCGGTACGGGGCGTGCACCATGGCCGGCGGCGACGACGAGGACTTCGCGCGCGTCGAGCCACTTTTGCGCGACATCAGCGTGGCGCAGGGGTATATCCACGCGGGCCCGGTGGGCAGCGGCCATTTCGTCAAAATGGTGCACAACGGCATTGAGTACGGAATGATGCAGGCCATGGGCGAAGGCTTCGAGGTGCTGGCCAAAGGGCCGTTTTCGCTCAATCTGAAAGAAGTGGCCAGGGTCTGGAATCACGGCTCCGTGATCCGGGGTTGGCTCATGGAGCTGGCGGAGAGCGCGTTTGCCAAGGATCCCCGGCTGGAGGCCATCCGTGGCGTGATGCACTCGTCGGGCGAGGGCTTGTGGACGGCGCAGACCGCTTTGAACCTGGGGATCCCGGCGCCGATCATCGCATTGTCGGTCATGATGCGGCACCGCTCGGAGCAGGACGAGAGTTTTGCCGGCAAGGTGGTGGCCGCCTTGCGCAACGAATTCGGGGGCCACGCCGTGGAGAAAGCGCCGGGGAAAGAGCCAGGGCCTGCGTCCCACTGAGGGGCTGTGTCGAAGACCAAGCCGTGGCAGGATGGAGTCATTGGGATGGGATTGCAGCAAATGGAACAAAGCAGGATCATGCGGGCGGAGGCCGGCAGGACCGGGCAAGACGCCGGCGCTGCGGCCAATGCTGCGGCCAATGAGGGTCCGGGCGCTGCCGCAGGGGCTGCGCCTCCGTGCACGGTGGTGATTTTCGGGGCTACCGGAGATTTGGCCCAGCGCAAGTTGTTTCCAGCCTTGTACGGTCTCCATCGGGACGGCCTGCTGGATCCGCGCACGCAGGTCGTGGGCGTAGGGCGCCGGGAGAAAACCCCTGAGCAGTTCCGCTGTGAATTGCAGGAGTACGTGTGGCGGTTTTCGCGCCTGGCTGCGCCGGCGCGCCAGGCTCAGAGTCCAGGCGTGGGCGTCCTGCCGCAATGGGAGGATTTCGCCCGCCGCTTCCACTATTTCCGGCTGGAGATGCACGACGCTGAAGGGTATGGCCGGCTGCAGTCCTTTCTGGAAGAGCTGGAGCAGGCTGCAGGGGTCGGCCGCCGGCGCATCTTTTATTTGGCCGTGATGCCGGATCTCTTCGGCATCGTGACGGGCAACCTGCGCCAGGCAGGGCTGCTGGAAGCGCCAACACCCGCCCCGGACCCGGCGGCGGCACACGGGGCCGGAAAGGCGAACGGCACCGCAGGTTTGTGGCCGCGGTTGGTCATCGAGAAACCTTTCGGCTACGACCTGGAATCCGCCGCTCGCCTGAACCGGGAGATCCGCCAGGCTTTCCCGGAGGACGCAATCTATCGCATCGACCACTACCTGGGCAAGGAGATGACGCAGAACATCAGCGTCATTCGCTTTGCCAATACCATCTTCGAGCCGGTCTGGAACCGCAACTACATCGACCACATTCAGATCATGTCCACCGAGACGGTGGGGGTGGAAAACCGGGGTGAGTACTATGATCGCGCCGGCGCACTGCGCGATATGGTGCAGAACCACATGCTCCAGCTGGTGGCCCTGGTGGCCATGGAGCCGCCCAGCAGCCTGGAATCGGAGGCCGTGCGCGACGAGAAGGTGAAAATCCTCCGTTCCCTGGTTCGTTGGCAGACCCCACGGGAGGTGGCCCGCAATGCCGTCCGCGGACAGTACGGGCCGGGGCGTGTGGCCGGGCAGGATGTCCCTGGATACCGCTCCGAGCCGGAGGTGCGCCCCGATTCCCGCACAGAGACTTTCGCCGCCATGCGGCTTTTCGTGGACAACTTCCGTTGGGCGGATGTGCCCTTCTATCTGCGCACCGGCAAACGGCTGGGGTACAAAGCCACGGAGATCGCCATCCAGTTCAAGCAGCTGCCGCGCATTCTGTATTTCCACGACTACGGCGGCCTGCAGCCCAACCGCCTGGTGATCCGCATCCAGCCCGTCGAAGGTGTGTACTTTCAGATCAACGCCAAACAGACCGGCACCCAGACGGAGATGATGCCCGTGGCGATGGATTTCTGCCGCAATTGCGGCACCACGGCCAACTCTCCGGAGGCGTACGAGCGCCTGCTTTTCGATGTGATGCGGGGCGATGCCACGCTGTTCACCCGCTGGGATGAGGTCTCCCTGGCCTGGGAATTCGTGGACCCCATTGCCCGGGCTTGGGAGCAGACTACACCGGACTTCCCCAACTACCCGGCGGGATCCTGGGGGCCGGAGGCGGCTCGCAATCTGCTGCACCAGGACGGGCGCTCGTGGTGGCCAGAATGACAGCATGCTCCGCTCCGGGCTGGCCGGCCTAGCCGGGGTAGAGCGCGAGACAGGAAGGAAGGAAGCCTCATGCTCCAGGTGTTCGATATCTCCCTACTCATCTATCCCGGGATGGCAGTATGGAAGGACCGGCAGGAGAAACGTCCCTCTGTGCGGATCACGCGGGATTTCGCCGCAGACGGCATTCGGGAGTCCCGGCTGGAGCTGGACTCCCATACGGGCACTCACGTGGATGCGCCCCTGCACATGATGCCTGGCGGATCCAGCATTGACCAGCTTTCCGGGCCGCAGCTGGTGGGTCCCGGCCGGGTGCTGGACCTGACGGCTGTGCAAGACCACATCGGCCGGACGGACCTGGAGCCCTATGCTCGCGTGATTCAGCCGGGTGAATTCGTACTCCTGAAGACCGCCAACTCTCCCGGTCCCCCCTTTGACCCGCACTTTGTCTTCCTGGCGGAGGATGGGGCGGCGTTCCTGGCCGGCCTGGGCGTGCGGGGCGTGGGCATTGACGCCCTGGGCATCGAGCGGGATCAGCCCGGACACCCCACCCATCGCATCCTTTTCCAGCACGGCGTCACCATCCTGGAGGGGCTGCGCCTGCGCCATGTGCCGGCCGGGTCTTACCTGTTGGTGGCTGCGCCCTTGTTGGTGGCTGGAGGAGACGCGGCTCCTGCCCGGGTGTTCCTCCTGGGCGAAGGGGCAAAGGAAGGGAGGATTCCCCAGGAAATAGTCGAATAAGGGAACTAAAAGACGGATGCCGACAGATTACGTCCGGTAGGGTCCAGAGCGAGGGGGTTATCCGGAAAGGCGGGCTAGCCTTGCGGGTAGTCATCCGAGTGGATGCGCTGGTCCCCGGCTCCAGGCTGCTCAGGGATGTATATTCCCAGCACGGAGCCTTGCTCCTGCGTAAAGGGACCATTCTCACCCAGGAGCATGTCCAGACATTGCGGGACCAGCATCTGGACGAGGTCGTTATCGAACTGGAGGACGGGGGGAACCAGACTCCCCTTTCTGTCGGCGGAGTAGCCCCGGGGGACCCGTCGGCTTCCCTTGCGAGCCTGGGGCACTCCGGAAGGGTGGCTGTGGCCCGGAGGCCCGGCGGAGCAGCGGCCCCGGCGGCCGACCCGGGCTGGGCGGCGGCACGGTCCAGATCCGAGGCCTTGCGCCCTTACGAGAATGCCCTGGCTGTGATCCGCCAGGCCACGGAAACCCTGCGGACCAGCGGCGGCCAGGCGTTCCCCGCCCAAGAAGTCGACGCCGTGGCCGTATTCGTGGTGCAGGAGGCGCGGCGGACCTATCGGGTCCTCTCCCTCTTGGTGCAGTTGCGCCAGGCCAGCGATCCTACTTTTATCCACTCTTTGAATGTGGCTTTGGTGGCGGGGCTCATTGCCCGCTGGATGGGATGGGGTAAGGACGGCATGCACCAGGCGGTGCAGGCGGGTCTCCTCCATGATGTGGGCAAGAGCCTGGTGGCACCGGAGATTTTGAACAAACCGGAGCCGCTGACTCCTGCGGAAAGGGCTCAGATGCAGGAGCACGTGCGGGCCGGCTATGAGCTGGTGCGGAACGCCTCCGAAGTCTCCCAGGACATCGCCCTGGCGGTGCTGCAGCATCACGAGAGGATGGACGGCAGCGGCTATCCCCAGGGCTTGGTGGGCGAGGAAGCCACCTTTCTCAGCCGGTTGGTGGCAGTGGCGGATGTATACGCCGCCATGATGGCAGACCGGGCCTACCGCAGGCGTCTGGGGCCGTTCCGGGCTGCAGAGGAGCTGGAAGATGAGTCGTTCAGCCGGCTGGATCCCCAGATCACCCGGGTCTTTCTGGATCGCGTGGCTGCTTTTTATGTGGGTAGTACCGTGGTATTGAGCGATGGCCGCGTGGGCCAGGTGGTGTTCATGGATCCGCGCGAGCCCAGCCGGCCGTTGGTCCGGGTCGAAAAGGAGTTCATTGACCTCAGCCGCCGCCATGAGCTGGAGATCAACGACATCTTGATGCTGTGATGCGGCCGGTCGTGACTTATTCTGAGACGGCGGCACGGGGAACAGGAGATATAGCACAGGGCTTGCACGGGACGGCCAATTGCGGAGGTGAGTTAGGGGCGCGTACTGCGGCGTTTCACCAATTTGCAGATGAAAAAGCCTTCCATGAGCCGCGAGGGAAGAATGCGGATAGCCTGGGCCACCCCCGGCAGAAAGCGGGGATTCGGCTGGCAGGAATCTCGTCCGGCAGCGGGCGCCGGGAGCCTGGGCAGCCAGTCTGTGGCGGGCGAGGCGCCCGGCAGATCAAGACCCACCGGAACGGCAGCCAGCGCGCCTGGCCACTGGCGTAAGGCCCAGTCCACCACCGCCTCGTTCTCCTCCGGCGACAGGGTGCAGGTGGAATACACCAGCACCCCGCCGGGCTTGAGGGCCTGGACGGCACTGGCCAGCAGGCGCCTTTGCTCGGAGGCCAGGCGGTGTACCCTTGGCAGGGACCAGGGGCGGTAGGTGCGGGGATCGCTCAGGCAAAAAAGCCCTTCACCGCTGCAAGGAGCGTCCAACAGCACCCGGTCGAAGGCTTCCGGGCGCTCCTCCCCCACGGTTTTCCCATCCCCCACCCGCACCTCGGCCAGTGTGACGCCCTGCAGCCGCAGATTGTATTCCAGCCGTTGGGCCCGGATCGGGTTCAGTTCATTGGCCAGGAGGCTCCCCGTGTTTTCCATGAGGGCCGCAATCTGGGTGGTTTTGCTGCCCGGCGCGGCAGTGAGATCCAGCACCGCCTCACCGGGTTGCGGGTTCAGTACCAAGGGGGGCACCATGCTGGAGAGGCTTTGTAGATAAACCAATCCCCGGGAGTAGAGGGAGGTCTCCTGCATCTCTTTTTCCCGGGCATCTTTCAGGATCAGGGCGTCCTTGTACCACAACACGCGCTCGAAACGCAAGCCCAGGCGTTTCAGCTCCTCCATAACGGTCCGGACATCGGCCTTGAGCGTATTCACCCGCAGGGTCACCGGGCGCCGATCCGCCTCGCGCAGCCCAAAAAGGACGCGTTCTCCCCATGGAGCGGCAAACAAGGTACGGATCCGCTCAACGAAAACCGCAGGCAGGGCGGATTCCAGTTCCCTCCTGGAGTGAACCGTTGGTCTGGAGCGGGCCACGGGCGGCCTCCTCTCTGGTCGCTGCTGAAGGCCATTATACCGCAAAGGCCGGATGGGTGCCGGCGCACTTCTTGCCGGAAGGATTCCGGCAGAAGATGGCGAAACTACAGACAGTCCAGAGGACGCCCGCCGGGCGCAGGGCGTCTTTTTTCGAGGCGGGAATACAACCGGTTGCAAAACATCCGGGAGCGACATGGAGGGAGGACCGCGCCATGCTGCAGGAGGTCCCTGTGAAGGAGAAACGGCTGAAAGACTATGCCGCTGTGGCGGGGGAGGACGTTGTGGATGAGATCCTGCAATCCGTGCGCCCGTTGAAAGGAGCGCGGGTGCTGCACGTGAACGCCACCGCCTTCGGCGGCGGCGTGGCGGAGCTTCTGGCGACGCTGGTACCGCTGATGCGCGACGCCGGGCTGGACGCGCATTGGCAGGTCATCGAGGGGGCGCCGGAGTTCTTTCAGGTCACCAAGGCGTTCCATAACGGGCTGCAGGGAATGGATGTCTCCCTGACCCAGCGGGACTTCGACACGTTTTTGCACTATAACCGTCTGAACGCCGAGCGGCTTTCCACAGATTGGGATTTCATCATCTTGCACGACCCCCAGCCTGCCGCCATGGCCCGGCTTGTGCAGGAGCGGGAACAGCGGCCGGCCGGCGCTGCGGCAGGCAAACCCCGCTGGATCTGGCGTTGTCACATCGACCTCTCCTCCCCCAATCCTGTGGTGCGTGACTTTCTGCGACCTTGGCTGGAAGCGTACGACGCCGGGATTTTCACTTTGCGCCGCTACGCGGGCACGGGGCTGCAGCTTCCCATCATCGCGGAGATTCCGCCCTCCATTGATCCGTTGAGTCCCAAGAACGCCGCCATGTCGGAAGAAGAAGCCCGCGGGATTGTGGGCCGCCTGGGTGTCGACACGGGGCGCCCGCTGATCACCCAGGTCTCCCGTTTCGATCCCTGGAAAGACCCGCTGGGCGTCATCGACGCCTTCCGCCTGGTCCGGGAAAGGGTCCCGGGTGTGCAGCTAGCCATGGTGGGGAGCCTGGCCCACGACGATCCGGAAGGCCAGCTCTACTACGACAAAACCAAGGACCATGCCGGCGGTGATCCGGACATTCATCTCTACACCAATCTGGATGGCGTGGCAGACCGCGAAGTGAATGCGTTCCAGCGGGTGTCCCAGGTCATCCTGCAGAAATCCTTGCGGGAAGGGTTTGGCCTCACGGTCAGTGAAGCCCTATGGAAAGGCACGCCGGTGGTCGGCGGCAATGCCGGCGGCATCCCCATCCAGATCGACGACGGGGTATGCGGTTACCTGGTGGAAAGCGTCCAGGAGGCTGCAGAGCGGGCCACCTACCTGCTGCAGCATCCCGGTGAGGCGGCCGAGATGGGCAGGGCGGGCCAGGAAAAGGTGCGCAGGCGGTTTCTGTCCACCCGCAACCTGCTGGATTACCTGCACCTGTTTCAGCGGCTGGCCTAGGGGCGGCCGGGTGGGTAGCGCGGCCTCAGTCCCTTCAGTCCTTGGCGTCGCCGGGGTCTCAGTCCTTGGTGTCCCCGCCGTCGTGTTCCAGGTGCTCCAAAACCTCGGCGTATTTGTTCCAGTCGGGGGTGGAGCGGTTGCCTTCCCCGAAGATGCCGCGGGAAACGATACGGTCGCCAGGTTCCAGGCGGGCCACCACCTGGCGCTGTTCCAGCACGTTGACCACCCGGCGCACGGATTCTTCGTCCAGGCCGCTGGAATGCGAGATTTCGTGGATGGTCACTGCGGGCTCCCGAACGCCCTTCGGGGGCTCGTTGCTTCCTGGGGAGCTGGATGGGCCGCGCCCGCCGAGGTCCGGCGCAAAGTGTCGGCAGGAAGCCGGCCACAGCGGGGAGAATGGGTGAAAGAGCATCAGAGTGCGCCTCCTCAGGCAGTAGTGTGTCCGGGCCAGGCTGCCGGCTATTCGGGGGCGGCCAGGCTTGGTGCGTGCTGCCGGGTGTCGGATTCGCCAGGCCGGTCCTTCGGGGCCGGCGTAGAAAGGATGCTGCGAGGATGGATTCCCCCTCGGTGGATTCGGATCGCGGGGTCTCGGTGCCGGAAGCGGGAGATGGCGGCGCCTGCACAGGAGGATCCTTGAATAGGCTCAAGATAGAGCCCCGGGGGAAGCGGGTGCTGGCTGTGTGCGCCCATCCGGATGATCTCGAGTTCTACTGCGGCGGAACCATGGCCCGGCTGGCGGCGGCCGGCGCCGAGATCGTTCTGCTCCTGGCCACAGCCGGGGATAAAGGAAGTTTTGACCCTGGCATGCCAGGAGCGCGTTTGGCTGAGCTACGGCTTGAGGAGGCCCTGCGGGGGGCGCACGTGATGGGCCTTTCGTCCGTCTACTGCCTGGGGTACCCGGACGGGGAGCTGGCATACGGGGTGTCCGCCGCTGAGCTGCGCTGCCGGATTGCCGGCGTCATGCGGGCCGTGCGGCCGAATTTGCTGGTGACCTTCGACCCCTGGAAGCGTTACGAGCTGCACCCGGACCACCGGCGCGTCGGGCAGGTCACCCTGGATGCCCGGTTGGCGGCGAAGCTGCCGCTTTACCCAGTGGAGGCCCGGCTGCCGCGGCGGCTGCCTGTGGCCGGTGGGGCCGGCGAGGGGGCTTCGGACGGTGGGGCGGGTGTCCGCCGCGTGGGAGGCGGCGCGCCGGGCATTGAGCAGCCTGCCGCGGCCCAGCCCTCGCCGGGCTTGCGGCCCTGGGCCATTCCGGAAATATGGCTGTTTCAGCCAGAAGAAGCCAACCTACTGGCGGAAATCGGCCCTTTCTTCCCCGCCAAACTGGCGGCGCTGCAGGCCCATGCCAGCCAATTCCTGGAGGAGAAGGACACCCTGGCCGCCCAGCTGCGCTCGGAGGCGGCGGAAGAGGGCCGGCGCTGGCTGGGAAAGGCGGATGCCTGGAACCTGGCGCCGCAGGTCCTTTCCGTCCCGGTTTCTGCCGCTGGCCTTGCGCCAGCCGGGGGCCCGGCGGTGGATCCGGCGGGAGGCAGCGCCGGGCTCTATGAGGCCTTCCGGCGCATCATGATCGTGGGTTCAACAGCTTTCTCGGGGCAGAGTGCCCAGTAGGCGCCGGGCATTGGCTGCGAAAAGCTGCGCCTGCCGGTCTGCATCCAGGCCTGCGCTTTGCACGTGGCGGACCGCCCGCGGCCAGGAGACCAGTGGATAGTCCGTGGCAAACAAAAGCTTCTCCCACACCCCTGCCGCCGCCGCGGCTTCGTAAATGGCCGGTCGGTAGAGCAGCGGGGCTGCGGCGGTGTCGTAGTAAACGTTTTTGAGAGCCTGCTGCAGCTCCGGCATGAGTTCGTAAAACAGCAGCCCGCCGCCGAAATGCGCCAGCACGAGCTTCAGGCGGGGAAAGGCCTGGGCCAGCGCCACCGCGGCTTGCAGGGGTGTTGGAACCTTGCCGGGATAGAGATGTCCCACAGGCTCGTTGAGGTGCAGGATCAGCGGCCATCCCCATTCCTGGCAGGCCTCCGCCACCGGGCCCATCTGATGCGGGTCCCCAGGATCAAATCCCTGCCCATAGGCGAAAAGCTCGCCCACCCCTCGTAGCCCCAGGGACCGGCAGCGTTCCAGCTCTGCCACGGCACCCTCCAGCCTGGGGTTGACCACGGCGAAGCCCACCAGTTGGGGATAGCGGCGCACTGCTTCCAGGGTATATTCATTCGCCTCCCGGCACAGCCCCTGGTCCCGGAACGCGAAGCCAAAGACCACCGCCTGCCGCACCCCGTGGGCCTCCATGTCCGCCACCAGTTCCGGGGCGGTAGCATAGCGGTTGTTGGGTGTATGGGCCAGGAGGGAAAAGTACGGGTCACGGTCTGCGTAACGGTCCGCCTGGGCTTTGATGGCTGGTGAGGTCAGGTGGACGTGGAAATCCACCAAGCCTGCGGCATCACGTTCCCAACTATCTGCCGGAGTTGCCATTTTGTTGCCTTCTTTCCAGCCTGACTATATCCTGTCTGCCAATTGGTGGCAAGGCTGTGTCCATACCTTGGCGCCCATCAGGCTGGGGATACTAGGCGCAAAGATGCCCGTTTTCCTCTGGGATGAAGAGCCCTGGTTGGGACGGGAATTCCCCCGGCACGCCGAAGGTGCCGGGAGAGGGAGAGGCCCGAGCCGACAACCCATGGGAAGCAGCGGCCGGAATCAAGATCATCATCTTCGATCTGTCTGGAAACAGGCCCTGGCCTGGATCGTACTGGCTTTGGCGCTGACGGCGGCTGCGCTGTTGCTGGCAGGGTGTCCTGAGCGCGGCAAGAAGGGCCAGAAGGCGGCGGCGCCCCCGGGCACCGTGATCGCCGTTTCCCTGGCCAATGGACAAAGCCTTTGGTCCCAGGAGATTCGCCTGGCCATGGAAAGTGCTGCCAAGGGCGCGGGCGGAGCCGGCAGTGCGGGCGGAGCCGGCGGGGCCGGCAGGGCCGGGGCTGCGGGCGGCAGTGCGGGTGGAGGCGGACAGGCCGGGGCCGGCGGGGGAGCTGCCGGGCAGGGGAGCCAGGCTGGGCAGGTCAGGCTCATGTGGCTGGATGCCAAAGGAGACGCCAGCAAGCAGGCTCAGGATTTGCAGCGCCTGACCACCGGTGGGACAAAGCCCAAGGCCGTGGTGGTGGACCCCGTCAACAGCGCCTTACTGGCGGGGCCCCTGGCCGCCCTGGAAGGGGTTGGAGTCCATGTGCTGCTGCTGCGGGACATGCCCAAAGGCGCCTGGGTTGACGGCGTCATTGCGCCGGACTTCCGCTTGGCCGGGGAGCTGGCTGGCGAAGCCATCGGGCGCATCTGGCAAGGGCGGCCGCCGTGGTCCGGCCCGGGCTTGGCCGGGCCCGGTGCCGGGGGTGCTGGAGGTGGCGTAGCTGCGGCGGGATGGTCCGCATTGCCCCGCAAGGGACGTACTGTGTATTTCGTAGACGGACAGAGTCTGGCCGTAGCAGGTGTCACCGGCGGTGTGGCCACGGGCGGCGGCGCAGGCAGCACGGGGGGTGGCGGTGCTGGAGGTGCCGCCGGGGGTGCTGCGGGCGGGGCCGGTGGCCAAGGCGCGGGTGGCGCCGGGGGCGGGGGGAGTACCTCCGCCGGCGCTGCGCCGCCTGCCGTCCCGGCGGGCTCCTGGGCGGTAGGACGCCTGCTGGAAGGTTTGCAGGCTGCGCTGAGCCCTGCCGCCGGGCAAGCCCGGATAGCTCCGCTGGGAGCCGTGGACCCGGCCAGACTTCCGGCGCTGGGTGCCCTGGCCGTCTATGGGCCAGAGGCAGCCCAGATGTACCTGCCAGGGGCTGGAACAACGCCCTTGGCGGCCACAGGGGGCGGCGCCGGGGGTGGCGGTGGCACCAGCGAGGGTGGGGCCGGTGGTGCGGGCGGCGGTGGCGGTGGACCAGGCGGCGGTGGGGCTGCCGGGAGGCCGGGTGGGGCCGGTGGGCAGTCCACAGCTGCGGGAGCAGCGCCCGCCGGCATGCTTCCCCCGCCTCCGGTGCTGGCGGTCTTTGGCGCGGCGCCGGCAGTCATTTCCGCGGCGCTTGCCGGCCAACCCGTGGCAGTCATCGATCTGCGCCCGGATCTGGTGGGAGCCCACGCGTTTGCTGCAGCCCGGGATTTGGCGCAGACGGGGCGCTGGGCCTACGGCGAAATGGCGCGGGTGGACAATGGCTACATCCCTTTGCAGCGGGTTCCTGTGAGCCTGGTCTCCCCTCAGGACGCGCCGGCGGTCACCAACCGTGTCCGCAAGGTCTGGCAGCGCATTCAGCCCGCCGCAGGGCAGGCGCGCGCAGCCGGGGGCGTCACCCACCCCTTTGGGCGCCAGACAGCGGCCGGCCGTGCAGGGGGTCAGGGCGGGCAGCAGGGAGGCGGGGGCTCCAGTCAAGGCGGCGGTGGGTCGGGAGGTTCAGGCGCGGGTGGATCCGCCGGCGGCACGTCCCAAGCCGGTACCGGCAAGCAGCCGCCGCTGCAGTTGCTGGAGCTGTCTTTGGCCAGCGGCAAGGTGCTGACGCTCAGCATTCCCCATCCTGTGGGGGGCGTCCGTATTGTGGGGGGATCCCTTCTCATCGAGGCTCCCGACCTGCCTGTACCCATGACCCTGCAGAGCCCCGCTGATCCTGTGCGCAGTGTGCGGCTGCTGCTGGCCCGCGGCGCTCAGGCGGCGGGCGGTGCGGGCCAGGGCCAGGCTGGAGGAGGAGCCGGCGGGGCAGAAGGCGGCGGTCCGGGCGGTGGAGCCGGCGGGGGTGGAGGAGGTGGCATGTGAAACCGCCGGCCGTGGCATCCGGTCCGTGGGCGGGCGACCGCCCCGAATTTCCGGCGGCTGCGTCCCGGCGTGATCCTGTTATAATAGTTGAGCGGGATCCAGAGGCGCGGGGAGGGAAAATTTTGCATTCTGGAAGCGGCCAGCGGGTCATCATCGTGGGAGCGGGCCCTGCCGGCGTTTTTACTGCATTGCGCCTGGCGGCCACCGGGGGATTTCAGGTCACCATCATGGACAAGGGACGGGATCTTTCCCACCGTTCCTGCCCCTCCATCGAGCGCAACGCGGGCTGCGTCAACTGCCCCACCTGCTCCGTGATCTCCGGGTGGGGCGGCGCCGGGGCGTTCAGCGACGGCAAGCTTACCCTCTCGCCGGAAATCGGCGGCCATCTGGGCGAATACGTGGGTCAGGAGAAACTTGCTGGCCTACTGGAGGAAGCGGACCGGATCTATCTTCAGTTCGGGGCACCGCCCCGCGTTTACGGGGAGGTTACGCCGGAGGTGGAGGAGCTGATCCGCAAGGCTCGCATGGCGGACCTGACCATGATTCCTACGCGCATTCGCCATCTGGGTACCGGATACAGCAAGCAGGTGCTGGCTGCCATGGAGTCACATTTGCGCCAGCTTGGCGTCGATATCCGCATGGGGGTGGAGGTGGAATCCATCCTCAGCCGGCCGGCGGAAGGCCATGGTGGTTCCGGCCCGGCGAAGGATGCAGGCCAGGTGCCGGCGGAGGAAGTCTGGGGCGTTCGTACAGCCAAAGGGGAAGAGGTCCCTGCAGACTACGTCGTGGTGGCCCCGGGCCGCGAAGGGGCGGAGTGGTTGCGGGGTGAGGCGGAACGCCTGAAGATTCCTCTGGCCACCAACCCCGTGGATATCGGCGTGCGGGTGGAAACTGCGGCGGAGGTGCTCGAGCACATCACCAGTAAGGTCTATGAGGCGAAGCTCATATTCTACTCCAAGACGTTCGAGGACAAAGTGCGCACTTTCTGCATGTGCCCCCACGGGGAAGTGGTAACGGAGAACCTGGATGGCCTCATCACGGTGAACGGGCATAGTCACGCGGAGATCAAGACCGAAAACACGAATTTCGCCCTGCTGGTGAGCAAGACCTTCACTCAGCCCTTCAAGGATCCCATTACCTACGGCAAGCATATTGCCGGCTTGGCCAATTTGTTGGGGGGCGGTGTTTTGGTGCAGCGGCTGGGTGATCTTTTGACGGGACATCGTTCCACGGAGGAACGGATCCACAAGGGCACCATCCGGCCTACCCTGCACGATGCCACGCCGGGGGATCTGAGTCTGGTCCTTCCCTACCGCTATTTGCAGGCGCTGGTGGAGATGCTGCAGGCTTTGGACCGCATTGCACCGGGAATCTATTCGCGTAACACCCTGCTTTACGGGGTAGAGGTCAAATTCTACTCGTCCCGCCTGCAGCTTTCGGCCGAACTGGAAACCCCCGTACGCAATCTGTTTGCCACCGGGGACGGAGCGGGGGTTACCCGCGGCTTGATGCAGGCTTCGGCCTCCGGGCTGGTGGTGGCCGAAGCCATTCGAAAGCGCGCGGCTCTGGCCTTGCTCCCTGCCGCCTGCGGGCACTCACGAGACCGCCAGTGATACTCTGGTGAAGGAGGCGGCCCCGGCCGCCTCTTATTCCCGGGAGGTAGCCGGGGCCGCCGGTTGAGTCACTTCCTTGCTTTTTATAACACTTGCTGTTCAGGTCATTTCCCGCCCTTGCCGCTGGCACCCTGGCTGGAGGAACCTCCGGCACCAGAGCCTCCGGAGCCGGCGCCACTGCCGGAGCTGTTCCCGTTCCCGTTGCTGCCCCCGTTGCCGTGGGTGGACTGATGGGTGCGATCGCGGTCACGGTCCTGATTCTGCGTGCGATCCTGGTTGCGGTCCTGATCCTCGACTTGGTTTCCATCCTGACCCTGCTGGCGGTCCTGAACCTCCTGGCCGTCGCCGGCCTTGCCGCCCGCCGCCGCTTTCAGCTGCTCCTGGACCCGTTGGCGGATCTGAGCAGCCAGCTTTTCGCCCCGGGCCCCGGAGGCCAGGGCCTCTCGGATGGCGTTCCGCACAGCGTAGCCGTTGGTCGCCTGCACTTGGGCCGGTTGGCCCGTAGGTTCCGTTTCCTGGCCATACACCATGTCGCGTAGATCATGAAGCAACTTCTCCAAATCTGCCGGGGAGAGCTTGCCGCTCAAAGCCAGATCCTGCAGCTCACCGCCTAGCCCGGCCGCAGCCAGCTCCGTCAGGGTCAGCGCCAGCTTTTTGGCCTGGCCTGGAGGGGTTTCTACGCCCGCCACCGTGTCGCTGACGGCCTTCAGATCCGCCAGGGGAATCACCAATTCGCCGGTTTCACTGATTGCCAGCAACTGCTGCAGTCTGGCGGTGAGCTGCTGCTTGAGGCCGGCGGCCTCCTGCGGAGACAGGTTGGCCGCCACTTGCGCGAGAATGGCATCGACGCTGCTGTCCAGATTATCCATGGTCACCGTGAGAGCCTCTGGGGGCTCCGTGGATGGCACGGTCCCTTCGTCTGCCGCCAGCGCTGCAGGGGAAACGGTTCCCAGGAGGAGCAAAGCTGCAAATACGATTACGACGGCGAGGGTGGCCGTGATGGCGATCCCAGCTGACGTGGAGGACAGGCGCTTCCATGCACCTTTCATCATAGGCAACTCCTTTCTGATCTCTCTAGGTTTTGGGCCCTCTTTGAACCGCTTACGAATGCTTGGGTCATAACGGACCCAAGAGCTGTTGCTCCCGACTGACTTCTGTTGCTCCCGACTGACTCAGGTTTCCTTCGCGAAGGGCCGGCCAGTTCAAGTGTTCCACTCGTCGCGGCCCCGCCGGCCATCTTCCAGCCCCTGGCTCCGGGTTACCTGCCCTTCGGCTTGGTGCCTGCCGTTTGGGGGCACCCCGCGGGCCTCTTCGGCCCTTGGGGCGCCACCCGCGACAGGCAGTGAGGGCGGAAGCCGGGGCCCCGGGTGGGGGCCGGGGCCCTTGATCGTGGGGATACTGGCTCCGGCACTTTCAGAGTACCAGATCCGGGCGGAGGGTGTCGTGACTGGAGTCACACTTGACGAAATTGGGATGGAAACGCGGGTCAGGCTGCCACCCGAGAGGAGGATGCCGCCCTGCACCCCGGAACAGGGTTTGTGGCCTTTAGTTGTCGGCTTCCGGAGCCGGGCCGTCATAGGCCTTGCGTGCCAGCGCCTGCAAGGCCTCGGCGATCACTGCGTCATCGCCCGGCAGGAGGGTGCGGACGTCCAGCAAGACCTGATCTCCTTGGACTCTGGCGATGACCGGGACATGCCAGTTGCGCAGCCAGTTCTCCAACGCCGCCGCGGAGGTGTTCCGCGGGCTCAGCACCACCAGTTGGGTCGGAAGATCCTGGGCGGGCAAGGCCCCACCGCCCACCTGGGAGGAGCCAGGCCGGACCTCCACCGACAGAACCGGCGCTTCCGGCGCCCAGCCGGGCTCGCTCTCTGCATCCGCCCGGGCCGCCGGGTCGGGCGGGATCTGGCCCACGGCCTGCCGGAGGCGCTGAGCCAGGTCCGCCGCCCGCCGGCGCAGGTCTTCCGGCGTGAGAGTCAGCATGCGCAAAGTGGGGATCTCGCTGCGGGCCAGATCCGGGTTGCGGTAGAGGCGGAGAGTGGCTTCCAGGGCAGCCAAGGTCATCTTGTCGATGCGCACAGCCCGGTTCAGCGGGTGGCGCGCCAGGCGCTCGACGGTTGCCCGTGTACCGACGATGATTCCGGCCTGGGGACCACCCAGGAGTTTATCTCCGCTGAACGTCACCACGTCCGCGCCGGCGGCTACGGTCTGTTGCACTGTCGGCTCATCGGTGATATGGTATTGCCGCAGATCCAGAAGAAATCCACTGCCCAGATCGCTCATGACGGGAAGGTTGTGCCGCCTTCCCAATTGGACGAGCTCCTTCAGGGGTACCGTCTCGCTGAAGCCGATGATCCGGAAATTACTGGTATGGACGTGAAGGAGCAGCGCGGTCTCCGGTCCGATGGCTGCCTCATAATCGCGCAGGTGCGTCTTGTTGGTGGTACCCACCTCCACCAGGCGGACGCCGCTCTGGGCCATGATGTCGGGGATGCGGAAAGACCCGCCGATTTCCACCAGTTGGCCCCGCGATACCACGGCCTCCTTGCCAGCTGCCAGGCTGCTCAGGGCCAGGAGGACGGCGGCGGCGTTGTTGTTCACCGCCATGGCCGCCTCGGCGCCGGTCAGCTCGCAAAGAAGGCTGGCCACGTGCTCATAGCGCGACCCCCGCTGCCCGCTGCCCAGGTCGAATTCGAGATTGGAGTAGCCTGTTGCGATGCGCTCCACAGCATCGATGGCGGCTTGGGCCAGGGGCGAGCGACCCAGATTGGTGTGCAAGACGATCCCCGTGGCGTTCACCACCCGGCGAAGCGAGGGCGCGGCGGCGGAAGCCAGGCGGCCGGTCACCCAGTGAACCAAAGCCTCCGGCGTGCTGGCCGCCGAAGCGTGCGCCAAGCCCGGCCAGTCCGTGGCGCCCAGGAGGGCGTTACGGGCGGCGTCTGTGGCCTGCTGTACCACGGCGGCCACGTAGGCATGGCCCAGCTGCGGCTCAAAGGAGGCAATCTCCGGCACCGCCAGCAACCGGCTTACCGAGGGAAGAGAACGGAGAAGCTCCCGGCGCCGCTCTTCCAACGTACCAGGCATAGGCCCTCCTTGGAAAGAGAGAGTTTCAAGGGTTTTTTCGTTTGTTGCCAGGCCCATTCCTGCCTGGGCTCTTCACATAAGGAATGCGAGAAGGGTTATGAGATTGAGACTTTTTCGACCTCCTTCGAGATTTTCTTTGCCCCGGGCTTCTTGGAGCTATTAAGTTTAGCTCCACTTGCGCCGAAACTAGTAATGGCCGGAGAAAATGCCGGCTAGGCCCGAGGCAAGGCCTACATAACTACCCCTGACGGGGCGCGGAGACAGGAATACACGTCTACTGCGCCCCGCCCCCCAAGAGCCCCGTCTTGAGAATCATCGGAAAAGCTGCGTAGTCCAGGGCCGCCCATGTGACCGGGTACCGGCCCACGATTTGATCCCGTCGCACCTTCCGGCCTGCACCTGTAGCACGGTTGTCTCCCCAGACATAGTATTCGCCGGGCACGGTCGTATCATCGTGAATCCGGGCCGCATACGCTATGGATACCCATCTGCGGGCAGGGTGCGTGACGATGCCGGGAGGAAGAGACCAATGCGGAAAGGATCCATGGGAGAAGCGTTCGACATCCGGGCCGCAGGCGTGGACCAAAAGGGTGGCGGAGGTGCCCGGCTGGGCCGCGGTTTATGGGTCTGGTACCTTTCCAAGGCGGAAGGTGGAGACTTGGGGCGCATGGTGGAACGGGCGCGGGCTGCTCACCTGGACTGGGTGGCCATCAAAGGCGGGGACGGAGTGCGCATCTGGAAGCAGTTGACCCCGGCCGTGGTGCAGGCTTTCCGCGCCGCTGGGATCAAAGTCCTGGGCTGGGTGTTTGTATATGGCAATGCGCCGGCCGGCGAGGCCCGGGTGGCCTCGGCGGTGCTGGCCACCGGCTGCGACGGCCTTATCGTGGATGCGGAGCAGGCTTACGAAGGCAAGCCGGACCAAGCAACCGCCTACCTGGCCCAAGTGCGGGCCCAGTTTCCGCAAGCCTTTATCGCATACAGCACCTTCCCGCTGATTTCCCTTCACCCCGGCTTTCCCTACCGGGAATTCGGACGTTACTGCGACGCCGCCATGCCCCAGTGCTATTGGCAGGACATTGGGATGAGCGTGGCGGCCATGTTCGAGCGCACGCGGCGGGAATGGTCGACGTGGGCCAAGGAGGCCTGCGCCTCCGGCTGGGGAGAGTCGGTCAAACCGGTCCTCCCCGTGGGGCAAGGCTACGGTGGCGTAGACGGACCGGCCATCCAGGAGTTCTTGCGCCTCACGGCCGAGGAACCGGGCGTCAGCCTGTGGGAATGGTCCCAGCTGAGCCCGGGCGTGTGGGAGGTCCTGGAGGCCTTTGCGGGCTGACGCATGAAGCCAGCGCACGGTACGCCCTTCCTGTGCTGGGCTAGAGCTCCTGCCTCCTGAAGACCACCACGGACAGGGCCACCATGAGGCCTGCCAGAGCCAACGTGATACCCAGCGCCGGCACCGCGTCGGCAAAGGCGCGGGTGGGGGCCAGGTTCGCCCCACTGGCCAGAAGGGCATTCTCGTATCGGACCAGGGCCCCTGGCGTGTAGCGGGCCAGCCACGGATGCAGCGAGGGCAGCACCGACAGCACGATGAATGCGCCTACAGCCAGGCCTCCGGCCGCAGCCGAAGAGCGGCAGAGGGTGCTCGCCAGTAATGTGACGGCCGAGATCAGGAGGTAATAGGCCGAGGCCAGCAGCAATGCCAGGGCGGAGGCTGCAAACAAGGCTTCCCTAAACAGGATTACCGTGTAGTAAAGGCTTGCCAGATATGCGAGAAGGATGGACCCCAAGACCAACACGGCAGTGGCCACGTATTTACTGACGATGAAGGCGGTGCGCGTCAGGGGCTTGACCGTCATCAGCGCCGCCGTGCCCCGCGCTTTTTCCTCGGCCACGAGGCCCGTGGAAGTGAAAATGACGGCCAGCACCCCCAGCTGGTTAAGGTTTTTGAACAGCTGTAGGTACGCATCGGCGGCCACGGGGGGCGGGATCTGGATCGTCAGGCCCTGAGCCATGGATTTCACCAAGTCCGGCGCCAGTTTGGCCAGAATTGGGCTCATCAGGCCAATGAGCAGGAAAAGCCCGGGGATCACGTAGATCTTATAGGTTTTGGCGATCTCCAAGAATTCTTTTTCCAGAAAGGCTGTCTGTCCCTTCACCGGCCATCCTCCTGCCTTCCGTTGGCGTCTCTCCCGGCGGCGTCCGGCTCCGCGACGCCCTGCGGAGAGGGCTTGCCGTGGATGAGTTCCACGAAAATATCCTCCAGCGATGGCTCCCGCAGCTCGAAGCGGCGCAGCGCCAGATTGTGGGCGGCCAGCAACGCTGGCAGTTGGTGTTGCGCCGTTGCCAGGTCCCGGGGCAGGACGCGCCACCCCTGCTGATAAACCTCCACGCGGTCCACCCAGGGCTGGGAGCGGATCGCGGCGATGAAATCACGGCCGTCCTGGCCCCCCTCCACTTCCAGATAGGCCCAATGGGAGGCGTGCGATTGCCGGAGGCTGCGGATGCTCTGCTGGGTGACCAGCCGCCCTTTGTTGAGGATCGCCACCGTATCGCAAACCCGTTCCGCATCACTCAAGATGTGGGTGGAGAAAAAGATCGTCGTCTGTCCAGCCAAGGCGGCAATGGCCTCCAGCGTCTCTTTGCGGCCCATGGGGTCCAGGGCCGAGGTGGGCTCGTCCAGGAAGAGAAGCTCCGGCTTGTTGATGAGGGCCTGGGCTAAGCCGAGACGCTGTTTCATGCCCCGGGAGAAGCCGCCGATCCGGGTCTTGACACCTGCCAGGCCCGTGAGCTGCAGGACTTCCTCCACGCGCAGCCGGAGGTTCCGGCCGGACAGGCCGAAAATCTGCCCCGCCAGAGTGAGAAACTCGCCGGCCCGCATCCAGCTGTAGAACTCCGGCACATCCGGCAGGAAGCCAATGCGGCGCAGATAGGACTGGCGGGGATCTGCGGGCGGCCGCAAGATATCCTGCCCCAACACCGTGGCCCGGCCGGACGTGGGGCGAGCGAGGCCCACCAGCATGCGCAGCGTGGTGGTTTTGCCTGCTCCATTGGGGCCCAGGAAGCCGAAGACCGATCCTTTGGGGACACACAGCGACAGTCCATCCACGGCCATGTGGCCGGCGAAGGCTTTGCTCAGCTGCTGGGTTTCGATGGCTGCGTCTGGCATGGAGTCAGTCCTTTCTCCCGAAGGCAAAATAGGCCAGCGGGCCGATAATATTAAGGAAAAGCGCGATGACCCAGGGCCATTTTGCCCCGCCTGTGACCTGCTCCGGCCGGCGCCGCAAAAGGTCCACGAGACCGGCGGCGAACAGCGCCACCTGCAGCAGGAGGAGCGGAATCAACAACTGCCAGTGTTCGCGAAGAACATCCACAGGCATCCCTCCCGTATGTTCGGAGATTCATCTGTAGTCGGAGATCCATCTGTAGATTAAACGGGCGCACCCGTCGTACTCATGGCCTCTTCCCTCCCTCATCTCCTTTTCCCTCCCCGCGGCCTGCGCCGCGTGACCAAAAGGTAGACGATCAGGGAGGACGGCACGTTCAGCAGGCCGAAAGCCCCCCATAGCCAGCGGTTTTCGCCGCGCGCAGCCGCGTCCCGGAAAATCCAATATGCCTGGCTCACGAGAAGGATACAAAGCACGACCAGCGCCCGTGGATCATGCCCCCAAGCCTCCAGGCTGTCCGGGAATTTCATGGGATCACCTCCGCTTCACAGGCGTGGCATCCGGGACAGCGGGCCCGCCCGGTCCATCCGGCCCGTCCGGTCCGTCCGGTCCGCCGGTGCTGAAGAGCACCAGCGTCCAGGGCATCAGGGAGTAAAGAAGCATCTGGGCCGCCAAGAGCCCCTGCGAGCCCCAGCGCCACCAGACCAAGGCGTGCAGGCTCAAAACCGCGGCACAGAGCAAGGCAAAGGACACGTTGTCGAGGATCTGCCGTCTTTTTTGGGCCCGCTGCTGCCGTAGACTCTCCGCCCGGTCCAGAATGGCCAGGATCATGGCCTGTTCCGGCGGAGCCAGGCGCGAGAAAGCGCCGGGCCCGCCGGCGGGCCCCCATCCTTGCGCGGCTGCGCCGCTGCCGGCCTGCCTGCCGCCGGCCCGTCCGCCGCCGGTTTGGCTGCGGGGCGCATCCGGGGCGTGCCTCAAGGCCTGCAGATCCTCCCAGAAGGCCTGGCACTCCGGGCACGCCCGCCAGTGGGCAGACAGGGCCGGGGCCAACGAATCCATCTCGCCGTACCAGAAGTCCGTCAAGGCAGCCTGGACGGCGGCGCAACGGCGTTTCATTTTCATATGGTTGGCCTGTGGTCGGAGGGCGTTATTCTTCATAGGATCGCCTCGTTTTGAGAAAACGCCGGATCTCCTGAACGGCTTGATGCAGCCGTGATTTCACGGTCCCATCCGGGCAATGCAGCAAGCCGGCGATTTCCTGGTAGCGCAGGCCGTAGTAGTGTTTCAGGATGAAGACCGCCCGCTTCTCGGGCGCCAGCGTCGCCAGGGCCTGCAAGACCTCCCCGCATTGGATATGCCGCAGGGCAGCGCCCTCCACATCTGCTGCGGACGAGTCTGCCGGCAGGGAAGCACCTGCGGATCCTACGCCGGCATCAGAGCCGTCCGGTGCGCCGGAAACGGGCTGCTCCCGCCAAGCCTTGCGGCAGTGATCGCGGTATAAATTGGTGGCGATGGCCAGCACCCATGTGGAAAACCGGGCCTCCGGCCGGAAACGGCGGATATGCACCACGGCCCGCAACAGGGCCTCCTGGGTCAGATCTTCGGCCAGCCCACGGTCCTGGCTGAGTCTGAGAAGATAGCCGAACACAACGGGGTAGGCCCTGGCCAGCAGCTCTGCCATGGCTTGGCGGCAGCCTCGGCGTGCCGCGCCTACGAGGCCGTGCTCCTCTTCCCTCTCCAGCTTTTGTTCGGTGGTCTGTTCGTTCGCCTGTCCTGGTATACGGTCCATGTCCAGCTTTTCGGGCGCAACCACGCCGGCCCCTGCCTTCGCCTGCCTCCGCTCAGTTAAACGGACGGCGGGCCATTTTGTTCGCCTGAGCGCGGTTCTGCAGGAAGGCGGTGGAACCGCGCCGAATTGAACCCGAACCTAGAGGCCGTGCCGGGAAGACTGGATGGGGGAACGCCGATGCAGGGGTGGAGCTTGTTCGCCACATCTTTTTTGGTCGGGCTCTCCGGGGCCGTCATGCCTGGTCCGTTGGTGACCGTGGCCATTGCCGGCGTGGGGCGCCTGGGGGCGGCGTCCGGCTTTGTGGCTTCCGCGGGGCATGGCATTCCCGAAGCCCTTTTGGTGCTGGGCCTGGCATATGGGTTAGGCAGTGTGCTGCGCCTCCCGGCGGTGGGGGGGACCATCGCTGTCGCCGGGGGCCTGAGTTTGGTGTGGATGGCGGTGGGAATGTTCCGCTCCGCTGCCAGTGCGGGGATCGCGCCTGCGGCGGCGGCAGGCGGCGCCCCTGCCGGGCAGCCGGACGATCCTGCGGTGGCGGCCAACGGGCATGGCGGCGGGGCGGCCACGGCGTCCGTTTTGGCTACTCCGGCCTCTTCATCCGTGCCGCGGGCCGCGTTGTCCGTCATGGCCTCGGGGGCCGTGGCCAGCCTCTCCAACCCCTATTGGATCCTTTGGTGGGCCACCATCGGCGCGGGCTACGTGACGCAGGCTTGGGCGTCCGGCTGGGCCGGGGTGGGGTTTTTCTTTGGCGGCCACATCCTCTCCGATGTGGCGTGGCTTGGCCTGGTGAGCACGGTCATTGCCGCAGGAAGCCGGTTCTTGAGCCCGGCGTTCTATACCTGGCTGGTCCGGGCCCTGGCTGCGTTCCTGGCAGGGCTGGCGGTGTATTTCGTTCTGACAGGGTACCATTTGTTGGTCTCCGGCTGAGCAACCCGCAGCTCCATATCTGTGTTCGTTTCCGGGCGGCCGACCCGTGGCGCCGGTTAGTGTAAAGTAGATGGTGGTGGAGACAGGAGTTGGAGGGGGGTAAGGAAAAGAGAGACCCCATCAACCGACTAAAGCAGAGGAGGTCTCTCTTATGCAGCACGAGGCTGCTAGCTTCAGTGTAGCGGATCTGCGGGTGGATGGCAAGGGGTTCGACATCGAAGAGAGGGTGATGGAGGAACAGGCCCGGTTCGGGGTTTG
>JADBKO010000050.1 GCA_014896355.1 Bacillota bacterium
GCCGGGGCTAGATGCGCGGCAGCGTAATCCCCCTCTGGGCCTGGTACTTGCCGTGCTTGTCCCGGTATGAGATCTCGCAGACGTCATCCGCCTCAAAAAAGAGCACCTGGCACAGGCCTTCGTTGGCGTAGATCCGGGCCGGCAGCGGGGTGGTGTTGGAGATCTCCAACGTCACGTGACCCTCCCACTCCGGCTCCAGAGGTGTGACGTTGGTGATGATTCCGCAGCGGGCGTAGGTGCTCTTGCCCATGCAGATGGTGAGCACGCCCCGGGGAATCCGGAAATACTCCACGGAGCGGGCCAAAGCGAAGGAGTTCGGCGGGATGATACAGACATCCCCCACATAGTCCACGAACGAGCTGGGATCGAAGGCCTTGGGGTCCACCACGGTGTTGAACACGTTGGTGAAGATCTTGAACTCCCGCGCCACACGCAGATCATACCCGTAGCTGGAAACCCCATAGGAAATGACGCCGGCCTGCACCTGGCCTTCGGCAAACGGCTCGATCATTTTATGTTTGAGGGCCATTTCACGAATCCAACGGTCTGACTTGATGCCCAAGGGACAATCCTCCCCCCGCGCCTCTACGGGCATGCCGGATCATGGTGGCCCGGGCCGCCGGGTCCCGTTTCAGGCCATGCCCGCCTCTGGCCCGCATCCGGATCCTCCTGGGCCAGCCGTTCAGCGATCTCGGGCGCAGCAAGCAGCAGCAGCGCCGCGTCCGCCCCAGGCAGCGGCACCACCTGCGGCTGCCCGGGAAGTGCCTGCCCTGGCGCCGGCCGAGGGTCCCAGACGACCACGCCGACAGGGGCGATCTGCCCGCCGCCCACCCCCAGGCCGGGGCCGGCATGGGCCGCCCCCCACAGGGCTTGGCCCACCAGGACCAGCAGCCGCCCGTCCGGCAGGCGCATGGCCGAACTGACGCCGGTCTGAGTGTGCACCTCGCCGCCCAGTTGCCGCCACAGGCAGACCAGCCGGGTCAGTCCCTCGTCCTCACCTCTGCATCCAGGACCACCGCCCTGGAACTGCCGGCTCATAACCTCGCCTCCTGGACCGCGAAGCGCTCCTTCCGGCCGTGGCCTCTGTTCCCATACAGCTCCAGGAGGCGGGACCGCGACAACCAGACCTCCCGCGGGCTGAGTCCGGCGCGGCCATGAAAGAGGCGACGCAGTCCTTGCGGATGATACAGAACCATCAGCCATTGCTCGAAAAATGATAAGAATAATCGCATAGCATACGAAGGAATCTCGAAGACCTCGAAGCCCAGCCGGTCAGCGCCTTTGTGGAAGAGACTGCGCCCGAACAACGCCTTGATCTCCGGATCCAGCCGCCCCCGCTGCAGCGCCGCCGCAATGGCTGCCAGGCCCCGCGCCACCAGGCGGGCCACGCCCAGGGCCACTGTGCATTCGGTGGCAGAAGGCCCTGCCTTGGCGTACAGGGAGGCCACCCGCTTGTTGTCGAAGTGAAGCTCGGCGATTTTATCGCCGGGCTCAATGCGGGTGCCGTCTTGCAGCTGGATGGCCCCCTCTGTGGGCTACTGAACGAGCAAGGATTCCGTCTTCATCGCCAGGCTGGGGCGGCAAACCGTGCTTGCGCGCAAGAGCGTTCACTCCAGATCCCCAGATGCGCATAACCAGGCGATGGAAGGGGTGAGAAGCCCTGCGCACCGGGCGTCAGCCATCCTTCCCCCCGCGGAGCCGAAACCGACGCCCCAGCCGCCGTCTCATCCGGCTGGCCATCCTGCCCTCGCGGGTGCTGTTTCTCCCCTGCCTGGCTGCTCATGTGCTCTGCCTCCTCTGGCCGACAAGCTCGCTAACGGTCACCAGTTTCAGCCCCCTGCGGCGCGCGGCCTCCAGCACGGCCGGCAGAGCCGCCAGCGTGTGCTCAGGTGCGCCCGGGTCCCCCCCCGAATCGTGCAGGACCAAAATGGCGCCGGGTTTCAGCCCTGCCTCGAGGGTGGCGGCGATGTCGCGAGCCTGCCGGCGGATGTTCCAATCGCCGGCGCTGCAGGACCAGAGCACCACGCCGCGGTGGTGACGCATCCCGGCCGGATAGGTGCCGGCGTTGAACATCCCCCAGGGAGGGCGGAGGTAATGCACCGGCTGGCCGCTGAGGCGCCGCAGAATGGCGGCAGCCCGTCCGATGCGGCGGTCCACGGACCAGGGCCATTCCAACCAGGCATGCCGATGATCCATCCCATGGCTGCCGACCTCGTGGCCGGCGGCGGCAATGGCCTTCACCAGCTCGGGGTTTTGCTGGGCCTTGCCGGCCACCAGAAAGAAGGTCGCCCTGGCCCCCGCCTGGGCCAAAACCTGCAGGACCCGTGGGGTGTAGCGGGGGTCCGGCCCGTCGTCGAAGGTCAGGGCCGCCAGCGGGCTGCCGCCTTCCGGTCCGTGCTGAATCACCGCCCTCCTACGGATATGATGAACCCAGTCCGGATAAAAATCCCATACCAGCCAAAAAACGAGGCCTGCCAGGATCAACGCGGCCGATCCCGCCGCCCAGGCCCCCCACGCCAATCCGCACAATATGCTCACCCGATCCAGGCCGGGCCCTTCCGGCGCCTATGAGATCTCCTGGGCCCGCACCGCGGCGAACAGCCGGTGCAGCGGGTAGGACATATAGAACGCAGCCATCACCACCAGCGCCGCCGCCGCCACATAAAAGGGTATCTGCGGGCTGAACGCCTCCCACAGTTTTCCACCGATCAGCGGGCCCGTGCCGATGCCCAGGCCTTCCAGGCTCTGAAACAGGCCGAACAGGCTGCCCCGCTGTTTCTCAGGCAGGGCCTTGGCCAGCAGGGCATTCCAGGAAGGCAGGATCATGGCGTAAGAGCCGCCCAGGACCGCCGCGAAAATGTAGACCGTCCACAGATGGCGCAAGAAGGTCAAGACCGTCAGGGCTCCGGCGGCCACCACGAACCCGGTGGTCAGCAAGAACCGGTAATCCCAGCGGTCTGCCAGCCGCCCCATGGGGGTCAACAGCAGCACCGTGACGCCTCCGCCGACCATGAGCAAGGTGCCGTATCCGGCTTGGTCCAACCCCAATCTCATTTTGGCATACGGCAAAAGAACTGGCAAGAGGAGCCCCAGGCAGGCGGTCTGGAGATATGTGCCGGGCAGGAGCGCCCGCACGGTCCACAGATGCGAGAACATTTGCCGGAAATAGGCGGCAGCCGGCAGTGGCCGGGCCGTGTGGGCCACGGGGGTGCGCCGCAGCAGCCGCATGGCCACCGTTACCAGGATGGCCAGAGAGAAAACGCCCCCCAGCAGCCAGAAAGCCTCGCGATAGGTATGGCTCACCACGAAGTTGACCAGCACCGTGCCGATGCCCGAGCCCACCAGCCAGGCCACAAACACGGTGCTCAGCGTGCCTCCCCGCTCCGCCTCCGGGCTCATGCTCACCGCGTTGCTCACCACCGCCGGCCAGGTTGGAGCAGCCCCCACGCCGAACAAGGCCGCGGCCAGAATAAGCACCCATTCCGGCTGGTGGGTGCTCAAAATGAGAATGCCGGCAAAAGCGATGGGCAGGCCCACAAGCAGGACGGGCCAAGGCCCCACGCGGTCCACCAGCCATCCGGCGGGGCTGCGGAAAAGGGTATCCATCAGATAGTGGGCGGAGATGACCAAGCCCACGGTCCCCACGCCATAGCCTAGCTGCTCGGTGATATAGGCCGGCAGAATGGAGATGAACAATGCTCCCCGGGCGAATTCCACGGCCCCAACGATAAAGAGAAGGGCCAGGAACCCGGCATGGAACCAAAAGGGGCGGCCGTGGCGCCACCAGGCCTGGACGCCCAGCCATGTGTTGAGCCATCCTCTTCGCTCTTTCATGGTCGCTCCGTTTCTTTGCAGCCCTGGCGCCGTGGCCTGCCCCGTAAGCCGCTGCGGATCCAGCGGCGGCGGGCGTGCTGGCGCGCCAACAGGATCCCGAGCCAACGCAGATGTCGGCCGCCGGGAAGCAGCCGGAATTCCGTCTGGGTGTCGCCACTACGGCGAAAGAACCGGACCAGCGGCAGCCGGCGCTGCACCGCACCGGCAACTGCAGGGGCCAGGGCAGACTCCCGCGCCTCGCGGCGTTCCCCCACCCGCACGGGCAGACGCCGGGGCTCGGTGAAGAACGCCTCGATCACCGCGCCAGCCGCCTGAAAGGCCGAGTCCGGCCTGCCGGCCCGCCTTGCACGCCGGGCCATCTCTTCCCGCACACCGGGTGAGCCCAGAAGCCTGGCCAAGACCGCCCGCAAGGACCACACATCCGACACAGCGATGCCAGCTCCGGCCTGCTCGACGTAACGGACATTGGCCTCTTCCTGGCCGGGCAGGAAGCCGAACAGCACCATGGGCAGCCCGCTGGCCAGGGCCTCCGAGACCGTAAGGCCACCGGCCTTGCTCACCAGCAGATCCGCGGCGGCCATGGCCGTACAGGGATCATCCAGGTGCGGCAAAATCCGCCAGCCGGCCGGCAGGCCGCCGGCCTCCCGCTGCAGCAGCCCGCCCACTTCCTCCACCGCGGTGCCGTCCCCCGCCACAAGGAGCGCCTGCAACGGCTGGCCGACCTGCAGCAGAGCGCTGGCCACGGCATCCACCCCGCTGCCTTTGCGTGCCGCCCCCCCCAGCACCAGCACCACCGGCGCCTCCTGGCTGAGCCCCAGGGCCGCCCGCGCCTTCCGCCTATCCGGAAGCCGGCTGAAACGGGGGTCGATGGGGATGCCGGTGGCCTTCACCCGTTCCGGCGCCACGCCCATCGCCAGCAGACCCCACCGCACCTGCTCACTGCCCACCAGGTACAGATCCGTGTACGAGTGCAACCATTGGCTGTGCACCACGTTGTCGGTGATGACGGTCACCAGAGGGGCGGTGATCAGCCCATAGCGTTTCAGCTCGCCCACGGTCCCGGAACTGGTGGGAAACACTGAAATGACCACTCTGGGCGCCACGGCCTGAATGGCACGTTCCATGTGCTTGAGGCCGATGTGATTGATGCTTTGGTAAACCAGGGACCGGTCGTTCATCCGGGCCAGCAAACGGTAATAGTAATCGTAGACCGCCGGCATGGTCTGCACAGTCTGCAAGTAGGCCTTGGTGACCACTTGATGAAACTTGGCATTGGAAATCAGATTGTAATCCGCCAGCTGTACAGACAAATCCGGGCGTAGGTGGTGAAAAGCCGCCTCCAGCGCCTCCGCCGCCCGCCGGTGGCCCTGGCCGTAGCTGGCCCAAATGATCAGGATGTCCGCGGGCTGCAGAACCTCGTCCTTTAATGCTGTGGCCACCCGCCAAACCGACCTCCCTGCGTCCCTGAACCCCAACCCTCTCCATTAGACACCGGCGGCCCCGGGGCTATTCGCAAGCCCCCGGGCGCCCGGGGGTTCGGGTGCCCAGGAGCTTGGTCTCACCTGGTCAAGACCTGCGCAGTGTCAACGTTTCAGGGCGTTGCTGAGCACGAACCACAAATTCGCCGGCCGCTCCGCCAGTCGCCGCATCAAGTAGGGATACCACTGGGTCCCGAACGGGACGTACACCCGCACCCGATAGCCTTCCCCGGCCAGGCTCTTTTGCAGCGCCGGCCGAATCCCGTAAAGCATCTGAAACTCGAACCGGTCCCGGGGGATGCTGTGGCGTGCCACGTAGTCCTTGGCAAAGCCAATGATTTGTTCGTTGTGGGTGGCGATGGCCGCATATCCGCCCAGCTCCAACAGGCGCACAATCAGGCGGCGGAAGTTCTCGTCCACCCGGGCCCGGGCTGGGAAGGCCACGTCGGGAGGCTCATTGTAGGCGCCCTTGCACAGGCGCAGGTTGGGCCGCAGGGGCGCCAGGCTCTCCAAGTCTTTCTCGGTCCGGTACAGATAAGCCTGCAGGACCAGGCCCACCTGATCATACCGCTGCCGCATTTGCCGGAAGATCTCCACCGTGGCCTCCGTATGGCGGGAATCCTCCATATCGATGCGGACGAAATTCCCGTACTGCCGGGCTCTCTCTACCAGGGCTCGCAGGTTCTCGAGGCACAGGTCGCGGTCGATGTCCAGGCCCAGCTGGGTGAGCTTCACCGACACGTTGCAGTCCAAGCCGTGGGCCCGGATGGCATCCAGCATTTCCAGATAGATGTCGCGGGCCGCCTGGGCCATGGCTGCATCGCGCACGCTCTCCCCCAAATTGTCCAGGGTGGCCAGGAGGCCTTCGCTGTTCAGCCGGCGCACGGCCTCCAGCCCCTCCTGCAGGGTGGCGCCGGCCACAAACCGTCCTGCTCCAAACGCCTTGCCGTAACGGGTCACAAACCGGGTAACCTGCCGGGAATCCGCCAAGGAAAGAATGGCCTTTCTGGGCAACATCTCCAGATTCATACCGGTCCCTCCCAGCAAGCAAATGGGTGTGGCCAGCAGGGTATTCGCCCGGAAGGTGGGCTTTCCCTGCCGGAGCCCGGGGCAGCCGTCGGGTGGCAGAAAGGCCGCCCGCAGGCATAGCCGGCCCACCGGGCACGTACCCATTAACGAAAGGGGCGAAGGGAAGTGGGCCGTGCACAATTGGGCCGCGCACATATGAGCCGGGTGGCCGCCACCCTGGTGGCGATGGCCGTCCTCACGGTGGGATCCGTGGGCGGATTGCGCGGGCTTTTGCCGGCGCTGCCGCCCGCGCCCGGCCTGGCCCGGGCTGCGCCGCCGGTGGGAAAGCCGTTGCCTGCTTCCAAGGCCCCGGCCCCCGGCATGCTGGGGCGGCTGGAGGCAGCCCGCTGTGAGACGGACAGGGTGCTGAGGCTGACCCATCCCCCCATGGCCGGCGAGGACGTCTGGGAGCTGAACGTGCGGCTGAAGCAGCTGGGGTACCTGAACGTTCCAAAGCCCGGCAACGTCTTCGACTTCGCCACGGACCAGGCGCTGCGGCGCTTCCAAAGGGACCACGGGCTCAAGCCCGACGGCGCCGTGCGCGAAAGCATCTGGCGGGCCTTGGCCGGGCCGGAGGAGCCGCGTCCCACAGCCGCTCTGCCGCCGCCCAAGCCGCCTCTCCACCTGGTCATCGACGTGGACCGCCGTATCCTGACCCTGTACAGCCAGGGCCGGCCGTACCGCTCTTATCCGGTGGCCATCGGCAAGGAACGCACTCCTTCTCCCATCGGCGAATGGAGGGTGGTGCACAAGGATTCCAATTGGGGCGGCGGCTTCGGAACCCGCTGGCTGGGCCTGGATGTCCCCTGGGGGATCTACGGGATCCACGGGACGAACAAGCCCTGGAGTATCGGCACCGCTGCCTCGGGCGGGTGCTTTCGGATGTTCAACACGAATGTGGAAGAGCTGTGGGCCTGGGTCCCCCTGGGAACGCCGGTGACGGTGACTGGACGCCGCATCCCCGTGGAATATCCCCGGACCCTCCGCCAGGGCGACATCGGCCAGGATGTGGCCTACCTGCAGCTCTACCTGCGGGAGGCCGGCTTCCCGGTGCCGCGGGCGGACGGCCGCTTCGGTGCCGGGACGGCGGCCAGCGTGCGGGAGCTGCAGCGCTTCTACGGGCTTCCAGTCACAGGCCAGGCCTCCTGGGATGTCCTGGGCATCCTCGGGATGTACTGAGAGCCTGCCGGCCGGGCCGGGCCGCCCGCCCTGGGCCGGGACGGCCGCAGGCTGGCAACCGCTGTGTGGGGAGGACCGCAACATGGCAAAGAGAGGCTTGCCTGCCCGCCCGCGCCGCCGCTGGCGGTGGGCAGGCGGGGTGATGGCTGTAGGCGCCCTTTTGGGCTGGCTGGCCCTGGCCCCGTCCGGGCCGGAGCTTCGCGGGCTGGTCCGATGGCCCGGACAGGGCACGGGCCCGCGGGGAATCGGGCAGGGGCGGCCCCTGGTGTTGTGGGAGGCCTCCTACCCCGCCGCCGGCGGGGCAGGGACCTATGAGGCCTGGGTCCGCCAGGGCTTGGCGGAATTCTCCCTTTCCCACCCCGGCGTTACGGTGGAAGTGCGTTTCTTCCCTCCCTCCCGGCTGGGCCCGGCCCTGGAGCAGGCCCTGGCGCAAAAGCGCCCGCCCGACGTGTTCCACGTGGTGGACGGCCGGGCCTGGCTCTCTGCCGAATGGCAGGAGCCGGTGACCCGCCTCTTCCGCCGCGACGCCGGAGCGTACCACCCGGCGGTGGCGGCGGCCGTGAGTCGCGACGGGCAGGTCTGGGCCTGGCCGCAAGGGATGACCTTCCGCCTGCTGGCGGCGAACATCCGGCTCCTGCAAAAGGCCGGCGTGGATGTGAGGCTTTTTCAGGAACGGGGCTGGACCTGGGAGGAGTTCGCCGCTCTGGCCCGCCGCTTGAGCCCCGTGGCCCGAACCGCCGCCGACCGCTACGCGGTTTTGCTGCAGGCCGAAACGGCAGAAGTCCCGGAGGCCTTCCTGGCTGCTTCGGGCTGGGTGCGCTTCGCCGACGATTCCGGCCAGTTCACCTGGTCCCGGGACGCACTGTCTCGCCTGGCGTCCCTGGTGAAGCAGATGCAACGGGAAAAACTCCTGCCTCCCGGAGGCGTGGCGGCCCAGTATAGCACCCGCATGCTCACGGCCTTTTGGCAGGGAGAAACCGCCCTTGTGGGGCCGGTGGGCCCGTGGCTGCTGGATCAGGCCCGGCGCCGCCGTTGGAGCGGCGAGACGGTCCTGCCGGAACGCTATGCCCTGGCCGCGGCCTCGCCAGCGGCACCCGCAGCGCCGGCGGACCAGGTGGCCTTCCTGCCCATCCCCCATCTGGACCGGCCGGCGGCTGCCGCCGGAAATCCCCTGGCAGCCACAGCCCACGCCTATGCCGTCTTTCGCAGTGACCCGCGCTTCCCGGACCGCCAGCGGCTGCAGCTGGCCCAGATGCTGGCCCGCCACCTGGCCCAGTTCGAGGCTGCGCATTGGGCGGCCTTGGTGCGCGGACTGCCGGCGTATCTCCCAGCCCTGGCCGTCTGGCAGTCACAGGACGTGCAAGGGGAGTGGCCAGTGGCCAGGGTGCTGCTGGCGGGGCTGAACCGCCTGCAGGTCCAGGCGCCTGCTCCGGAGGAGCTGCGCGGCATCGACGTGTTCCGCCGACAACTGTTGGAGGCCTGGCGGCAGCTGCTGGCCGAGGACGGGGACCCGGGGCGTTTTGTATCCCAGGTGATGACCGCAGGAAACCGGCTCTGGCCCCAGGCGCCGCCTCCGTCCAAATGAGCCCGCCGGCCTGCCGCGGGCCCCGCCTTCAGCGGGTGAGATCCGACACGTAGACGAAGCGCACGCCGCGCCGCTGCATCTCCGGCAGCTCCAGGGCCAGCGCCGCGGCGGTGGCCGGCCGGTAATGCCCGATGCCCACGGCCACACCCTGGCTGCGGGCCCAGGCCTCCAGCCGCCGCAGCTCCTGGCGGATATAGGGAACCGACGCGCGGTCGTCGATGAACATCTCGTTGGCCACCGCCGGGACCCCGCTGCCGCGGCAGGCTGCGAACAGCCGGGAGCGGTACGACGTGCGGCTGTCCAGGACGAAGAAGTCCAGGGACTTGGCTGCGGCAGCTACGGCCCGGACTACACGCTCATCCTCTGTGGCCAAAGAGCCCATGTGGTTGTTCAGCCCCACGGCAAAGGGCACGGAGGCTGCGGCGTTCTGGACGAAATCCACGATCTGGCGGCTCCCCTCTCCCGCCATCACCTGCTGCGACTCCGCCGCCCGTCCGCCTGCGGCAGCCATCCGCGCGGCCATGGGTAAATGCACCAACACCTCCCAGCCCTTTTCCCAGACACGCCGGGCATCCCGGGCAGAGCCTGGATGGTTGGGCAGCACCGCACAGGTCAGCCGCTTCACTGGAAGATGCCAAATGCCCTCCGCACCGGGGTTCTCATAGCCCAAGTCATCGATCACCAGCGCCACGCGGGGGCCGGAGGAGGTCTCGGACCGGGTGGTCGGCGATGCGCCCGGGAGGGGTGCACCGGACGCGGCCGGGCCGGATTCAGAGGGGCCGGATGGAGGCCCACCAGCGGCAAGGAAGCCCGGCGGGAGGAGATTCCGTAAGGGGGTGGGGCCGGCGTGCCGTCCATGCAGGAGGTAAGCCAGAATCCCTGTGCTGATGGCTTGCGCCAGGGATTCCCGCACCGGCTGCCAGCGCCACAGGGCCCGGTCCCGGTGGTTGCTGGCAAACCCCACGTCCACCCGGACTGCGGCGGTCTGAGCGGCCGCCCTGCCCTGGAACACCTTTTGCATGCTTTGCCAACCATTCCGAATGCGAAGGAAGATCTGCGCCTCCTCCCGGCCGGAAGCCTCCCCGGTCCGGGTGGCGGCGGAATCCCCGGAAGCCGTGGGAAGGCCGTTCTGCGCCAGGGCCCGTTGGACCCACGACGCCAGCTGCAGGGAGGCAGAAGCCGGAGCTGCGGCGGAGGCCTGGCAACCGCCATGGTGAGGATCCGCGTCCCATCCTACCCCCAGCTGGACCTGGATGTCGGTCTTGCCGGTTCCGGCCGCCTCTTGTAGATCAACCACGATTCCGTGAGCCCGCAATTTCCCGGCCAGAAGCCGCCCCACATCCGCCAGGACATCGCCGGCGGAAACCCGCCCGAGCCAAAGGCTCCCGGTGGACCGCGCCTGCGTGGCGCCCTGGGTGGAGCCCGGCGAAAGGACGATGGCCACCGAAGGAGCGGCAGAGGTGCTGGCGGGCCGGATGGCCCAGGGCCAGACCAAAGCCACGCCGGCCATGGCCAGGCCTGCTGCCAGGACAATGAGAATCACCGTCCGGGCGATCCGCCTCCTGCGGGGTGCCCGGACGGGACTGGCCCACAGTTGCTTGCGGGTACTGGGTGATCTGCGTTTTGCCAACTCCTTTCCCTCCCGCCTGCGGTGGCGGACCCGCTGGCAGCGGCAGTCCGTCCTTCGACAGTCTACGCCCGGCAGGGGTGGATATGCTGCGAAACCGCCCGTACGTGCGTGGGAAGGAACTGGTTGCCGGCGAGGCGAATTGTGTTGGCAAGTCGCGAGAGCGGCCAATTCCCGTGCGGCAGCACCTAAATATGCCGCATACGCCGTGAAACGGCCGTGAAACCGCCGGGGAAGGGAGGCAGCGCCCGATTTGCCGCCGGGAGCGGCATCTTCGTGGTGCGAGCTCGATGAGTGTTCAACAGGAAAACCTGAAAAGCCTCCTTTTGCTTACAGCCGGCCCTTTACAGCTGCAGGTGGATCCCAAACAGGGGGCCTATGATCTGTATCTCAACGAATTCCCCCTCCTCACCGGCGCGCACCTGACGGTGGGCATCCGCTCCTCTCTCTCCGCTCCATCGGAGGCCGGCGTGAAAGCCGCGGCCTGGACGCTTCAGGATCTCCATCCCGCCCGCCTTGCCAGCCCGGAACGTTTCACCTGGGTGTTGAAGCGGGGCCGGGTGCTGCCGGGCGGCGATGCTTCTTTGCTGCTGGAGTTCGGCCCTGCCCACGGTTTGCGCTGTGTGGCGGGCTTCCGGCTTTGGACTGTGCCCGGCGCTGCCCGTTCCGGCGCAGTTCAGGTGGACATGCTGGTGGAGAACGCGTACGGGCAGGACACCATTATAGATTGGCTGGCCCCGCTGTGGGCCACGGGGGATGAAGCCGCTCCCGCCTCCCATGCCATGGGCAACGGGCACTTGGCCGAACGCTGGCTGCTGCAGCCAGGTCTGCCGGGCCGCGAGGATGAAACGGTATTCCGGGCGGCCCACAATGGCCTGGCCGCGCAAGGGCGGCTGCTGTTGTGGGCGGAGCATCAGCGCCGCCTCTGCTTCCTGGTCCGTTTCGGGGCCGGGTTTATCCAGGGCGGGACGCCCTGGGTTCCGGGCCAGGTGGAGACTTCTGTCGTCAACGAAACGATCCATCTCGGGGCCTATGTCCCCCTGGGATACCGGCTGTTCCGCCGGGGACAACAGCTGGGCAGCGCATCGCTGTTTCTTGCGGCGGGCAGCGATCCCGTTGCCCTGCTCCAAACCGGCGCCTACCTGGCAGGCCGCTGGGCTGGGGCCGCCGCAGCCTACACAGGCAGGCAAAGTGCGGCGGGCGAGCTGCTGGCGCCGGGCGCGGCCGAGCCCGCCGCCCGGGAGGCCAGGCGTGAAGAGCCCACCCCCGGGCCGCAAGGCGGTGAAACGCCGCGGGAGACCGGGGCCGCGGCGTTTCCTGGCGGCGGTGTGCCCCACGAAACGCCGGGGCGAGCGCCCAGCCTGCCGGAGATCCTTTTGCGTTGTGCTCCGTCCCCGCGGGCACTGGAGCGAGCCCTGGGCGATCTGCAGGCTTGGCTGCAGCTGGGATGCCGCGTAGGGCTCGAGGTGGGGCCCGGATGGGAACGGGCGCCCGGCGATTGGGCGTGCCGCGACCCCTTCCTAGCCGGGGAGCTCCTGGACTGGGCGGCGCGCATCGAGGCCGCCGGAGCGGAACCCGCCTTGTGGGTGGCGCCGCTGGTGGCCGCCAGGCGCAGCCCGGTGGCCCGGGAACACCCGGAATGGCTGCTGCAGGACGGCAGAGGCCGCCCAGTCACCGTCGCCTTGCCGGCCCAACTGGGCCGATTCTACCCCGGCCGGAAGTACCCGGCACCGCAGTACGCCCAGAGGCTGTACGTCCTGGATGGGACCCGGCCCGAGGTCCAAGAGTGGCTCACAGGCCTGTTCCGCTCCTGGTTCTCCGCAGGTTTCCGCCACTTCTGCCTGGACCTCCTGGATGTGGCGGTGGAAAGCCAAGGCCAGCGATACCAGGCTTGTGTCAACGGTACGCCGGGAGTGCTGGAGGCGCTGGCTGCCATACGGCGAGGGGCTCCCGACGCGCTCCTCTACTCCAACAGCTTTCTGGCAGGGGACCTTGCCGATCTGGCCGGAGGCGCCCTCTCGGCGGGCCCCGGGGAGCGTTGGCGCAACGGATTCCTGGCCCGGAAGCGGCATGAGCCCAGTGGCGAGAGGGCTCTGAAGGGCTTCCTGGCGGCGGCACCTTTCTGCCGGGATGGCTGGCGCGCGCAGATTGGTGTGTTGGCCCTCCCGCCGGCAGATCACGGCGGCACTTCCCAGGCTCCCCCCGACGGTGCGCCCCAGGCCCCGGCTCAGATTCTGGCCCGGGCCACCACCTTTCTGGATGGCACGTTGTGCTTTGCCTCCCTGGACGGGAGGTTTCCGCTTCCCGCCTGGCTGCCGCAGTTCGCCGGGCCAAGGCCGGAGAATCCTGGCGCAGGCTCTACAGCACCGCCGGCATACCCACTGGAATTCCGGCCTCTGCCGGCGCCTGCCCGCCGCCGTCCGGCGCTGTTGCCTGTCCATCCCCGTTTTTTTGCACGGCCCCTCTGGCTTCACCCGCAACAGCGCGGCGCGGAATCCTTGTGCCTGGCCATCGCCTGCTTCAATGAGCGGGAGACCTCCCTGCCCCTGGCCCTTTCGCCGCGCCGGCTCGCTGCAGGCGCCGGGGCAGGCCTCGTTTCACTGCCGGATCCGGGGGGCCTGGCCGAATCCCCGCCCGGAGACGAGCCCGCGCTGGGGCGAGCTGCAACGCTCTACAGGCTGGGCGGCGGCGCGGATTCCACGAGCCCGGTGTACTGGCCGGAGCTCCCGCTGCAGGACAACAATCCGTGGCAACTGGGGACATTGCCGGTGCGAGGCGTCTTTTGGGGCCTGCTGCGCCCCGCCCTGGAGCGTCCGCAGCTGGTGGCCGGCAGCCTTTGGCCGTTTCTCGGCCTGCCCTATTGCGAAGAGATCTGGGAGCCGGAAGGCGCAGCCCAGGGACCTGCCGCATCTGGGGCACCGGCTTCGAGAAGCGGGCCGGCTTACCACCTGGTCATACGGGGATGGAAGCCCGGCCGGCAACAGGGGGAGTTGTATGTACGCGTCCCTGCCGGCTGGTGGTGGTTGAACCAGGGCAGCAGCGGCGCCCGCCTGGTTCAGGCGGATGCAACCCTCTGGACTTGGGCGGTCTCTTTCCAGGATCGTTTCGAGGTCGTCTTGCGATTCCAGTCCGAAAGAAAGAGGAGGGGAGATCATGGAGGTTTGGAAAAAGCTGGCCTATAGCTTCGGAGCGCTGGGATCTTCGGTCCTGCCCAACGCCTTTGCCACCTTCGGGAGTTTCTTTTTTACCGATGTCATGAAGCTGCAACCCGCAGCGGTTACATTGGTCATGACGCTGTACTCCATCTGGAACGCAGCCAACGACCCTTTGCTGGGCTACATCTCGGACCGCACCCGAACCCGGTGGGGCCGCCGCATTCCTTACGTCGTAGCCGGCACGCTGCCCATGGCGGTTTTGTTCGCCCTCATTTGGCTGCCGCCGTTTGCGCCCGGGTCCCGGCCCCTGCTGATCTACTTCGCCGTCATCATCATGCTCTACGATACCGCCTACACGGCGGCCGTTCTAAACTGGACCGCCCTGTTCCCGGAGATGTATCCCGATCTGGGCGAGAGGGCGCAGGTGTCCTTTCTGCGCCAGCTGTTCGGCAACCTGGGCCTGGTCTTGGGCGTTTCCCTGGCCCCGGTCATCCGCGACGCCGTGGGCGGCTGGGGCAATATGGGCCTGACCTTTGCAGCCGTGGCTCTGCTGGCCATGGGGGCATCCATCTGGGGCTCCCGGGAAGATCCTCGCTTCAGCCAGGCTCAAGCTCTCAACGTCCTCCAGGCTCTGCGCTATACTCTGGCCAACCGCTCCTTTCTGACCTACGTGCTGACCAATGCGGCGGCACAGTTCTGCTTTCTGCTGCTGATGGCCGCGATCCCTTATTACAGCAAGTATGTTCTGAAAATCGGGAGCCTGCAACAGACCATCATTTTCGGCTCAGTGTTTCTGATGGTCTTTCTTTTCCTCTATCCCTGGAACCTCATCACCGTGCGCCAGGGGCCCCGTAAGGCCATGATGGCAGCGCTGGTGCTCTTCGGCCTCTCCCTGGCGCCGCTGGCCCTGGCCCAAAACTTCTGGCAGGCCGTGGCGGGCGCCGCGTTCATGGGCGTGGGCCTGGCCGGAATCATTCTTTTGTTCGACGTACTGCTGGCGGACATCATCGACGAGGACGAACTGCGCACCGGCCAGCGCCGGGAAGGCATGTACTTTGGCATCCAGGCGATTTTCATCCGGCTGGATATCGCGGCCCAGACCGCCATACTTATGTGGCTCCTGACGGCCTATGGCTACAATCCCGTACTGAAGGCCCAGCCCGGCACCGTGACCACGGGCATCCGCCTGGCCATCGGCGCAGTGCCGTTGTTAGGCGTGGTGGCAGCTTTCCTGGGCATGGTCTGGTATCCTCTGCACGGGCGGCGGCTGGCGGAGATCAAAAGCCAGCTGGCCCAACGCCGCGGGGCCACAGCCAACGCCTGAGTCCGGGGCCGGGAGCATCCGCGTACCCGTGCCGAAGCCCCGGCCCCAGGCTCCCACCGGTACGGTCTTGGCGGGGCTGTGCCCGTTGGGCCGCCCCCAGGGGAGCTATCCCCCTGCCTGTTCGCGAAAGTAAAGTGGCGGCGGCGTGCCATCCTCCAACCAGCGGGCCAGGTGGACCTGAAGCATGGCACGGGGGTAGACCCGCAGCCGGCCCAGGTCCGCCGGCGCCCACCAGCCCACGCTGCAGATGGAGCCAGGCGGAAGCTCCGGGTCGTACCCGGGAGCCGCCTGGCCGCCTGTGGCCCGGGACTCGAAAAGAAAGCCCACCACCTGCCAGCGGAAGGTGGGTGCCGGCGGCTGTTCCACTACGCTCAACAGGCGCAGCGGCTCCACCTCCAAGCCCGTTTCCTCTTTCGTCTCGCGGCGGACGCATTCCGCCAGGCTCTCCCCGTAGTGCAGCCCGCCGCCGGGCAGCGTCCAGTACGGGCCCTGGTGGTCCCTCTGTTCCACCAGCAGAAGCCGCCCCTCCCGCACCACCACCGCCTGGCAGCGCAGGTAGACGCGCCTTTCACTGAAATCGAAGCCTTCGCGGGGTACGCCCATGGTCTCCGTCCCTTCAGAGAGCCTCGTTCAGTTTAAAACTGCTCCATCCCTGCGCTGCACCCTCTTCGCACGCCGCCAACGGGGTCCAATACGGCAGAATTCGCCCCATTTTCCCGGGCCCCTGCCGGACAGCAACCGCCTTGCCCCCAAACTGCCTTCCATGTTATGCTGGCAATTGACACCCTGGAGGTCTGGGACTATGCACCTTTCCTTGTCGGTTTCCAAGAGCAAACTGCCCTTGTATCTCAGCTATTTTGGCGACGGCGTCAGTTTGGCCCTGATCCAGGCCTTCTTGCCGCTTTACGTATACGCCGATCTCGGCGAGACGCGCCTGCGGGTGGTGGCTCTGCTGCTGGCACTGCCGGCCCTGGGCACTTTCGTGGCCAGCCACCTGTGGGGCGCCGTGGCGGACCGGACGGGCCGCCTGAGACCCTGGCTGCTGGTGGGTCTGGCAGGGCATATTCTGGTCCTCGCCAGCCTGATGGTGCTGCACTCCGCCGCCTCGGTGTTGGCAGTGGCCGTGGTGAGCTCGCTGCTCTTCGCCGCCATCGGCCCGACCCTCAAGACCTGGGTGACCCTGGGCTCCACGCAGAGTGTGGGCCAGGCCCTCAGTGACGTGTTGCGCTTCCAGTCTTGGGGCTGGTTTGCCGGCAGCCTCGGAACGGGGTTCTTGCTGGACCGGGCAGGGCTCTCCCTGCCGGCAGTGGCTCTGTTGGCCATGTTGCCGGCTCTGGCCGCCCTGGCGGCAAGCCTGGCCTGGCTTCCGGATGTGCGCAAGCCCACCTCCTCCGCAGCCCATCCCCCCAGGGTGGGCGGGGAGAAGGCCCCGGCGCCCCTGCTGGAAACCCTGCAGGACCTTTATCGCGCCCGTCCCCTGTGGCCGCTGTTTCTCACGATCCTGGCGGCGGTTCTGGCCAACGAAAGCTTTTTTGCCGTCCTCGGCGTCTACTTCACGCAGGTGGTGGCAGGCAGCCGCGAACTCATGGGCTTCTCCCTGGCTCTGGCCACTCTGCTGGGCGCTCTTTTGTACCCGCTGGCCGGGCGTTTCGTGGACCGCCACGGCCCCGAAAAGGTGCTGACTGCGGCGGCTGCCACTTACCTGGCGGTCTATCTGGCCATCGCCTCGGTCCGCAATCCCTATGTGGTGGCGGTGGCTTTCGGCGTTCCTCTGTACCCGGTGCTGATCACAGCGGCTGCCTCTGTCATGACCCAGCGCAGCCTGCTGGCCCAGCGGGGTGGCGGCCTGGGGATCGTGGACGGCCTGTTCGCTCTCGGCCTGGCCGGCGGAAGCCTGTTGGGGGGTGTCCTGGGCGACGTCCTGGGCCTGGCGGCAGTCCCGTGGGCTTCATCCCTGCTGGCCGCCTTGGCCGTGGGTGGGAGCCTCTGGGTCCGCCTGGCCGCAACCTCCAGCGCCGCAGCGCCCCCCGCCCCAGGCGCAGCGACCGGAGAATGCGGGGCCGAACACGCCGGGTTCCCAGGCTCCGCCGGCGCCGACATCCGGCCACTGGCAGGAATTGCCGGGCCGGAAGCGAAGGAATCCCCGGTGGAACGATAAAAATGCGCCGGCGCTCGCGCAGGGCCGGGCCGCGCAAAGGCGCCCGGCGTCCGTGTGTCCCGGCGCGCGGCGGAGGGATTCCCGTGGCCAACAGGACCCCAATCATGACCCAAACGCGGAAAACTTCAGCCCGGCGGATTCCAGCCGCCCGGCGAAGCCCGGCGGTTCCGGCGGGCCTGCGGGGCGCGCTCCTGGTGTGGCTCCTGGCCTTGGTCCTGGGCGGTGTGCCCTTTGCGGGCGGTCCCCCTTGGGGCTCCGGCGCCCCGGCGGCCACAAGCCCGCTCTCCCTCCTGAGCGCGCTGGATGCGCAGGCGCTGGCTGCAGACTCGGACAACTTCCAGCTGTCCCTGGGGCATAATCCCATTGACGGCTGGACCACGGGCATCCTGGCGTCCGGCCGGATGGGGGAGCTCCGGCCTGTGGAATTCGGTGCCGGCGCCGACTACGGCTGGACCAGCCAGCGGCTTCGCTACCGGGCCTGGGCCAGCGCCCCCATCGCCGGCCAGATCCCGGTGCAGGTGGAAGCCTTCAACCGCGTACGCTGGTTGGGGCTTTATCCCGCCTATACCCTCTCAGGCACAGCGGTGCAGCCGCAGGATCTGGCTTCTGCCTGGCAGGAGGAAACCGGCTACGGCGCGCAGATTGGCCTGGGGCCCGCCGCCAGCTCGGCTTTTGCGCCCTGGCAAATTATCCTCTCTGGGCAAAGCCGCCTTTGGACGCCGGTTCTGTGGCAGCCCTCCGTCGCGCCCAGCGCTGCAGGAGGGTCCCAGCTGCCCCCGTTTGGCGCCGGGCGCGACGATAAGCTGTCTGCCACTCTGGCGCTGGCCTATCCGGCCGCCATGGCCAATTTCACTGTGGAGGCAGGGAAATGGCAGCCCCAGCCCACAGCCGGGGGCTCCGGGACGGCTGGGGGCGGAGGCGGAAGCGCAGGCGGGGCTGCGGGGAGCGGGGCCTTCCTCTGGAACGCCACCGGGGGGGCCCATTACGGGATCATGGCCTCCAGCGATCTGCTGTGGCTGAAGCTGGGGCCCCACCGCGTCAGCACCCAGCTGGCCTGGGCCATGCAGGAAGGGTCCGTCCCTGCCCAAGACCGGCTCTCCCTGGGCGGCAGCGGCCTGGATCGCTACACGTGGGACCGGCTCTATGGCGCCCTCGCCAATTTGAAGGTGCCCAAGAGCCAATTGTACGCCGCGCCATGGCCCCCGCTGCTGGCGGGCTACTGGGATCATCAGTTCGTAGGCGACCGCCTGGCATGGGCGCAGATTGAGTACGGATACAGCCTGCCCCTTCCACGGCGCACGGGCCAGGACGGCTCGGCGGGATCCGGCACGCAACCGTCCGACACGTCAAACAC